>DXZU01000018.1 GCA_019419525.1 Collinsella sp.
CTGGTGATCTCCGCCTTGAGAGGGCGGCGTCCTAAACCGCTAGACGAACGGGCCACATGACATCTGCACTGCCGTGCTGCGAGGAAATATATTACGGGACAAAAAACGTCAGCGCAAGAAGAAATTCCAAATTGCCGAAAAATTGTCGGCAGGTTATGGAATACGCAGGTAAACTTGGTAGCTAATTCAAGTTGAGATGAACCAAAAGAGCTTCGCGCTCGTTGGGAATATCGTCTTCGATCACGGCGTCGAGGGCGGAGTTGAGAAGCTGACCCAGTTCCGGCCCGGGCTTGACTCCGGCACGGATCAGGTCGCCGCCGTTGATGGCGAGCATCTTGAGCGTATAGGGCTCCCCTGCCTTCAGCAGCTCGTGCGCCAGCGCGCGCATCTCCTCAATCGTCTCAACATAATAGAAGCACGACGGGGCCTTGCCAAGTGTGTCGGCACGCTTAAGGTCCATGAGCTCGTCAATCAGGCGGGCCGTGTCGACGCCCTCACCCGAAAGCGCGCGCATCATATTGAGCAGGCAGGAGCGCTCGGGGCGCAGCGGCTTGTCATGGTATTTGATGAGCAGGCACACGTCGCGCACCAAGTCGTGCGAGAGGGCCAGGCGATCCATAATGGCGCGCGCCTTCTTGGCGCCGAGCTCGGGATGACCGTAGAAATGTCCGCTGCCGGCGTGATCGACCGTGAAGCACTCGGGCTTGGACACATCGTGCAAAAACGCCGCCCACATAAGGCTCGACGAGGGCGCGACGCCGTCACACAGCGCGAGCTCCCCCGCCACCGTCAGCACACGGGCGATATGCACGTAGACGTTAAACGCATGATAGACACTGCGCTGATCAAACCCGCGACCCGCTGCCAACTCGGGCACGGCGGCGCAGATGAGCTCGGGATAGCGGAGCATCGCGTCTCCCCCATGACCGGTCGAAAGAATGCCCTCGAGCTCAATACCCACACGCTCACGCGCCACGGCATCGAGCAGCGGCGCACACTCGGCAAGCGCGCGCTTAGTCTCGGGCTCAATCATAAAGTCCAGGCGGCAGGCAAAGCGCACCGCACGCAACATGCGCAGTGCGTCCTCGTTAAAACGACGCTTGGGATCGCCGACAGCGCGAATCAGCTTGCGCTCCAAGTCACCCTGGCCGTCGTAGCGGTCGACAAGCCCGCGCTCGGGATGCCAGGCCATGGCGTTGACGGTAAAGTCGCGGCGCGCCAGATCGTCCTCGAGCGAGGAGGCACGCTCCACACTCTGGGGATGACGGCCATCGGTGTAAAAGCCATCCAGACGGTACGTGGTGACCTCGATACGCTCGCCATCGGAAATAGCCGTGATTCCGCCAAATTTAATACCCGACTCCACAACCGCGATGCCGGCGGCCTCGAGCGCCGCTTTGGACTCCTGCCACAGGCCGCTACAGCACATATCAACATCGTGGCTGGGGCACCCCATCAGAGCGTCGCGCACCCAACCGCCCACGTACCAAGCCTCAAGACCAGCCGCCTCAAGCGCGCGCAGGACGCACAGGGACGCATCGGACGGTTGAGTACCGTTGAGCGAAACATTGCACATGCCTATGGCCTCCTGCACTTGTGAGCGTAAAACGATGGTTCTCAAGAAGTCTAACAAGAAACGAGAAAACACGCACACGCAATCGCGTCGTCGATTAGATAAATCGAGACAGCAGACGCCACATACGTTCAGCGCGCAAAAAACACCCGCCTTGGTAATCCAAAGCGGGTATTCGGCAACGACAAATCGATGCTGCTAGCAGACCTGGCGAACCTCAATGTGCTTCATATATTCGTCCACCTTGGCAAAATCGCCCAGACCGGGGCACTCGACCACGTTGGCGCCGGTAGCCATCGAAAGGCGCAGGGCGTCCTCGACGCGCTCCGGGGCGTCGTGCCACACGGACAGGAAGGCAGCGAGCGAGGAATCGCCGGCGCACACCGTCGACAGCAGCTTGACGTCGAAGGTGCGATTGGCAAACCAAATGTGCTCGCCGTTGGAGAAGTACGCGCCGTCGCCGCCGAGCGTCAGCAGTACATTCTTAGCGCCCTTGGCGTGCAGCTCGGCCATGGCGCCCTTGACGGACTCGTCGTCGCCACCGGTCACCTTGATGCCAAAGATGTCGAGCAGCTCGTCGTCATTGGGCTTGATCAGCAGCGGCTCCATGGCAATGAGGTCTGCCAGCTGATGGCTCGAGATATCGAGGACGAACTCGGCCCCCTTGGCCTTGACGCGGCGCAGGACCTCGGCCAGGAAGCCCTCGGAAGTGTTGGGAGGCAGCGAGCCGCTGATGACCAGGCAGGTCATGTCATCGAGCGAATCGATGAGCTCAAACATCTCATGCTCGTTGGCCTCGTTGATGGCGGCACCGGCGTTGACCATGTTGTACTCGGTGTCGGGGCCGGCGTTGAGGAACACGTTGACGCGCGTGATGCCGTCGGTCCACACGGGCTTGACGGGCACGCCCAGGGCCTCAGCGCCCTTAACGATAAACTCGCCCGAGAAGCCGGCGAAGAAACCCAGGATCGTGGTGTCGACACCGTAGTGGTCGAGCGTAAACGAGACGTTGAGGCCCTTGCCGTTGGGCGTGTAGACGGCGTTGCGGGTACGCGTGACGGTGTTGGCAGCAAGGCCGTCGCAGGCGATGTTGTAGTCAATGGCGGGATTTGCAGTGAGCGTGTAAATCATGAATGTTCCTTTCACGAAGCAACGTGTTAATGAAAGTATATTCCACGCATCGACAAAAGGCTAGGGCAACTCGGTGAACGGTGTGGAAGCGATGAAGTACGGAAGGACACCTCTCCCCCATGCCGGAACAAAAAGGCGCCCCGGCCGAAACCGGGGCGCCGCATGCGCACGAATATGTCGCGTTTCGATTACTGACGATCGAGCTTGCGGACAGCAACGCGCTTGCTGTACTCGTCGACGTGACCGAAGTCGCCGATGCCGACGGACTCAGCAACGTTGGCGCCGGTGGCCATAGCGAGCTTCATGGCCTCCTCGACGTTGTCGCGATCCCTGTACCACTTGTGCAGGAACGCAGCGAGGGTGCAGTCGCCGGCGCAGACGGAAGAGACAAGCTTGATGTTGAACTCACGCTTGGCATACCAGATGTCCTCGCCGTTGGAGAAGTAAGCGTCACCGCGGCTACCACGGGTGAGCAGCACGTTCTGGACGCCGGCCTCGTGAGCCAGCTTCATGGCAACGCGGACCTCGTCGTCGGTGTCGACCGGCACGCCGAAGATAGCCTTCATCTCGTGATGGTTCGGCTTAATGAGCAGCGGCTTCTTGTGAGCGAGCTCCTTGAGCTTGTCGGAGGACAGGTCCAGGACGACGTCGGCGCCACGGGCCTGAGCGTGCTCCATGACCTGAGCCAGGAAGTCGGGCGTAGCTTTGGGAGGCACGGAGCCGGAGACGATCAGGCACTCAAGGTCGCCCGCGGTGTCCAGGATGTTGTAGAGCTCCTCCTGGTGCTGCGGCGTGATCGGAGCACCAGGGTTAAGGATGCCGTACTCGTGCTGGCCATCGTTGACGTAGGTGTTAATGCGCGTGATACCGTCGGTCCAGACCGGGCGGCACAAGCAGCCCAGGTTCATGACCTCCTCGACGATGAACTTGCCCGTGAAGCCGGCGAAGAAGCCGAGAGCGACGGTGTCGACGCCCATCTTCTTAAAGGCGAAGGACACGTCGAGACCCTTGCCGTTAGCCGTGTAGCTGGCCGAGCCGGTGCGGACGTTCTCGTCGGGCTCGAGCGGAGAGCTCGAAACCGTCATGTCGACAGCCGGGTTAGCGGTTAGCGTGTAGAACATTTACAGTACCCCCTATATATGTGAGGGCCGCGTGGCCGGCCCATTCCAACCACGCGGTTACCTCTGATACCAAATTAGCGAGCTGCGGACTCGAGCAGTGCCTTGACCTCGGCAGCGGTGTTGCAGGCGAGCGCCTTCTCGGCGAGCTCGTCGCACTCGGCCTTGGTCCACTGGCTGATGGTCTTGCGGGCGCGCAGGATGGACGGAGCGCTCATCGAGAACTCCTCCAGGCCCCAGCTGATCAGCAGCGGCTCGAGCAACGGATCGGCAGCGGCCTCGCCGCACATACCGACCATGATGCCGGCCTTCACGCCGCTCTCGATGATGTTCTTAAGCGAGCGGAGCACGGCGGGATAGTAAACCTGGTACAGGTTGGAGATGGTGTCGTTGCCACGGTCGGCGCACATGGTGTAGCCGATCAGGTCGTTGGTGCCGATGGAGAAGAAGTCGGCGACCTCGGCCAGGCGGTCAGCGAGCAGCGAGGCTGCAGGCGTCTCGACCATGATGCCGACCTCGATGTTCTCGTTGAACTTGCGACCCTCTTCGGTCAGCTCGGTCTTGCACTGCTCGACGAGCTCCTTGACAGCCAAGACTTCCTCGACGCAGGTGACGAGCGGGATCATAATCTTGACGTCACCGAAGGCGCTGGCGCGCAGCAGGGCGCGGAGCTGGACCTTGTACTGGTCGGGGTTGGCCAGGCAGTAACGCACGGCGCGGAAGCCCATGAAGGGGTTCTCTTCCTTGACCATGTGCAGGTACGGAATCTCCTTGTCGCCGCCCACATCGAGCGTGCGGATGATGACCGGAGCGCCCTTGAGCGCGCTGGCGACCTTACGGTAGGCGTTAAACTGCTCCTCCTCGGAAGGAAGCTCAGCAGAGTCCATGAACAGGAACTCGGAACGGAACAGGCCGATAGCCTCGGCATCGTGATCGAGCGCGTTGGGCACGTCATCGGGGTTGCCGATGTTGCAGGCAATAATCTTCTTGATGCCGTCGGCAGTCACGGACGGCTTGCCGCGGAAGGCCTCGAGAGCCGCCTTCTCGGCAGCGAAAGCCTCGGCCTTGGCAGTGTAAGCGGCGAGCGTCTCCTCATCGGGATCGGCCTCGACGATACCCTTGCCACCGTCGACGACAACGGTCATGCCGTTGCGCAGTGCGGTGCAGCTGTTGGAAACCGAAAGGACAGCCGGGATCTCGAGGGCGCGCGCAATGATTGCGGAGTGCGACGTGCGGCCACCAGTCTCGGTGACGATACCGGCAACGTGGGCCTTATCGATCGTGGCGGTCATGGACGGCGTGAGGTCGTGCACGACAACGACGGTGTTCTCGGGCAGGACGGAAAGGTCGACGACCTCCTTGCCCAGCAGCTCGGCCAGAATACCGGTGCGGATGTCGGCGATGTCGGCCGCGCGCAGACGGAACATCTCATCGTCCATGGACAGGAACATGTTCTCGAACATGGTCGAGGTGTCCATGAGCGCCTGCTCGGCGCAGGTGCCGCCGTCAATGGCGGCGTTGATGGCGTCGGTCATGCCCGGATCCTGAGCCAGGACAATGTGTCCGCTCATGATCTCGGCCTCGGCCTCGCCCACCGTCTCCTTCATGTGGTCGGCCTGAGCCTGGGTCTTCTCGCAGAAGACCGAAAGAGCGGACTGATAGCGCTCCTTCTCTGCTGCCGAATCAGCAACCTCGTGCGGCTCAAACGTCAAGTCGGGATCGACGGCGACCATGACGGTGCCGATACCGATGCCCTCGGAAGCGTTGACTCCCTGATACATTCCCATTCCTCTCTCCGTGTCATGTGATAAAGCGTTTTGCCATATCCATGACAAAAGAGCGCAGCTACCTTAGAACAGGTCACTGCGCCCCCAAATATGAACTTAGTTGTTCAACATGCGACCCGTTTGAGTTCTACTCGCCAAGACCGCTCTTGATGAGCTCGATGGCAGCAGCCAGAGCCTCCGCCTCGTCGGCGCCATCGCACTTGACCTCGACCTCGGTACCGCAGGGGATACCAGCAGCCATGAGGGCCATCGGAGACTTGCCGTTGACCTCCTTCTCGGGGGTGACGACCGTCACGTCACAGGCGTACTTGCCCATGGTGGAGGCGAACAGACCAGCCGGACGCATGTGCAGACCCTGAGGATTAACGAGGGTAGCCTTCTCAGAAACCATAGTTGACTCCTTTTTTGTGTTTAACCCCTGTCATGCATGTGGCAGGAGTCAGATTCACGACGTTGTTTATATTAACTCACATCAAACGGTTTTTCATTATGTTTCAGACGAATTATTGGACAGATGTGTTTGTCGTCCGCTTGCTCGCCCACAGGGGCCCGTGCGCGGCCTGTGAGATTTCCTGCTCTACAGTCCTGCTCGCACGAAGAGCACATTAAGTGCTCTTCGGCTCGTGCGGAACTCGCGATAAATCTCACAGGCCGCGCACGGGCCCCTGTGGGCGAGCAGGCTGCGGAAACTCGGTCGGTCCAGAGCAATATCGTGCAAACGGAAATCTGGCTGATGATCTGTTCGCGACAAAGACTCGATAGGTAGCCCCCTCTATGCCCTTTTGTAAGTTGCGGTGAAATAGGGACTGAATTTGGGGTTGAATCGTTTAAACAGTCCCTATTTCACCGCAACTTATGGGAGGGATAGAAAAAAGGCGGAGGCCCTGGAGAGGGACTCCGCCTTATATACAGGGGGCGATGGTATTCGCGTGTTGCGGGATTAGACCAGGCGGGCGTTGATCGTCTTGGCGATCTTGGCGGCGTCGGTGGAACCCTTGACGGTGGCACGGAAGTCCTCGTCCATGAGCGCCTCGGCGACCTTGGACAGGATCTTGAGGTGCGTGGTGCCAGCCTGTGCACCAGGGATGAGCAGAGCGATGGCCACGTTGACGGGAGCGCCGTCCATGGTATCCCAACCGGTCACGCCGGACTCGTCCTTGACGACGATGACGGCAGCCTCGGTAATGGCGTCGGACTTGGCATGCGGGATGGCGAAGCCCTCCATCATGCCCGTGGTGCCCTCGGCCTCGCGGGCCAGGAAGGCGTTCATCACGGCGTCGGCGTCGCTGGCGATACCTGCCTTGACGGCCTGGTTGGAAACGAAGCTCAGAGCCTCGTCACGAGAAGCGAAGTCCTCGGCGACAAAGACATTCTCGACCTTCACGAAGTCGGCAGCCTCGGCCTTAGGGGCCTCAACGGCAGCGGCCTTGGAAGCCTCAACAGGCTTGGCTACAGGAGCGGCCTTCTGATTCTTCTCGAAGTCGTACTTCTTGAAGGCCACGAACAGGATGCCACCGACCACAGCGCCGATGAGGATCGCGAGGACCCACAGCGGACCGTTCTCGACAACGGGCAGGACCAGGAAGCCACCGTGGGGCGCCGGATCGTGGACGTTGAACATAATGGTCAGGATCGAGGCGATGGAGGAACCGAGCATCATGATGGGCATGACCGGCCAGATGTTCTTGGTCATGAACGGAATGGCGCCCTCGGTGATGTGGGTGCAACCAAGAATGAGGTTGACGATACCGGCGTCGTGATCCTCCTGGCTGAAGTACTTCTTGCCGACAACGACAGCGAAGGTAGTGATCAGCGGCGGAACGATGCAGGCGGCAGAGACGGCAGCCATGAAGTTGGTGCCGAAGTTGTAGGTATCGGTGCCAACGCCGGCAGCCAGTGCCTCGGTGAGCATAGCAGTACCGGTGACGTAAGCAGCCTTGTTGACCGGGCCACCCATGTCAAAGGCGCACATGCAGCCGATGGCAAGACCCAGGACAACGGCGCCAGAGGCGGACAGGCCCTTGAGGAAGTCCATCATGGCGGTGTTGATGGCAGCCATGGGGCCCGAAATGCCGAGCATGACCAGGCCGACGATAGCCGTCGAGAACAGCGGGTACAGGAAGATGGCCTTGAGGCCGTCTAGGTTCTTGGGCAGACCGGCAAAGACCTTCTCGAGCAGCAGGATGACATAGCCGGCGAGGAAGCCGCCGACGATGCCGCCCAGGAAGCCGAAGCCCACGCCGGCGCCACCGGCGTCGATCATGCCGGTCTCGGCGTTAACAGGCAGGCCCTGGATGGCGATCATACCGGCAACAAAACCGGGGACGAGCGCCGGGCGCTTGCCGATGGATTCGGCGATGTAGGCGGAAAGCACCGGAACCATGAGGTTCATGGCGATGCCGCCGATGATCTTCAGCATCGCAGCAAAGCTGTTGTAGTCAGACGCCGTCGAATCGAAGGACGTAATGCCCCACAGGAACGAGACGGCGGTCAGGACACCACCGGCAACGACGAAGACCAGCATATGGCTGACACCGTTCATAAGGTGCTTGTAGATGACGTGGCCGATGGACTCCTTCTCCTCGGCCTCGTCCTCGACATCGGCAGCGACTGCAACCGTGCTGTCGCCCTTGGCGGCGAGCGCGCGGTCAATCAGCTTACCGGCGGCCTCAACGGACAGGGCCTTGGAAACACCGACGGAAACCATGGGCTTGCCGGCGAAACGCTCAGCCTGGACATCCTTATCGGCTGCGACGACGACGGCCTTGGCACCGGCGATCTCGCTCTTGGTGAGCTCGTTCTCGACACCGACCTGGCCATGGGTCTCGACCTTAATGGTCAGACCTCGCTCGGCAGCTGCCTTCTCCAGCGCCTCCTTCGCCATGAAGGTGTGCGCGATGCCGGTCGGGCAACCGGTGGCGGCGATGATGTCAAACTTAGCCATGTGTCCCTCCTTTTTAAGTTTTGCGCCCGCAGGCGCTCCCCTACACGCGCGTCCTTGCGCGCTTTTCCACAACTGAAAGATACCAACCTACCGTCCGCGTGAGAAGAGACAAGGCGCAATTCTCCGGTGAAAGGTTCTTTCATAACCGTAAACGGTAGGTGAAAGTTTACCATCAACACTTGAAACGGCAAGGTGTATCTTGTTATTGAAAATCCCCCTATACTATGACATTACAAAACGATTCCGATTTTCATGCCAACCAGGAGCCATCCATGACCGATAGTAGCAAGAGCGCACTTTCCCTCATTAGTACCCATCAGGGATACAGCGAGTCCGAGCAGCGCATTGTCGACTATATATTGGAGCACCAGTCCGAGGCGCCACGCCTCACGGCGGCTCAGCTCTCGCGCGCCGCCGCCACGTCCGAGGCGACCGTTTCGCGCTTCTGCCGCAAGCTTGGCTTTGGTAGCTTCCGCAGCTTTCAGTTTTCGTTGGCAAGGGATTTGGAAAGCCAGCGCAACGAGGGCCTGACTGACGAGGTCTCGCTCGACAATATGGAGCAGAGCCTCAAGAACATCCTGGCTGCCAAGGTGAGCGAGCTTAATGCGACCATCGACGGGATCGACCACGATACGCTGGCGGCTGTTGTGCATGCCCTTAAGCATGCAGGGGTTATTGAATTTGCGGCTGTGGGCAATACGAACGCGGTTGCGCTCGATGCGACATTTAAGTTTTCGCAGCTGGGCCTGCGCTGCATGGCGAGCACCATCAGCGAGACCTCGATCGGGTTTGCGCTCACGCTACGCCCCGGCGACGTCATCGTGCTCATCTCAAACTCCGGCAAATCGCGCCGACTGAATCGCATGGCAAAAGCGGCTCGCGACTGCGGCGCAACCGTAGTCGTCATCAGCAGCGACAGCAAATCCCCGCTCGCGCGCTTGGCAGACTACACTTTTAATACCGTCAACCACGAAGCGCTGCTGACGACAGGCGACTTTGCGTTTTCTAAAATCAGCGCCACGATGATCATCGAGGTTATCTACAACTTCCTGCTGCCCGAAATCGAGGACGCGCGCGAGCATATCAGCTACTACGAGGAGCTCATCCAGCCGGATAAGGTCGTTGAGTAAAACGCGTAGTGGGACAAAAATTTCAGTCTCTTTTGTCCCACCAACACCGCTGATACGACCTAACCTCGAGCTTCTTCCAGCATCTGCTTGGCGTGCGCCAGACTCGCCTCCGACTGATCTCCGCTGAGCATGCGGGCGATCTCGGCGGTACGCGCTTCGCCGGTTACCTCGTCCAAATGCGTCTGGGGAACATCGCCCGGTTCCTTGCTGACGACATAATGCTTGTCAGCCATGACGGCGACCTGCGCCAAGTGGGTTACGACAATCACCTGATGCGTAGCGGCGAGATCTGCCAGCACGCCCGCGAGCGCACGCGCCGTGGAGCCGCCGACACCGGCATCGACCTCATCGAACACGAGCGTATCGACACCGTCGGCGTTACCCAAAACCACCTTACTCGCCAGCATGACGCGGCTGAGCTCGCCGCCCGACGCAATTCGGCGCAGGGGGCGCGGCGTCAAGCCGGCACCGCTACGGTATAGCAGCTCGTAGTTCGAAGGACCAACGGGCGTCCACTCAGCACGGGGAAGATCGCGCGACTCCCAGACGAGCTCGGCGCCGCCCATCTCCAGGCGAGCCATCTGGCGGCCAACCTCGTGACAGAAGCGCGGGGCCGCCGTATTGCGAGCGCGCTTAAGCGCCTTGGCGGCAGCAAACAGTTCGCGCTCCGCCGCGCCAAGCGCTTCACGCGCCTTTTTGATCTGTTCATCGCCATCATCGACCAGGGACAGCAGCTCTTGAGAGCGATCGCGCATGGCGAAAACATCGTCCATAGTGGGACCCCACTGACGCAACAGACCCTTGAGGTCGGAATACCGCTCACGCATGCGAGCGAGCTCGCGCGCGTCGAAGGCGATGCCATCGCGATAGGCACGAAGCTCGTTCGCGCAATCCTCAAGGGAGATACAAGCATCCGAAAGTGCATCGGCAATGTCGCCCAGTTTGCGATCGACGGTAGCCATTCGGGAAAGCTCTGCCACGGCACTGTTCACGGCATCGAGCGCTCCCCCTTCGGCGGCAAGCGATGCATGGGCATCGTTAGCCGTGGCAACCAGTACCTCGGCATGTTCGGAACGCGGCAGCAGTTCCTCGAGCTCCTCATACTCGCCCGGCTTGGGGTCGACCTCGCCGATGCGCTCGAGGGCAAAGCGCGCCTCCTCGACGCGGCTCCCCTGAGCGCGCGAGGCCTCTTCGACACGTCGAACCTCCTTGGCGGCAGCGCGCGATGCTTTAAAGCAGGCACGGTACGCATCCAGCGCCTCGAGTGCCGGGCGCCCTGCCCATGCATCGACCATCGCAACGTGATGCGCCGGATCGAGCAAGCGCTGGTGCTCGTGCTGGCCGCACAGATCCATCATCACACCAACGCGCTCCGAAAGCTCGCGCACACTGGCGATGCGGCCGTCAATCTTCACTCGGCTGCGGCCCTCGGCAGAAAGGCTGCGCTGCACGGTGAAACCCTCCGTGTCGTGTGGACCGTCGAACAGCCGCGCCTCGACGCTCGCCAGCGCCTCGCCCTCGCGCACCGTCGACGAATCCGCGCGCTCACCCAAAATAAGCTTGAGGGCCGAGAGCAGCGCGGTCTTGCCGGCGCCGGTCTCGCCGGTCAGGACAGTCAGGCCGGCACTCGGCACCAGCGTCGCCTCGCGAATGAGTGCAATGTTAGAAACCTGCAGCTCATCGATCATGACGGACTCCGTAGAATACGCGGCTCACCGAGTTATAGAAGCTCTCGGGACCGTAATCGAGCAGCAGCACGTCGCCGGGACCGCGACGCACCGCCACGCTCTCAACGGTGCCATCGCAGGTAATAAACTGTCCATCGATAGCGATCGCCGGAACACTCGGACGGTCATCAGACATAAAGATTTCGACAACATCACTCGGCGAAGTCAAGAAGGCACGGGCCTGAATGGTGTGCGGCGCAATGGGTACGCAGACCATGCCCGTATAGTCGGGGCTCACGATGGGGCCGCCTGCGGATAGTGCATAGCCAGTGGAGCCGGTCGCCGTCGAAACGACGACACCGTCACCGCGCAGTCGATCTATATGGTGGCCCGACACCGTGATGTCGAACTCGACCATATCGGACAGGGGGCCGCGCGTAAGTGCCATATCGTTGAGGGCAAACGTGCGCACGACATCCTTCGTGCCATCGTCGCGCACGGACACGATATCCGCGGCGATGGTGGCGCGACGGCTCACGTGCAGCTCACCGGACAGGGCATCACTCAGAACCTGCAAAATGTCACGCTCCTCGGGGCTAGCGGCCGTCAAAAAGCCCAGGTGACCATAGGAAAGACCGAGGATAGGAATCTCGCGATGGTTGAGGATGCGGGCAGCGCGCAGCAGCGTGCCGTCGCCGCCGAGCGTAATGACCAGATCGGAGCCGTCAATATCAGGCGTGCTCTGAATCTTGGATCGCTGGTCGGCAGCCCATGCGACCTCATAGCCCTGGCGCGTCAGCCAAAGCTCGAGCATCAGACCGCTCTCGACGGCCTCTTGCTTGTAGTAATTGGGAACCAGAAAGACCTTCATAGCATTGCAGCTTTCTCGCTCAAAACCGATACCTGGGATTGCAGCTCATCGTCGGTACGTCCGCCGGGGGCAAACCTCATGCCGTACAGGAAAAACTCAACGTTGCCCTTAGCGCCATGGATGGGCGACACGCACACGTCAAGCGGGAACAGGCCCTTGGCGGCAAAAAGCTCAATCGCCGCCACGAGCGTATCGCGGCGGACGGCGGGGTCGGTCACAATTCCGCCCTCGCCCACCAGCGCCGCCGGAGCCTCAAACTGCGGCTTTACGAGCGTGCAGAATGCACCCGTAGGCGCCAGGCACGCCAGCACCGCATCGATAATGTTCGCGATGCTGGTAAACGAGACGTCACACACAGCCAGGTCGATAGCGCCGGCATAGCCAAGCTCAGGCAGCTGCGTCACGTTTGTGCGCTCATGCAGCGTCACGCGATCGTCCTGACGCAACGACCAATCGAACTGGGCGCGACCCACGTCCACCGAGACAACTGTCGCAGCTCCGCGCTTAAGCAGGCAATCGGTAAAGCCGCCGGTAGAGCAGCCCACATCCAAACAGGCAAGGCCCGTCGGATTGATACCAAACGCATCAAGCGCGCCTTCGAGCTTAAGACCGCCGCGGCCAACATAGGGAATGCGCCCCTTCACGTGCAACGGCAGGCCCGGGGTCACCTTAAGGCCCGGCGAAGTCAAGCGCTCTCCGCCACTCGAGACCAAGCCGGCCATAAGAGTGCGAAGGGCATCCGCGCGATCGGCGCAGATGCCCTGTGAAATCAGTTCGTCATCAAGACGCACGCGTTTCATGAATGCCATCAACCATTCGTATCCGGAGATGCGGCCTAGCTATCCTGGGATTCGTTTGCCGCATCCTCATCGTATTCCTGCTCGAGCTTGTCGGCCTCACGCGGCGTCAGCTCAAACTTATCGACCATGTCGACCGCGCGGGAGCCCAGCTCAATCGCCTCATCAAACAGATCGAGCGAACGCTCCAAGGAGGTGTCCTTGGAGCGAACGGTAGCGATGATCTGATCCAAACGGTCCGAGATCTCGTCAAAGTTGCGGACAGAACCCTCTGGCATGACTACTCCTCGACGGAGTCGGCCTCGACGGCCTCAGCAGCGTCCGCGTCCTCGGCCAGCACGCCAGCCTCGGCCTGAGCAGCCGCAACCTTTGCGGCAGCCTCGGCAGCCTGTGCCTCCTCGCGAGCGCGATCTTCGGCCAGCAGCTCCTGGTACAGGTCCTCGCCCGGCAGCTCTTCACTGCGAGCGATCTTACCCAGCACGCCGTTGACGAACGACGCGGACTGGTCGGTGCCATAGGCCTTGGCAAGCTCGACGGCCTCGTTGATCACGATGGCATCCGAGACCTCCTCGTCGGTGAGGAAACGCATCTCGTAAACGGCGATACGCAGCAGATTGCGGTCAGCGCCGGGCATGCGCATAAGATCCCAGTTCTTGGCAACGGAGCGCAGAGCGCAGTCGATGCGGTCGATATGCTCGTAAGCACCGCGGCAAAGCTCCAGCGCATAGGGGTCGAGGGGGCCCTTCGAGATCAGGAAATCGCCCTCGAGGACGCGCTCGAGCGGGCTGTCCGTGGCCTCGGCCTGGAACAGCAGCTGCAGCGCCTGACTGCGGGCAAGCGTGCGCCCGCGATAAACCTTAAGGCTCAAAGGTTACTCCTTGGGGAAAACGAGACCGTCGATGCAAACGTCAACGCGCTCGACCTCGACGCCCACTTGGGCATCGATGGCGGCGACCACGGCGGCGCGAACGGCCTCGGCGAGTTTCTTGAACGGATAGCCAAAGAACACCACGACACGCACGGTGAGTGCGAGCTTGTCGCCGATGACCTCGGCCTCGACCGCCGGCTCGGAAGCCGGGGCCTTGGACGAGAGCATCATGGAGACAAGGTTGGTGGCAAGGTCCTTGACGCCAACGGAGGCGATGCCCTCGACATCCGACACGGCGCGCGAGACGATGGCGGTCAGAACATCGGGTGAAATGCCGATGCCGTCAATCTTGATTTCCTGGGGCATGAGTCCTCCTAGAAGAGTTGGTTGCTAGACGCGGGAGACGAACTTGCCGTCGCGAGTGTCAACCTTGATGACCTCGCCCTCGTTGAGGTACATGGGGACCTGGATGACAGCGCCGGTGTCGATCGTGGCCGGCTTGGTGGAACCCTGGACGGTGTCGCCCTTAAAGCCCGGGTCGGTCTGGACGATGGTGGTCTCGATGAACATCGGCGGGGTCACGCCCATGAGCTCATCGTCGGCAAAGAGCAGCTGGCAGATGTCGTTCTCACGCAGCCACTTGGAGTTCTCGCCCACCATGTCCTCGGGAACGGGAACCTGCTCGTAGGACTCGTTGTCCATGAAGATGTAGTCGGTGCCGTCGTTGTAGAGGTACTGGAACTCACGGGTGGTGAGCATGACGCTCTCGAACTTGGTGCCGGCGTTGCAGGTGTTCTCAACGACACGACCGCTCTTGATATCGCGAGTCTTGTAGCGCACAAAAGCACCACCCTTGCCCGGCTTGACGTGCTGGAACTCGACGATGGTATAAACCTTGTCCTTAATACGGAGACCGAGGCCGTTCTTGAAGTCGGCGGTAGAAATGGTAGGCATAGCGACCTTTCTTGTTATGGGCAGAACGCACAAGCGTCCAAATTACATACGAGCGAAATTATACACTTGCAGACGGCGCCTGCAGCGAGCGCATAAAAAGAGAACGCGGGGCGTCCGAATTGCTCCGGAGGCCCCGCCCCAAACTATCTACCGAAGTAGACTAGCAATCGATGACGTGAAGGTCATGCGGCGTCTTGGTGAAGGGCTCGTAGCCGTTCTCGGTGACCACGCCGTAGTCCTCCAGGCGCACACCGCCCACGCCGGGCAGGTAGACTCCGGGCTCCATGGTGATAACCGAGCCGACCTCGATGATATTCTTGCTGCGGTTGAAGTTGGGCAGCTCGTGGATGTCAATGCCCACGCCGTGGCCCAGACCATGGTTGTAGTAATCGCCATAGCCGGCATCGCCAATGATCTTCTTGGAAAGCTTGAAAATGTCGTTGCCCTCGACGCCCGGATGGATGGCGGCGACGCACTCCTCGTGCGCACGGCGCACGAGCGCGTACAAGTCGAGCTGCTCCTGCGTGGGCTCGCCCATCACGACGGTACGAGTCATGTCGGAGCGGTAGTCGCAATAGCCCGCGCCATAATCCATGAGAACGAAGTCGCCCTTCTCGATCACGCGGTCGCTCGGGACGGCATGCGGGTTGGCGGTGTTGGGGCCGCTCGCCACGATGGAGCCGAAGGCCAGGCTGTCGGCGCCGTTGGCGAACATAAAGTTCTCGAGCTCGTTGCGAACCTGCTTCTCGGTCATACCGGGCTTAATATAGCCGAGCATGTGCTGGAAGGCGGCGTCGGTAATCGACTGCGCATGGCGCATGAGCTCGATCTCCTCGGCGTCCTTGATGGCGCGCATCTTGCGAATGTCGTCATGCATCAGCGGCAGCATGCAGGCGACGGAACGATCCTCAAGGCCACGCTGGATACCCTGGTAGAAGTTGATCTGCATGTCGTCCTCGACAGCGCAGACACGGCACTTGTTAGCCGCGATCTTGCCGGCGACCCAACCGGGGATGGTGCCCTCGTCCATGTCGTAGACCCAGGGGCTGCCGGCGGACGTGTTCTCCTCAAAGCTGTTGAGATAGCGTGAGTCGGTATGGAACAGGCACTGGTCGGCCGTAATAAATGCAGCGTGCGGGAACTCGAAGGTGTAGTCGAAGACGCCCTTCACGCCCGTGAGCCAACGAAGGTTGGCCTCGTCGCGCACGACGATAGCGTCGTAGCCGCGCTCGGCCATCAGGGCACGGACACGCTCGATACGACCGGCAGGACCGGCAGCAAACTCAGACATGCAGATTCCTTTCTTATTGTCCTCATAAAAGCGGGACGGGCCTCGATCGAAAGATGGAATCGCGCGCGATTCGCAACCGATTGGAAACCCGCCCCTCAACATGATACGAAAGACGATGTATGTCAATAAATCCTAGAGAAGTTCTTTGCGAGAAGCCAAGTATGCGTGAGCATGGCGGTCGAGAACCTCGTCCTCAACGCTCGTTAGACGAATGGCGCCGAGCGCCGCGGGCAGCGGCAACATGCTGCGGTTCGAGCGAACAAACTGCTGCCTGCGGAACTCCTCGATATATGCGGCAGGCTCCAGATCGAAGGCAAGCTCCTCGATACCAAAGTCCTCCAGGCAGTCATCGACCTCAAAGACGTAATCGATATCAAAGTCGCAGGCATCATGTGCTAGGCGCGCCTCAAAGCGCATGCCCTCGGACAGCAGCTGGTAGGCAGGAACCTGCACCGCGGCTTTGCCCAGGCAGACGCGCAGAGTACGCTCCCCCGTCTTGCCAAAGTCTAGAGCGTGGCGGGCGCTGGGATTCGTAGCCATCAGTACGTCCTTACGGGCAGTCTGAGACCACTGAACGGCATTGACGAGCGCGACCTCCTCGCCCGCGAGAATCTCGGGGACGGTCTCGGTAAACTGATTCCAGCGGGACTTGCTGCTCGAAAGCATGGTGCCAACAAGTACCACATAGCCAAGTTTGAGGTCATCGGGGTCCGCCTCGCGAACAAGATCAAGGTCACACACGACCAACCCCGGCTCGGGACGGAACGCGATAGCGGGAAGCGCATTCGCCGACGAGGCAACGAGCGGCCTCATGGTCGTCGCGACCGTGAGCATGGCGTCAAACGTCGTCGGCAGCAAGGCGCACTCGGTGCGACCGCACCACTGATTGGCACACCAGCAAACGACTGAGCAGGTCGCCGTGTCGCCGACAGCGACAACGAGATCATCGCAGGTAATGCCGTTAGCCGACAGCACGCCAAAGACGGTATCGGCATCGACCAGCGTAGCACCGGCAGGCGAAACCTCGAGGACGAGCGGCGACACGGCAAAACCGGCGTCAACCAGTGCATGCTCGACAACCTCGCCAAAACGCTCGGATGTGGCGTCGTTCCAAACCACCATCGCACGCTTAGGCTTGCCCACAGCCGAGGCAAACATGCGCGACAGCTCCTCGAACGCCCCCAATCCGACGCGGACATCGACACTGCGGTTTTGGAAATTGATAAGTTGACGGCGAATCATAGCAGTCCACGCTCCAAAAGCATCTCGGCACAAAGGTAGGAAACGTCCTCGAAGGACTTGTTGCGAATATCAAGGGTAATATCGGCCGCCTGGCGATACAGCGGACGGCGATGCTCAAACAAGCGCGCAGCGTGCTCGGGCGAGCGGAAATCGGGCCGGGTATCGGAGCGACGAATCTGGCGCAACGAGTCCTCAAAGTCGCCTTCGAGGTACACGCATGTACCCATCTCGTGCATCAGCTCAATGTTCACCGGCGTCTCGACGATGCCGCCTCCGCACGATACCAGCAGGCTGCGCTCGCTTTGAAGCGAACGGAGTGCCGAGGTCTCGAGCTCGCGAAAACGATCCTCGCCCTCGGTCTCAAATATCTCGGTCACCGACTTGCCGCATCGACGCACAACCAAGCGATCGGTATCGATGAATCGACGCTTGAACATAGTGCCCACATTGCGCGCAAGCGTCGACTTGCCCGCGCCCAAAAAGCCGATAAAGAAGATATGGTCGCAGCCGTGTTTGATGTGCTGGGACATGGCGAAACCTATTCCTCGCAGGGAAGGTCGCGCAGGGCCCGGCGCTCAAAGATACGGAAGATCTGCGTGTACCACAGGTCCTGGGTTGCCTGCGGCTTGACCAGAATGGTGTCAACGCCGGCAAAGTTACCGCTCCACACGTCCGTGTACAGCTGATCGCCGATCAGCACCGCCTCGTCTGCCGTGGCGCCGAGGCGCTTAAGACCCGCCTTCAAGGCAAACGGGGCGGGCTTCATGGCGTGGCTGATGGCCTCGAGTCCCAGCTCACGTGCAGAGCTCATGACCTGATCGCGATGCCAGTTGTTGGACACCATGCACAGCTTAAAGCCTTTGGCGCGGGCGGTATCGAGCCAAGCGGAAACCGCGGCGGGAACCTGCTCGGTGTCGCGCGGAACCAGAGTGTTATCGCGATCGAGCAGAATGGCGCGTTTGCCGTCGGCCCACAGGGTATCAAGGTCGATGCGGTCGACCGAGGCAACGTATCGTTTGGGGCTAAATATCCTCATGCTAATTCCAAGACTGTTGATGCTCTTCGTAGGTTTGCGAGAAGTACTCCTCGTCCTGCGTAATGTAGAAATACAGGTCATCAGAGTCGGTCGGCTCAAGCGTGGCCTTGAGTGCCTCGAGCGACGGAGAGCAGATGGGCGTGGGTGGCAGACCCTCGTGCTTATAGGTGTTATAGGGGCTATCACTCTGCAGGTCGTCGGCGGTAACCTCGCCACCGGTGACATACATCATGGTCGCATCGCTGTTGAGATAACGCAGACCGTCGAGCTTGCCGGCAAGGCGGTTGTAGAAGACCGAGGCCACGTGCGCACGTTGATCGGCGTTGAGGCCCTCGCGCTCAACGATAGAGGCCAAGTTGACGATGTCGTAGTCGGACATCTCCACACCGTAGCGCTCCTTGATCTTGGCTTCGCAGCTCGCAAAGTCAAGCGACTTGTACTCGGTCTTAAACTGATCGAGCATGGCGCGAATCACGTCATCGGCCGTCGGCGAATCACCCAACGAATAGGTCTTGGGGAACAAGAAACCCTCGAGCGAGTCGTTGGCGGCGCCCTTAAGGAAGCTATAGTCATCCACGTAATTGGAGGCCTTAGCCTGGTTGAGGAAGTCTTCCTTAGAGATGCTGTCGTAGGCCTGGGCCACACGGTCAGCGACTTGATCGACCGTCAGGCCCTCAGGGATAGTCAGCGCATTGGAGCCCGCGTTAGGACCTTCCATGAGCTGTTGAACAACCTTGGTCGCATCCATGAGCGTGGTGAACGAGTAGGTGCCAGGCTTAAGCGACATATCAGCGTTGAGCTTTTTCACCGCCGCGTAGTAATCCTTGGGATTTTCGACGATATGGTTCTCGGAGAGAATCGAGGCGATCGTATCGCCCGAAGCACCGTCGGGAATGGTCACCGTAACCTGCTGACCAGCCGCGACCTTCGTATCCTCACCGGTAAAGAAGCCCTTGACGGCAGGCACGACAAAGAAAGCGATAGTAGCAAGCGCGATTACGGCCACCACGACGCCGACAATTATGGGCACCGGGGAGCTTTTCTTTTGGGCACCGCGACGAGCATGCGTGTTGTAGCTCGAGCGGGCCGCCGGAGCAACGCCATGCGAACCGCGAGCGTGATGCGAATGCGATTGGGGGGCCTGCGTTCGCTGAGTAGGTGCCTGATGCTTAAAGCGAGCACCGCCTGCAGGCTGAGCCGAACGAGCAGCGGGCTGCTGAGCCGCGTGAGAAACCGGATACTGAACCGAACGAGCAGAAGACTGCTGACCCGTCCGTTGAACAGGTTGGGCCGAACGAGAGGAGAACTGCACCGGGCGCGCGGCAGATTGAGCTGCGCGCTGGGTCGGCTGTGCCGGACGCTGGCCAGGCTGGGCAGGGCGCGACGACGGCTGACGTGTACGATTCGGCTGGCGCGGATCGGAAGCACTAGGCATGCGAAACCTCCTCGTTTTTGCGATCGAGCCATGTCTGCAAGAACAGGCTAGCGGCGATCATGTCAATCTTGCCCCTCATCTGCTTTTCGTTGAGTCCCTGCTCGCGCAGGATACGCTTGGCCTCTTGCGAGGACAGGCGCTCATCCTCAAACACCAGCGGAAGGCCGAGCTCGTCTGCAATCTTTTGCGCCACGGCGGCAACGCGCTCGGCCTGGGGGCCGGGTTCGCCGGCCATGGTCAGGGGACGTCCGCTTACCAGGATGTCAGGCTCATAGTCCTCGACCAGATAGCGGAACGTCTTGGCCATACCGGTGACCTCAGCGGTCGGGAGCACCTTGACGGGCATCGCCATCTTGCCATCACGGCTCGAGACGGCGATGCCGATCCTGGTCTCCCCTATGTCCAGCGCGAGCGCGACCACAGCGACTTCTTAGATTCTTAGGCGCCGAGCGCGGTCTTAGCGGCCGCAAGGGCATCGGCGATGCCGGCAGCATTCTTGCCACCAGCCTGGGCCATGTTGGGACGACCGCCACCGCGACCGTCGACCAGACCCGCGATCTGCTTGATCACGTTACCGGCGTGGAAACCGGCCTTGACGGCGTCATCGGAGCCGGCAGCGAGCAGGGCCGGAGTGCCCTTCTCAGTCACGCTGGCGACGACACAAGCGACAGGGCCGGCGACCTTCTGATGCACGGTATCCCATACGTTGCGCAGGTCGGCAGCCTCAAGGCCCTGGAGCTCAGCGACAACGAGCTTATAGCCGTCGAGCTCGACGGCGCCCTCGATGGCGCTGGAGATAGCGTCGGAGGAGCCACCGGTCAGAGCCTTCTTGAGCTTATTGGACGTCTCGCGCAGCTCGGCCTGCAGGTTCTCCACGCGGGCGGGAACCTCGTCTACGCGGCACTTGAGCACAGCGGCGGCGGCGTCGACGAGCGCCAGGCGGTCGGCCATATAGTCGAGAGCACCCTTAGAGGTCACGGCCTCGATACGACGGACATTCGAGCCCGTAGAGGACTCGGAAATGATCTTGAACAGGCCAATCTCAGCAGTGTTGGCAGCGTGCGTGCCACCGCAGAGCTCGCGGGAGAACGGCTGGTCCTCGGCGCCCACGGAGACGACGCGGACGACATCGCCGTACTTCTCGCCAAACAGAGCGACAGCGCCGGCGGCCTTAGCCTCGTCGATGCCCATGACACGGGTCACGACCGGCTTGGAAGCGAAGATCTGCTGGTTGACCAGGTCCTCGACAGCCTTGAGCTGCTCAGAGGACAGAGCCTCGAAGTGCGTGAAGTCAAAGCGCAGGTGCTCGGGCGTCACCAGCGAGCCGGCCTGGGAGACGTGCTCGCCCAGGACCTGCTTAAGGGCGGCGTCGAGCAGGTGCGTGGCGGTGTGGTTGCGGCGCAAGAAGCCACGGCGCTCGGCGTCGAGCGCGGCGGTAACAGCGGCACCGACAGTCAGCGTGCCCTCGGCAACGTGGGCGACGTGAGCATACAGGCCGTTGTGGTTCTTGGTATCGGAAACGGTCAGCGAAACGCCCTCGGCGGAAAGCTCGCCGGCATCGCCCTGCTGGCCACCCATCTCGGCATAGAACGGGGTGCGGTCAAGCACGACCTCGACGTCCTCGCCGGCGGCAGCGGACTCGACGGACTCGCCGTTGCGCACGATGGCGACAACCTTGGCGCCCTCGATCACATCGTTGTCATAGCCGTCGAACTCGGTCGCTGCGACCTTGTCGGAAAGCTCGACCCACACGTCGTTGAAGCTGCCCCAGGCGTCGCCCTTGGCATTGGCGCGGGCGCGGGCCTTCTGGTCCTCCATGCAGGCAGTGAAGCCGTCCATGTCGACGTCGTGACCAGCGGTGCCGGCGATCTCGACGGTCAGGTCGATGGGGAAACCAAAGGTGTCGTGCAGCTTAAAGGCAACATCGCCCGGAAGCGCAGCACCCTCGGCAAGCGCTGCCAGGGCCTCATCCAGGTAGACGCGACCGTAGTCGAGCGTCGTGGAGAAGCGCTCCTCCTCGGAGGCGACGATACACTTGACGAGAGCGACGTTCTTGAGCAGCTCAGGATAGGCCTCGCCCATCCGAGCGTTGACCTCGTCGATGAACTTAGTCAGGAAGGCGCCCTCGATGCCCAGCAGGCGACCGTGGAACACGGCGCGGCGGAGCAGGCGGCGAAGGACGTACTCGCGACCCTCGTTACCGGGCAGGATGCCGTCAGAGATCATGAAGTCGACGGCACGGGAGTGGTCGGCGATGATGCGAAGAGAACGGCTGGCGCCGGAGTAATCGTCGGCGTCATAGGTCTTGCCGCTGATCTCCTCGCCCAGCTTGATGAGGTGCTGCATCAGATCACCGTCGTAGTTAGCAGTCTTGTGCTGCATGATAGCGGCCATGCGCTCCAGGCCCATGCCCGTATCGAGGTTGCGGTGCGGCAGCTCCGGCATGGAGCCGTCCTCCTGACGGTCGTACTGGGTAAAGACGAGGTTCCAGAACTCAAGGAAGCGGTCGCAGTCGCAGCCGGGCTTGCAGTCGGCGCTGCCGCAGCCGACCTCCTCGCCCATATCAAAGTAGATCTCTGAGCACGGACCGCAGGGACCGGTGGGGCCAGCGGCCCAGAAGTTGTCGTCCTCGCCCAGGCGGGAGATGTGGTCCTCAGCAACGCCCAAAGAACGCCACACGTCGTGGGTCTCGTCGTCCTCGGTAAAGACGGTAAAGTACAGGCGGTCGAGCGGCAGCTTGAACTCCTTGGTGATGAGCTCAAAGGCCCAGGCGCAAGCCTGCTCCTTGGAGACGCCGCCAAAAGAGAAGTCGCCAAGCATCTCGAAGAAGGACAGGTGACGGCCGTCCTCGCCGATGCAATCGATGTCGTTGGTGCGGACGCACTTCTGGCAGGAAATCGCGCCGATCTCCTTCATGGTCTTCTTGCCCTGGTAGTACTCCTTAAACTGGTTCATGCCGGCGTTGGCAAGCAGCAGCGAAGGATCGTCGGGAACAAGAGACGAAGAAGGATAGAGCTTAAGACCGCGCTCCTCAAAGAAGTTGAGGAACTTGGAGCGGATCTCGGCCGTAGTCATTGACGGGTAGTCAGCACTCATAGAGGGAATCTCCTCGGTTTCACATCGAAACAGTTCAAACGTAACGATATTACCATCCCACCGCGCAAGTGCAAAAAAGAGGGCCGGCACAATGCCGGCCCTTCAGCGAAATTGCATGTTAGCGCGTATGAATATTAATCCGAATTACCCCGCTAGTTGTCATCATCGTCCATGGAGCCGTCGATGCCGGTTTTGGTGTCGTCGTCCGTATTGGAATCGTCATCCTTGGCGAAAGGGTTCTTGAAAAAGCCCGTCGCGTCGGGCTGAAGACCCGAGAGCTTAATCCAAGGATTATCGAGCTCGGGCTTGGGCATAGCCTGGGCCTCGGGCGCAGTCTCGTTGCCGATGAGCTCGGACTCGTAAATGAAGGTGTCGTCGCCGAGCGCGTCGTAGGCGGCGACCGGGTTGCCATCGGCATCGCGGTACGGTGTGCCCTTAAACACGGCGCCGTCATAGGCCACAAGCTGGCGGCCGGTCTCATTCTCGAAGTAGAACACGAAGATACCTTTGAGGGCCGCACAAAGCGGGATGGCAATAATCATGCCGATGGGGCCCATGAGTGCCGAGCCAATAACGAGCGCCGTGAGGCTCATGATGGGATGCACCTGCACCGAGCTCTGCATAACCTTAGGCGAAATCACGTTATCGGTGACGTTTTGCGCGACCATCGTCACGACGAGCGTCCATAACGCCAACATGGGGCTGAACATGAAACCGAGCACTGTGGCGATTGCTGCGCTCACCCAAGGACCGACGACTGGAACCAAATGCATGATGCCGGTAAAGATAGCCATGAGCGCCGCATACGGATGGCCGATGATCATAAAACCGATAAAGGCGAGGAAACCACCGCAGATGGACGTCACGACCATACCGCGCATGTAGCCGCCGACAGAGCGAGAAAGGATGGCGACCATAAAGCGGTACGTGGTCTCCTTCTCCTGACCGATGATGGTGCAAATCTCGTGGTGCATGCGAGGGTAGTCGCAGGCCATCCAGTACGCAAGCACCAGACCAAGGAAGATCACGAACAACTGCGAGGCCGTATTGGTGATGAGCGGGAACACACCGCGGCCAAGCTCGGCAGCGATCTGAGACACGTACTTTGATGCCACAGTAACAAGCGACGAAAGATTATCGTCCAAATACTCCTTGAGCGGCGTGTTGTTGAGCGTCTTGGCATGCGAAATCATCTCGTTGAGATCGCCACCCGCAACACGAAGCTGCTCGGGCAGACGGCTCAGGACTTCCATGATCTGACCAAAGAGAATCGGCGACAAGATGCAAACGACACCGACGAGCACGGCAACAACAACAATAAGCGCGATAAGCGAACCGATGCCGCGATTCACGCCATGGTGCTCGAGCCAGTTGGTGATCGGGGACATCACAAAAGCAATGATGGAGCCGACGGCAAGAAACTCAATAACCGGTGCCAGGATGCCCATAAGGTTAAAGATGACAGCAGCAATAACAATGCAGCCGACAACAGCCCAAATGCGCAGCGTCAGAATGCGGGTGTCGCGCAGCACGCGATCGGTTTGTTGGGGGTGCTCACTCATGAACGAATCATCACTCCGTCGGGGTCGATCTTGTCCTGAATCTTCTTAAGCGTGCGGCGCAGCAGACGCGAAACCTGCACCTGAGAAATACCCAGCTTCTTGGCGATCTCGATCTGGGTCATGCCCTTCACAAAGCGCAGCTCGATCACCTCGCGCTCGCGCGGCGAGAAATCGCGGATGGCTTCCTCGATCACCAGGCGGTCATCGGTAAAGTCGAGCTCGTTGTCATCGTCGGCGTAACGGTCGAGAATCGACGGCGCATCGTCGGAATCGGACGCACCAGGAGCCTCGATGGGCACCGAGGTATAGGCCGAAGACGATTCCATAGCCTCGAGGACCTCATCGACAGTCACATCTAGATACTCAGCGATCTCCTCAACCTTGGGCGAACGCTGCAGCTCGTTGGTAAGTTTGTCAGTAGCCTGGTTGACCTTGGCCGAGAGCTCCTGCAGACGACGCGGTACGCGCACGCTCCAGCCCTTGTCGCGGAAATGGCGTTTGATCTCGCCCAGGATAGTGGGTGTCGCAAACGTCGTGAACTCGAGTCCGCGCTCGGGATCAAAACGGTCGATAGCCTTGAGCAAACCGAGATAGCCGACCTGCATGAGGTCGTCGAGCGGCTCGCCGCGATTCTTAAATTTGTTGGCAAGAAACCTTACCAGGTTCATATGGGACATGACGAGCTGCTCGCGGGCGTCCGGATCACCGGTCTCCTTGTAGCGACGAAACAGCTCGCGGGTTTTCTCCTTGTCCCAAGCGGTCTTGCCGCTCCGGGAACGTTCGGTCATATTAAATATCCGCCTTGAGGTCGAGGGAAAGCGTCAGGGGCGCCGCAGTCTTTTCGTAGGAGTCGCACACGCTCGCGAGGATGAGCTCGGCATACACCGCAGCCTGGTCGTCTTCATCGACCGTAGCCTGGTCGCCAAAGGTAATAGTCATGCCAACGTGGGTCTCATCGACATCGAATTTGATGGTGATGTCATCGCAGTCGACCGCGGTGCAACCAAAGATGAAAGCCTCCTCGGCAGCCATGCGGATGTCCTCAATGCGATCGACAGACATAGAGCACAGGGCACCAACGTTGGCTGCCGTCATGCGCACAAGGCGAGCGAGACGCGGGTCACCGGCAACGGTCAGCGTGATAGGGCAGGTTGCTTCGCTACTCATCGCAGGACTCCTCAGAGGTCTCGGCGGGCGTATAGGTGTAATACTGAGCCGGCTTGGATACAGACTTCTGACCATCATCGTCGCCCGCGGCGGCCTCGTCCTCGCCAATTAGGACGCGCTCGGTAGGCTGCTCGGCCTCCGCAGCGGCAGCGGCGAGCTTGCGATCGGCGTCGGCTGCAGGAGCCTTCACCTTATTGAAGAGCTTCTGCACAGCACCGGCGGCAGAATCAGTCACGCTCGACACGGCGCTGCTGGCCTCGGCCACACTGCCCGTGACCTCGGAAATGTCGCGAACGACGGCCTCAACCTCAACAAGGTTGGACGTCAGGGCATCGACCGCGGTCTTGCTCGACTTAAGCAGCGGCTCCATCTGGGCAAGCGCCGGCGTAAGCTCATCGACAGCGCCATCGAGCTTTGCCACCACAGGCTGAGCCTCGGCGATGGTGTTGTTGAGGTCGTTCACGGTCTTATCGAGCGAGTCGACAACGGTGCGGGTCTTGCGCAGGGTAAGCGCGAGCTCAACGATAGCCCACACGCCGGCAACGGCGAGCAACAGCAAGGCGATTTGAATGGGACTCATACAAGCCTCCCAAAGGAATCGAAATACAGACGGTTTCCATGGTACCCCAAAGGGGACCGAACATGCCAAGAGCAGCAACGTGGAACAAAATTATCAGCAGCTACTTCGGTGCATTCCCGCTGCGGTCGCGTTCGCTTTGCTCTACGCGCCATTCTTCCCAACCGCGGCCAGCAGGCTGCCAGAACGCGCCGCGCTCCAGTCCCTCGGGCAAATAGCGCTGATCGACCCAGCCTTCGGGATAATCATGTGGATACTTATACACACCGTAATCATCGCTGCCCGGGCGATGGCGATCGCGCAGATAACTAGGCACCTCGCGAAGCCCACTAGAATGGATATCGGCCAGCGCCGCATCGATCGAAGCCTCACACGCATTGGACTTAGGCGCCAAACAAACATAGAGCGCAGCCTGCGCGAGGTTAATACGGCACTCGGGATAGCCAATAACCTCGGCAGATTTAAACGCAGCATGCGCTATAAGAAGCGCCTGCGGGTCAGCGTTGCCAACGTCCTCAGAGGCATGAATCATAATGCGACGGGCGATAAACTTAGGATCCTCCCCTGCATCGATCATGCGCGCAAGCCAGTAGACCGTGGCATCGGGGTCGCTACCGCGCATGGACTTGATGAACGCACTGATGATGTCGTAGTGCATGTCACCGTTTTTGTCATACGTAAAGCCGCGACGCGGGTTGGCAATCTTTACGTCATCCACGGTGATGGGATAGCGCTCCCCCGCCGACGGCGCTGGCGTTCCCTCGGTATCGGGACGCGTGACGGCAATCTCGCTCGCCAGCTCAAGTGTCGTCAGGGCCGAGCGTGCATCACCCGCGGCCAGCGTACAAATGGTCTTGACCGTATCCTCATCGGCCGAGAACTTACCGTTCAGGCCATGCGGAGCCTCGAGCGCACGCTCGATCAGCGTGGCTATGTCCTCGTCCTTAAGGTGTTCAAGTTCCACCACACGACCACGCGAGAGCAACGCCGAGTTGACCTCGAAGTACGGGTTCTCCGTCGTGGCACCAATCATAATGACGGTACGGTTCTCAACCGCATGCAGCAATGCATCCTGCTGTGACTTCGAAAAGCGATGAATCTCGTCGATAAACAGGATGGTGCGACGGTCGTACGTATTCAGACGCGTCTTTGCCTCGTCGATCACGCGACGCAGGTCCTTCACGGTACCCGTGACGGCGCTGACCTCGACAAACTCACTCTTGGTATGGTTGGCGATAATGTGGGCCAGCGTCGTCTTGCCCGTACCGGCCGGCCCGTACAGTATCACGCTCGAAAGCACATCGTGCTCGATCGCGGCACGCAACCATGAGCCCTTACCGACGGCCTTTTGCTGGCCCACATACTCGTCGAGCGAATTGGGGCGCATGCGCACCGCAAGCGGAGCATTCTGAAAGGAACGCTCGCGCGTCGAAGCAGAAAAAAGGTCGTCCATAGCCATCCCGTGCATCAATCAAAAAAGTTATCCACTAACAGTATACCTAATAGATACGAACTACCGTTCGTTAATATAGGTACGGTGCGGAAACTTCAATCCCGGAAACAGCTTGCTCGTGAGCTCGCAGAAATAACCGTCCGTCATGCTCGCAATGTAATCCACGACCGCCTGGTCCTTATCATTCTGCCAGGCATAGGCGCGATCGTAGTAGGAAAGCTGCTGCTCGATGCGCGAAATATGGTGCTTAAAGATGTACGAGGGCTCGTCACCACTGTTTAGATCCCGCAGGCAACGGTCGTAGAGCTTTTCGAACGCCTCACGCAGCTCCACCTCGGAATCGCCTTCGATACCACCCTTGCTATAGATCTTCTCGTAGTTCTCGCGCTTGGCTCGGCGGATTTCCTCAAACAGGTCCTCGCTCATCTCGATGCGCGGCTTACCATAGCTGTGCTCAACGATATCGATGGAAGCGTGCGTGAGGATCCAACTGTTGTAGGCACCGCCCCGGCCATCATCAAAAGCGTCGGGCGAAAGCAGGCCAGCCGCGATCGCATCCTGGCGGTCGCGACCGACGTAGGCAAGAATATCCGAGATGCGAACGACGCAGCCTTCGAGCGTCATAGGACGCAGATGCTCAATTGCGCTATAGCCCGTGGCAATGCAATCCTCAACCGTCTGGTCAAACTGGTCAAAAGAACTCATGTCCGAGAGCTCAAACACACGCTGCTCGTACTCGCCGTTATGGCATAGCACGCCGTCAAGCGTCTGGAGCGACACGTTGCGGCCATACAGCGTGTCGAGCACTCGGACCGACTGCACGTTATGGAAAAAATAACGCCCCGTACGCTCATGATAGATATCGTTGAGGAAGCGCTCGCCGGCATGGCCGAAAGGCGTGTGTCCCAAGTCGTGACCCAGGCCAATCGCCTCGATCAAATCGCAATTGAGCCCCAAGGCGCGACCGATATCGCGCGCAATGCGGGAGACAAGCTGCACGTGCAAACCGCGGCGTGACAGATCGTCATTGCTACGGAAGCTAAAGACCTGCGTTTTACCTGCATAACGGGTGTACGACGGAAGATGAAGTATCTTTTCGGTATCGCGCATAAATGCCGGACGCATGAGCGTGCCTTTGTCGGCAGCGCGATCAATACGACGAATGACCTGATCGTCGTTGCAACGATACGGGTTGACGACACCCGAGGCGCGGTCGGCGGCAATACGCTCGACCAGATCGGGCGACAACGCCGCGGGAATGCGATCCATGCGCGCCTTGATGGCGGCTGTTTCTTGATTAATTGCCATGGCATGCTCCTTAAAAAGGGCGCGCAAACGGTTACACCGTACTACCCACGCACTCGATTATGGCAAAAATCGGCACCAAAAACGGGAGCAATGGCAGGGAGCGCGATTTTGTGAAGAGGCAGGAGAGGGCAAGGACCAGGAGCGCGACGGCAAATGCCACGATGCCGCCCAGAGGGTCAAGCGTGCAAAGCGCGAAGAGCGCCTTGACGTCCCCCATGCCGATGCCGGGGGCGTGGCGAAGGCGCCGCCAGAGCGACTCAGTGAGCACAAGGGCAAGGTAGACGATGACCGCAAGACCGGCGTGGTCAAGCGCCGTGGTAACGCCCTTGTCGAGCCAGACGCCTGCCAACGCCGCCACCGCACACACGCCGGCAAGCTCATTGGGAAACCGTCGCTCACGGGCATCAACCAAAGCACCGGCAAAGATGCAAATCCAAAATGGGATGTAGGGCATCGTGCACCTCCTTGGGCAGCTACTCGAAAGCAAAAACCACCACAAAAGTGCCTGTCCCCTTTGTGGTGGTTTTGGTGGTGGTTATTTGGCGCCTTGCATGACCTCGTCGAGGGTAACGTTGACGGCGTGCTGCGTCGGGACCCAGTCGACCTTTAGGAACAGGGCCGCCACCGTGATGGGAATATAGCTGAACATAAAGATCGGGAAGGTAAATAGGTTGGTCACCAAACGCCACTTTTGCGCGCAGTGAATATGCTTGTACTCGAAGATGGTGGTGAGTAGCGCCAGGATAAAGAAGGTCTGGTACATCATCGCGAAGGTCATAATGAGCGAGGCGGCACAAGCCTGCATCTCGACCTCGGTGGCCAAGAAGCCATGCGAAAGTCCGCCCACGATGAGGAAGGTCGCGTTGGCGAGCATGGAGATCAGGGACAGCAGCATGCCCGGAGCGATGGTCATAAACATGTCGTAGGCAGCAAAGCGATGATAGCGGAACGTCGACTTGACCAGGTGCTTACCGTAGGTAAAGAACACCTGGTAGAAGCCCTTGGTCCAACGCATGCGCTGTTTCCAGGACGCCTTAAACGTCACGGGCTGTTCGTCAAAGAACTCCGCCGGCGCATAGCCAATGCGAATGCCGTGAATGGCGCAGAACGTGGTGAACTGGATATCCTCGGTCAGCGTATGGAACTGCCAGCCGTGCATGCCCTCGATAACGCTGGCGGAGATGAGATAGCCCGAACCCGAGACAGCGCAGGACGTCTTGCAGATATTACGCGCGTTGTTGAGGAAGCGCGCCTCGCGCAGGTACCAAGTGGCATTAGCTGCCGAGATCCACGAGCTGCCGAAGTTCTTGGAATTGCGATAGCTCGTGACCACATGGAAGCCCTGGTCAAAGGCATCGTTCATCTTAGACACGTAATCGCGGGAGATAACGTTGTCGGCATCGAAGATAAAGTAACCCTCAAACGTGTCGGGATACTCGTTGAGAATGCGATCGAAACCAAAGTCCATGACCCAGCTCTTGCCCTTACGGGCCAGGTCATTGCGTTCATAAACAATAGCACCGGCCTCGCGCGCAAGCTGCGCCGTGTTGTCGGTGCAGGCATCGGCGACCACGAAGACCTCGATGAGCTCGGACGGATAATCCTGGTCCTTGATGGAGCGTACGAGGTTGGCGATCACGGCTTCCTCGTTATGCGCCGCGATAAAGAAGGCATAGCGGTGGAGTTTTTTGGCCTTGGGAGGCGCGACCTCGCCACGAAGAGCACCGATGACAAAGAAGACCACCTGGTACAGAAAGCAGACCGTGAGCAGCGTGACGACAATCTGGTTGAAAATCACGATGGGTGTGTTGGTTTGTAAAAAGGCGAGCATGCAGGCTCCCAGGAACGCATTACGTAAACAATCGTATATCTTACCGCAGGCTTACCGAGTTCAAGAAACCACCTAATACCGGCTAGGCTTCGAGAAGGCCAAGCTGCGGGACGATGTCGTCGCCGGCGGCGGTGCGGCCAATCGAGCGCGGGGCCAGGTCGTCAAGAACCGCAGCGAGATCCCACGGCAGCTCATCGCGGCACTCAATACGCTCCCCCGTCACGGGATGGTCGAATGCGACGCGCCAGGAATGAAGGAATTGCCTGGTCAGACCCTGATCGGCGCGTGCATCGCACTTGCCGTAGAGTGGATCGCCCACGCAGGCGTGGTTGATATGGCGCATATGCACACGAATCTGATGTGTGCGGCCCGTAAACAGATGGCACTCGACGAGCGTATAGCCGTCGTCAAAACGCGTGGAATCGAAGCGCTCGAGGACCTTAAAGGTCGTAATGGCCTGGCGCGCGAAAGGGTCGTCCGAAACCGCCATCTTGACACGGTCGCGCGTAGAACGCGCAATGCCGGTGTTAATGGTGCCCTCATCCATAGCGATATGACCGTGAACGAGCGTGATATAACGACGATCGAGCGTACGCGTGCGGATGAGATTTTGGAGCGCGCGCTGGGTGTCGTCGTCCTTTGCTGCAAGCATGAGACCCGAGGTATCGCGATCCAAACGATGCACGATGCCGGGGCGGTCCTCGCCCTGCACGGTGCCCAGATGGTCGATACCGCAGTGATAGACCAGGGCATTCGCGAGCGTACCGCTCTCATGACCATGTGCAGGATGGCACACCAGGCCGCGCTGCTTGGAGAGCACGATAAGGTAGTCGTCCTCATAGCGAATGTCGAGCGGGATGGCCTCGGGAATCACATCGGTGGGATCGTGCAGCTCGGGCAAATCGACCGAAATACGATCGCCGGCGCGCACGGCATACTTTTTGGACAGGCAGGTCTCGCCATTGACACATACGGCACCGCCCTCAATCAGATGCGCGCAGGCAGAGCGCGTGGGGCAGCCGTCGTTGGCGCCCAGATAGGCATCAAGGCGCTGACCAGCGGAATCATCGGCAACGAGAATATGGATGTCGGCCATTAACGCTCATTCCTTTCGCGAATCTTGCGGGCACGCTCCCCACGTTGTTTAGCCTTGCGCATGGCGCGGGCCTCGTCACGGGCGTTAAGCTCGGCGGTCGCATCGACCTCACGGGCCGCGGGACTCAAGAACATGTAGCCGAAGAGGGCGAGCACGACGCCCAAGGTAATGCCGATATCGGCCACATTGAAGACGGGGAAGTCGATGAAGGTGGTTGCAATAAAATCGGTCACGAAGCCAAAGGCCAAACGATCGATAGCGTTGCCGATAGCACCGCCCGCAACCATCGCCATGCCCACAACCTCAAGATGGGCGAGCTGGGGTGCACGAACGAGGTACACGGCAATAGCGATAATGACCGCCAACGCCAGCACGGCAAACGCGATGCCATGCCCCTCGCCCATACTAAAGGCAGCACCGATATTGCGGACAAACATAAAGTCGATGACACCGGGGATGACAGTCACATGCAAAGCTTCGCCCACGGCACGAACCGCAAGCTTGGTCAGCTGGTCAACAAGCAGCACAACGAGCGCTACCCCACCAGCAACACCCAACCGCCAACGCAAAGGCGGCGTCATATCCCCAGCACGACCCAAATCAATCCCCTACCCTCAAGAACATCGAATTCCGTTTAACGCAAGTAATCATCTTATAGTGACAAACGCCAAACGCGCAGCATATTCACCAACGCTAGCGAAATAACCAGCTAAAAACGAAAGCGGCATTCCGAAAAACAGAATGCCGCTTGGACGTGACAAAAGTTGACGTTGGGGACGTTCTTGTTTGACAGTCGTTTAAGAACGTCCCCAACGGTTAGTTCAGCGCATCAGCGCAGCGCTTGCAGATGTGAGCGTGGCCGTTGTACTCGCCGACGGTGGTGCGGTAGTTCCAGCAACGGTCGCAGCACTCGCCCTCGGCAGCCTCGATGGCAACGGAAAGATCCTCGCCCTGGGTCAGCTCAACATCGGAGACGATGTAGAACTCGGCCAGGTCGACGGCCTTGTCGCCGGTCAGCAGCGCGTACATCTCGGCGGGAACGACCGCCTTGACGCGGACCTGCTGGCTCTTGGTGAAGGTGCCGGCAGAACGGGCATCCTCAAGGGCCTTGGTCACGGCGCTACGGAGCTCGAGCGAAGCCTCGAGCACGCCCTCGAACTCATTGGCCTCGTCGACCGTGATGGGCGACTTGTACCAATCGAGCAGCGCGGCGTACTTCTGGTGATCGACGCAGCCAGCGGGCGCATATGCCATGGCCTCGTCAACCGTGTAGGACAGGATCGGCTGCAGGTCGCGCATGAGCATCGAGAAGAGCTCGGCCAGCACGGTCTGGGCGCTGCGGCGCTCGAGCGAGCCGGGCTTTTCGCAGTACAGACGGTCCTTCAGGGCGTCGAGGTACACGTTGGAGAGCTCGGTAACCACGAAGTCGTAGAGTGCACGGTAAGCGCGCGGGAACTCGTAGCTGGCATAAGCATCGTCAACCTCGGCCTGGACCTGAGTCAGGCGGGCAACCATGAGCTTGTCGAGCGGCAGCAGGTCGGCAAAAGCGACGCCGTCGGTCTCGGGCTCAAACTGACCCTCGAGCTCGGAGAGCAGGAAGCGCAGCGTGTTGCGGAAACGACGGTAGGCATCGGACGTACGGGCAAGGATCTCGTGGTCGATGGACACGTCGGAGCTGGTATCGACGGAGGCAACCCACAGGCGGATGATGTCGGCGCCCATCTCGTCGCAGACCTTGTTGGGGTCGATGACGTTGCCGAGCGACTTGGACATCTTACGGCCATGGCCGTCGAGGGTGAAGCCCTGCGAGACGACCGCCTTGTACGGAGCGTGGCCGTTGGCGCCCACCGAGGTGAGCAGCGAGCTCTGGAACCAACCGCGGTGCTGGTCGGAGCCCTCGAGGTACACATCCGCCGGATACTCCAGCTCGGGACGGTACTCGCAGACGGCCTTCCAAGAGACGCCGGAATCCCACCACACGTCGAGGATGTCCTTATCGGCCTTGAGGTGATGGCCACCGCACTTGGGGCAGACGCAGGCCTCGCCCAGGTAGCTCTCGGGAGCGTCGGTGAACCAAGCATCGGAGCCCTTCTCGTGGAAGAGCTTGATGACGGCGTCGAGCGTGGCGTCGTTCATGACCTTCTCGCCGCAGTCGGCGCATGTGTAACTGGGGATAGGCACGCCCCAGTTGCGCTGACGGCTGATGCACCAGTCGGGACGCTGCTCGACCATGGCGCCGATGCGGTTGGCGGCGTGAGCCGGATACCACTTGACGTTCTCACGGACCTCCTTGCCAGCCTGCTCGCGCAAACCGGTCTTGTCCATCGAGACGAACCACTGGTCGGTAGCACGGAAGAGCACCGGGTGCTTGCAGCGCCAGCAGTGCGGATAGCTGTGCGTGATCTTCTTCTCGAGGACCAGGGTGCCGCGCTCGCGCAGGAACTCGATGATGTGCGGGTTGGCCTCATCGGTATCCATACCGCTGAAGGGGCCGCCGGTGCCAAACTCCTCGCCGGTGTAGAACTTGCCGTCGTCATCGACCGGCATGCAGATGTCGGTGATGCCCTCCTTGAGGCAGGCAAAGTAGTCATCGACGCCGTGACCGGGCGAGTTGTGGACGATACCGGTACCGTCATCGACACCGACGTAATCGGCCAGCAGCGCCACGCCCTCAACGCCGTCAAAGATCGGCTGCTTGTAGTGGATGTGGTGGAAGGTCTCGGCGGGAACCACGTAGGGCTTGCCGTCGACCATGACCGGGGTGTACTCCCAGCCAAACTCCTCGCAGCACTTGGGAGCCAGGTCCTCGAGCATGACCTCGGCGCGGCCGTCGTGCTCAACGGCGACATAGGCGGCGCCGGGCTTGAGGGAAACGGCCTGATCGGAGGGGATGGTCCACGGGGTAGTCGTCCAGATGATGAAGTCGACCGGGCCGTCGAAGTTCTCGAGGCCGGCGGGCTTGGAGGTCATCTCAAAGCGAACGAAGATGGAGGGACTCGTCTCATCGGAGTACTCGATCTCGGCCTCGGCGAGTGCGGTGTGGCAATGCTTGCACCAGTGAACCGGCTTGTGTCCGCGATAGATCATGCCCTTATCGAACATGGCCTTGAAGACCTCGATGTCGGCGGCATCATGCTGGTGATAGAGCGTCAGATAGGGGTTGTCCCAGTCGCCGAGCACGCCCAGGCGACGGAAGCCGGCCTTCTGCAGCTCGATGTTCTCGACAGCGAACTTGTTGCAGAGCTCGCGGATCTTAGCCGTGGAGGTCTGGTTGAACTTCTCGGTGCCGAGCTTCTCCTCGACCTTGTGCTCGATCGGTTGGCCATGGCAGTCCCAACCGGGGACGTAGGGAACCTCATAGCCCTGCATCATCCAGTAGCGGTTGATCATGTCCTTGGAGATCTTATTCATAGCGTGGCCGATGTGGATCGGACCGTTGGCGTACGGAGGGCCGTCGTGCAGCACGAACTTCTTGTGACCCTCGTTCTTCTTCAGAACCTGCTCGTAGACCTTGTTGTCCTGCCAGTCCTTGAGTCGCTTGGGCTCGGACTTGGAAAGACCGGCACGCATGGGAAAACCGGTTTTGGGCAGATTCATCGTCTGCTTGTACTCGTTTGCCACGGTACCCCTTTCATGTCGTGGGCGCGCACGCCCGTTGGGCACCAAAAAAGCGCCCGTCCCTGCAAGCTGGGACGAAGCGCCACAAAACGGGCCGTGTGCCCGCAAAAGCTCTTCGCTTAACCACCCAGCTTAGATGCCCTCGCCCGCATTACAGCGCGCTCGCATCCGTTACTCGGCTGGCCTGTATCGACGACCATCTCGGCGATGTCTACTAAGACGAACCTGCGCGGCACGTCCGTTGGGACCGCAGCTCCGGGGTGATTTTCATCGGTCGCATGCACGGGCTCTCAGCGCTCCCCGTTCTCTGTAGCACACGGACGGCCGACTACTCGTCCCCATCAACGCTTATGCGCTGTATGGTAGCACGGTCAACGCCGGCGAAAAACCCTCAACATCGGTTTCATACTTTAGAGATTTCTCACGGTCGCAAGCACTCACTTGGAGCAAAATACCTGAAAGCACTTTATCGAAGGAAAGAAGGTACCTATGCGCACAATTGGAATGAGCGACTATACCGTCAGCGAAGACTGCTTTGACGAGCTACCCGGCGCGCTGGCCGAGTACGGAGCGACCAAGGTCGCGATCATCGGTGGCAAGCGGGCACTGGCCGCAGCACTTCCCGGTATCGAAGCTGCGCTGGCAGGTACCGACGTCGAGATTCTGGAGACGCGCGTCTATGGCACCAACAGTACGCGTGCCAATATCGCCAAGGTCGTGAACTCCCCTGCCTGCCAGGAAGCTGACGTGCTTATCGCATGCGGCGGCGGCAAGGCGCTCGACACCGTCAAGACGGCGGCCATCGAACTCAAGAAGATCGTCTTTACGGTACCGACGATCTGCTCCAACTGCTCGGCCGCGACCGCCATTGCCGTTGTCTACAACGACGACGGCTCGCTCGAGGGCTATTCGTACCCCAACCGCCCCGCGCACATCTTCATCAACCCCAAGATCATCGCCGAGGCTCCGGCGGAGTACTTCTGGGCGGGCGTGGGCGATGCCCTGTCCAAGCAGCCCGAGGTCGAGTACGCCACGAGCGCCGGCAACCTGGAGCACACCGCAGGTCTTGGCCTGGCGCTCGCACACACCTGCTCCGAGCCGCTGTTTACCTATGGCGTGCAGGGTCTTGAGGACGTTCGCCAGAACCTGTCGACCGAGGCCGTCAAGCAGATCGCGCTCGATATCGTGGTCAACACGGGCTATGTCTCCAACCTGACCAACCAAAACGATTACTACTACAACTCGAGCGTGGCGCATGCGTTCTACAACGCCACCTGCAGCATTCCGCGCGAGGGCACCTACCTGCATGGCGAGGTCGTGAGCCTGGGCGTGCTGGTGCTGTTTGCCTACACGGGCGATACCGAGAACCTTGAGCGCTACGCAGCCTTTAACAAGGAGATGGGGCTGCCCGTGACGCTTGAGCAGGTCGGGCTTTCCGAGTCCGATATCCCCGCCCTGTGCGAGTACGCGCACGCCACCAACGAGTGGAAGCAAGGCAACCCGGAGCCCTTCACCGACGAGAAGTTCGCCGCCGCTATCAAGGCCGCCAACACCTACGGCCACACACTCTAGGCCTAGCCCAAAACCACCACAAGGGGACAGGCGCCTTTGTGGTGGTTTTTTATTGCTCCAGCATTCAGTTCGTACTCGAACCCGATTCTTTACGAGAAAGGGTTCGGGTACGTTTTTTGTTTATCGGAAATTCTGCGGAAGGACTACTCGGAACGGCAAACAGGAACGAACAGAGGCAGGGTATCATCGTGGTGATGGTATCCTGCCTTTTGTTTTTCGGGATCAAGGTCGCTTTATGCGAACTTGATCGCCACTTATATGGCGCATTGATGGCAATTGCATCGTACGTGCATACCGGGAGCCTGTACACCTCTGGCAAGGCGTAACACACTAGACTTTGTTCCAAAGTCCGTGTGCTAAGGGGGCAGGCCCCTTAGAATTCCTGTGGAGTGTGTACGCACGTACGCAGGAAAACGGCAAAATTTCGCTATATCAGGGCGTTCTTTCATTGGAGAGTATGGTATACACGGCTTAGTTCAACAAATAAGAATTTATATATAAAGGAGAATATTGATGAAACTGTTTTTATGTTCTCACTTTTCAAGTGTAGGAAGTCTGATAAAGGAAGAAATTGAAAATAAAAGAGTCGCATTTATTTCAACAGCTTCGCTGCGTGAAGGCTACACCGGTTATGTCGGCTCGGCTCGAAAATT
>DXZU01000019.1 GCA_019419525.1 Collinsella sp.
AAGGGCGGAGGCGGGGCATTCCCCGCCTCTTACACCACATCTCTGCGCGCTACCGCTTTGCGCGGCAAGTGAGTAGACTTTTTGGAGCATCCCGAGCAGACCGGTCATCCTGCTTTTCAAAACCGCAGGTAGATAGCTTGTTACAAAACTGTCTGATCGCCAAAGTTCCAAAAGTCTACTCACTTAGATTGCAGAGTGCCCCAATGAGCTGCAATTCCAAGGTGTTTATCACTTTTGGACTCAAATCGTCATACTGGACAAGAATTTGACTTGAGTTTTCAGGGGCAGATGCGCCATCGGCACACCAATAACAGTCACTGATATCGACAAAAGGGATACTCGAGCGCGTGAGGGCCTGCGCAAAAGAGCTTCCGCCCGTTCCGCGCTCCGCAACCACGGTGCAGTAAAGGCCCGCGTCCTCATGCTCAATCGAAACCTCCCCTGCCGGAAACGCCTTCCGCACAAGCGCCGCCAGGCCATCGCGCGCCTCGCGAGCGCGCACGCGCACACGGTTCACATGCCGCTCGTAATCACCCGATTCCAGTAAGCGAGCCAAAGCAACCTGGTCAGCAGAGCTCACCGACGAGGCGTAGAAGCCAAGGTTGCGCCTAAACCGCTCCATTAGCTCATCGGGCAACACCATGTACGCTAGACGCAACGCCGATGACAGGCTCTTCGAAAACGTGTTGGTGTAGATAACCGACTGAGCGGCATCGATCGAAGCAAGCGCGGGAATCGGCTTGCCGGCAAGGCGAAACTCACAATCAAAGTCATCTTCGATGAGATACCGACCTGGACGCTCGGCGGCCCAGCTGAGCAGCGCGTAGCGACGCGCAATGCTCGTCACAAGGCCGGTCGGATACTGATGGGACGGCATCAGGTGAAGGACATCGGTCCCGCTTTTCTGCAAAGTGCTCAAGTCCACGCCCTCATCATCCAACGGGATATGTCGAACTTTGCAGCCCATAGCCTGATAGATGCGCGTCAGGCGCAAATACCCCGGATCCTCAACGGCATACACCTTGTCCGCGCCAAGCAACTGAACCAACATGGTATCGAGCAGCTGGGCGCCCGCACCGATAACGATGTTGTCGGGATCGACATTCATGCCCCTCGTCCCACGCAGATGGTGAGCGATAGCGCGTCGTAGCCGCGCGGTGCCCTGTGCTGGCGCGGGCGAAAAGATCTCGCGTTCGTCTTCGGACGTCAGCGTCGCCCGTAGCGCGCTTTGCCAAAGCCGCGCCGCCTCCAAAGCGGAAGGAGAAAGTGCATCGAATCGCTCGGCACGCCCATCGGCGTCAGGCGCGCCGAGGTCCATAGAGACAGCATCGCGGTCGATATCCCCCGTAACCAAAGGCAAAACCGGTGCATCCGGAAGCTTGCAAGCGTAGTAGCCACGCCTCGGCTTTGAGCAAATATAACCCTCGGCAAGCAACTGACTATATGCATTCTCGATGGTAATGACACTGATTCCCAGATGATTGGCAAAGGCGCGTTTGGAGGGCAGATGCTCTCCCGCCGCAATGCGCCCAGCAACGATATCATCTCGAATTTGCTGGTAAACATACTCATAGAGCGATGCTTCGCCGCGTTTTTCCAAATTGTAGTCAAGCATGAGCCTATCACCTGACCTTATCGGGTCATTCAATCTGGTATTAGTCTGACCTTGTTATTATCTCGAAAACTGAGTATTTCGCCATACCCAGCTCCCCGATAGGATGTTCCGTCAAGCAATGCACATGCCAACCAAGGGAGCAACCATGGCAGAACAGACCAGCAAGGCAGATCGCGTCAAACTCAACCGCGAGCTCGCACAGATGCTCAAGGGCGGCGTCATCATGGACGTCACCACGCCCGAGCAGGCACGCATCGCCGAAGAGGCAGGCGCCTGCGCCGTCATGGCTCTCGAGCGCATCCCGGCCGACATCCGCGCCGCCGGCGGCGTGTCGCGCATGAGTGACCCCAAGATGATCAAGGGCATTCAAGAGGCCGTCTCCATCCCCGTCATGGCCAAGTGCCGCATCGGTCACATCGTCGAGGCGCAGGTCCTTCAAGCCATCGAGATCGACTACATCGATGAGTCCGAGGTTCTCTCCCCTGCCGACGATGTCTACCACATCGACAAGACCCAGTTTGACGTCCCGTTTGTCTGCGGTGCCCGCGACCTGGGCGAGGCGCTGCGCCGCGTCGCCGAGGGCGCCACGATGATTCGTACCAAGGGCGAGCCGGGCACGGGCGACGTCGTCCAAGCCGTACGCCACATGCGTAAGATCCAAAAGCAGATCCGTGACGTTGTCGCCCTGCGCGATGATGAGCTCTTTGAGGCAGCCAAACAGCTGCAGGTTCCGGTCGAACTGGTCCGCGAGGTCCATGCCACGGGCAAGCTTCCCGTCGTGAACTTTGCCGCCGGCGGCGTAGCGACCCCCGCCGACGCCGCGCTGATGATGCAGCTGGGTGCCGAGGGCGTCTTTGTCGGCTCGGGTATCTTCAAAAGCGGCGACCCCGCCAAGCGCGCCGCCGCCATCGTCAAGGCCGTGGCAAACTTCACCGATGCCAAACTCATCGCCGAGCTTTCGGAGGACCTGGGCGAGGCCATGGTGGGCATCAACGCCGACGAAATTGAGATCATCATGGAGGAGCGCGGGCGCTAGTCCAGCAGAAAGGATCGCACATGAGCGATTATGCAGACCAAGCGGTCGCCGTGCTGGCGGTCCAAGGCGCTTTTGCCGAGCACGAGGCAAGACTATCTGAGCTTGGCGCACGTTGTATTGAGCTGAGGCAGGCGGCTGATTTGAAGCAGGACTTTGACCGTCTGGTACTTCCCGGCGGCGAGTCCACCGTTCAAGGGAAGCTGCTTGATGAGTTGGGCATGCTCGAGGAGCTTCGTGCCCGCATCGCTGAAGGCATGCCCGTCCTGGGCACCTGCGCCGGCCTGATTCTGTTGGCGCGCAATCTTGCCGCCCACGACGATAAGGGCACGCCGCGTTTGGCAACCATGGATGTACTTATCGAGCGAAATGCCTACGGCAGGCAGCTCGGCAGCTTTCGAACCAAGGGGCAGGTAGCCGGCATCGACGGTGAAGTGCCGCTGACGTTTATCCGTGCGCCCCGCATCGTCGAGGTCCACGGCGACGCCAAGGCCCTGGCAGAGGTCGATGGCCGCATCGTCGCCGCCCGCCAGGGCAACCAGCTCGGCGTAACCTTCCACCCCGAACTCGATGAAGACACCCGCCTCCACGAACTGTTCCTACAAATGTAGGCGGAATAGAAACGAGCGTGGATTTTCGCACACACAACAAATGAGAGTGGATAATCTCCCACTTTGAGCTTGAATGCAGGCTCAAACCGGGAGATTATCCACTCTCATGCTATGTAGTCGTTTAAGAACGTCCCCAATGACTACTTTTTGGCAGGCTTGGATTAAGGCAACGCCGATGTCTTGGTACCGACAGCGAAAACCCGCCAGAGCGAGCAAGGTGCCTTGAAACAAGGCGGCATTGACCTTCTGGTCATGCCGCCGAAGTTGAAAGGCAGATTGCCGCTCTGGCGGGTTTGCAGCGTCAACTAGTTACGCGGTTTGGTAAAACCGCGTAACCCCTAGAAACGATTGCCGCGGAAGCCGCCGCCGTTGCGGCCGCCACGATCGCCACCGCGACCGCCGCGGTCGTTACCACGGTTGCCGCGGAAGCCGCCGCCGTTGCGGCCGCCGCGGTCGCCATAGCCACCACGGTTGCCGCCAAAGCCGCCGCGACCGCCACGGTCGCCGCCACGGCCGCCGCGGTCGTCACGGGGACCGCGGGGACCACGGTCGTCACGGCCGCCGCGAGGACCACGATCCTCGTCCAGGCCCATGGCGACGAGCGGAGCGATAACCTTATCGAGAGCGGCCATCAGCTCGGTGGCCTCCTCGTAAGAAAACTCGGGCAGGAGCTTCTCCTTCTTGTTGGCAAGCTCGACCAGGCCCTCAGCGGCATCCTCGGCAGCGAAGACGACGATCTTGCGCATATCGCCCTCGGCGTCGTCGATGCGGCCGACCAGATCGGCAGCCTCGGCCTCGGCCATCAGGCCATCGAGTTCACGAAGGCGCATGCCCAGCAGGTCGGACATCTCCTTCTGCTCCATCTTGGGCTTGAGGTCAAGCAGCTTGATGGCGCGCTCGATGTTCGCCATACGCTCGGCCTTGGCCTCCTCCTCCTTGGAAATAGCAAAGCGACGGCTACGCAGCAGGCGGGCGGCCTTCTGCATCTTGTCCATCAGCTCTTCGTCATCGTAATCAACGGCGGCCTCGACAACCTCGGCCTCCTCCTCGGCGGAAACCTCGTCAGCAGCCTCAACCTCAGCAGCTTCGGTCTCCACGGTCTCGACTGCCTCGACCTCGGCAGCCATGGTCTCGTTCTCGGTCTCGTTCATGATCTCTTCGTTCTCAGACATGAGACTCCTTCTTGGCCCTCTCGGGCATCATCGCCCCATTCGCGGGGCCCGTCGCGCACTCTTTGCGCTTTATACATTCATGCCTCTCGGCAAAACGTCCATTAGTTTATGGTGTCGCCATCCAATCTAGCTGCAGAATCTATGTGCACACATTAATGCGACATGTGCGACTCGCGGCGAGCGTACACCAGCGACACCGCGAACCCGACAACGGCAATCACGGCCGCCACGCGCACGGCGGCTGCAAATCCTATCGCCTGGGCAACGTCCGACGCAACGCCTGCGGCGCCAGCAGCCACCGCAGAACTCGAAAGCAGGCCGATAAACAGCGACGGACCAAACGACGCGGCAATCATGTTCCACGTGTTAAGCAATGCCGTTCCGTGAGGATGCTCAGCGGCGGGAAGCGTCTCCAAACCGGCGGTCTGCGAGGGGCTCAGTACCAAACCGACGCCGGCATACACCACAACGGTCAGCAGCACGACAACGCCGATGTTCATGCTTGCCGCGGTCATCGAGATTGCCGTCTGCCCCACAGCGATCAGGGCAAAGCCGACCGGCAGCAGCGGCCACGCACCACGGGCATCCATCACGCGTCCGCCCACAATCGAGGTCACGGCGTTGCAGGCGATCGCCGGCAAAATGAGCAAACCCGCGACAAGTGCGGTCATGCCGTATGCGCCCTCAAAATAGAGCGGCAACAAAACGCTCATCGAGAACGTCGTCATCATCGACACCACCACAAGCAGGCATGCAGGCCAAAAACGAACGCTCGCCATGGGACGCACGTTAAGCACCGGATGCTTGAGCTTGAGCTGACGAACCGCAAACAGGCCGAGCACCACAACAGCGGCGAAAAGCGTCGCGATACCGGCCATCACATTGGTCGAGAACTCGCCTACGGAATACACGAACGCCGTAATGCCGGCAGTGAGCAAAACAACCGACAGAATATCAAGCGTGGTGTTCGAGCGCTCTCCGACATTCCGAACGAGCTTTGCTGCCGCCGCGGCGACCACGACACCGCCCACCAGCGGCACTACGAACACCGCCCTCCAGCCAAACAACGTGCACATAAGACCACTAATCACGGGCCCAAACGCCGGCCCTAGCGTAATGCAGGCACCGCCCAGGCTCAGATACAGACCGAGCTTCTCGCGCGGAGCACAAGATAGCACCACATTCATCATGAGCGGAAACAAGATGCCCGATCCCGCAGCCTGCAAAATACGACTTGGCAGCAAAACGGTAAACGACGGGGCGACCAGGCACAGGACTTCTCCGGCGACCATGCATCCGCATGCGAAAAACAGCAGCTTGCGCATCGAGAAACGACCGGACAGAAAGGCCATGATAGCCGTAAAGATCGACGTCACGATCATGTATCCCGAAACGAGCCACTGCGCCGTGGTAGCGCTCACCGAAAAGGCCGCCATGATGTCGTGCAACGCCACGTTAATAATGTTCTCGTTAAACGCGGCGACAAAGGCTGCAATATACATTACGACGAGAAACGCCGCAGTGGCCGATGGCGCTACTTGAACTTGTTGCTGAGATTTGCTCCCCATGCATTTCCTTCCTCTTGGAACGACAGTCACATCGCCCCAGAGGAACAGTCCAGGGCGAGCATGAGCCCTAGACTTACGTCAGACGCCGCACGCAACGGATCTGACAACATGGTCCAACGTCGAAAGATTGTAACGCTGACGCGCAGCTTTCCTTCCGCGCTATTATTAAAAGTCCACGAAAGCACGAGACATGAGGAGCCCGCCATGATCAAACCCATCATGAAATCCGAGTTCTTTTTACGCCTGCCTTCCGAAGACGCGGGCCCCGATGACGCCGTGACCGGGCAGGACCTCCTGGATACGCTCCATGAGCATGAGCACGAGTGCGTGGGCCTTGCCGCCAACATGATTGGCGTGCGCAAACGCATCATCTGCGTAAAGGACGGCAACAGGGCGCTGCTGATGTACAACCCTCAAATTCTTGAGCAGGTCAATTCCTATCAGACGAGCGAAGAATGCCTCTCGCTTTCCGGCGAGCGCCCCTGTACTCGCTATCGCCGCATTAAGGTTGAGTATTTGGACGAGAATTTCGTCCACCGCATCAAAAACTTCTCGGGCTACACCGCCGAAATCATCCAACACGAAATCGACCACTGTTGCGGAATCGTTATTTAGTTCCGCCGATTCAAGAAAGCTCCCTGCAGCAAAACAACTGCAGGGAGCTTTTCATAGTGCGGAACTTCTATCCCACTAGCTCTGGCGGTAATGATCGAAGAAGTCGGCGAGATCTTCGAGGGACTCTTTGAGCACTTCCATGCGCGGCAGGTACACGATACGGAAGTGGTCGGGCTCAGCCCAGTTGAAGCCGCCGCCGCGCGTGATCAGAATCTTCTTCTCGTGCAGCAGGTCAAGGGCGAACTGCTCGTCATCGGTAATGTTGAACTTCTTCACATCCATCTTGGGGAAGATGTAGAACGCCGCACGCGGCTTAACCACCGAGATGCCGTCAATCTTGTTGAGCGCCTCATACACAAAGTTGCGCTGCTCGTAGACACGGCCGCCGGGGCGGATGTAGTCGTTGACGGACTGATGGCCACCGAGCGCCGTCTGAACGATCGACTGAGCCGGCACGTTGGAGCACAGGCGCATGTTGGAGAGCATGTTGATGCCCATGATGAAGTCGCTCATGCAGCGCTGGTTGCCCGAAAGCACCATCCAGCCAATACGATAGCCCGCGATCATGTGCGACTTGGACAGACCGCTAAAGGTGACGCAGGGCAGATCGGGAGCGAGCGAGGCAATCGAGACGTGCTCGTAGCCGTCCATGCACAGGCGGTCGTAGATCTCATCAGCAAAGATCATCAGCTGATGCCTGCGTGCAACCTCGACGATGCCCTCGAGCACCTCGCGCGGATAGACGGAACCCGTGGGGTTGTTGGGGTTGATGATGACGAGGGCTTTGGTCGCGCTCGTGATCTTGGACTCCATATCCTCCAGGTCGGGATACCAATCCGCCTGCTCATCGCACAGATAGTGCACGGGATGACCGCCGGCAAGGGTTGCGCACGCCGTCCAGAGCGGATAGTCGGGGCTGGGGATCAGAATCTCGTCGCCATTGTCGAGCAGCGCGTTCATCGAAAGCTGAATGAGCTCGGACACGCCGTTGCCCGTGTAGATATGCTCCATCTGAACGTTGGGCAAGCCCTTGATCTGCGAATACTGCATGATCGCCTTGCGCGCGGAGAACAGGCCACGCGAGTTGGAATAGCCTTCGCAGTCGGGCAGCTGCTGGCGCATGTCCTTGACGACCTCGTCGGGCGTGCGGAAACCGAAGGGCGCCGGGTTGCCGATATTGAGCTTGAGGATGCGCTCGCCCTCGTCCTCCATACGGGCGGCCTCGTCGACGACGGGACCGCGCACGTCATACAGGACGTTATCGAGCTTGGTGGATTTAGAAAAAGTACGCATGGTGGTGCTCCTTGCAATTTGAGCTGAGGGATGGGGTTCGGGCTTGGAATCGTTGCGGGGTGATGATGCCTCGCCTTGATCGGCGTCGCCGGCAAGCAGCCAGGTAACATCGACCTCCAAAATACGGGCGAGCAGCTCAGCCACATCGCGCCGCGGAATCGTCTTGCCGCTCACATATTGGCTCATCTGACTCTTGCCGAGTTTTTTGCCGAGCATCTCCGATGCGCGGATCACGTCCGACTGGCGAACGTCGCAACCGGACATAGCCTGTCGCAGACGATCGCTAAACGTCTCTTGGGCCACTAGAACCTCCTTGCTGGCAAAGTTCAATTTATACAACACGAATTGAACCTGAGTTCAATTTAGGCAGCAGTATAGCGCCGTGCTATTTCGAAAAGTTCAATTTCAAAAATAAAATGAGCAAGACCTCGAGATTTATCCCAAGGCGATAACGACGTGCATGCATTTAGAGGTATTCGAGGAAACGAGCGGCGGCAAGCGAAACATCGGCCGTTCGATATATGGCGTTGATCTGCCGATGGGGATGCCCTTCGAGCGGACGCACAGCAACATCGAACTGGCAGCGACGCAAGATGAGCGCGGGAAGAATGCTCACGCCCAGGCCATCCTCGACCATAGCCATAATCGCATAGTCATCCCAAGTCGACAGTTTTGAGCGCACCGCCAGCCCCGCCCGACGGAATAGCGGCGTAATCTCGTCATCAGTGCCGCGTTCTAGCAGAATAAACTGCTCGTTGGCTAAATCGGCAAGAGAAACGACCTCCGCCGTGGCAAGCGAGGAGTCCGCTGGCACCACGGCCATCAACTCGTCTTGCACCAACGGTCGCGACGCCATGCCGGCGCCGCGTGGCTCGCGCGGAATAAAGCCCAGGTCGCAGCGGCCTTCCGCCACCCATTGCTCAATCTCGGAGTAATCACCCATCAGCAGCTCGTAATCGACATCCGGATGATCGGCGCGAAAGCGCGCAATCACCGGCGGCAGTACATGGGTCGCCACACTCGAAAACGTACCAATGCAGATCTTGCCGCGCATGAGCCCACGCATCTCGTCCACGTGTCGCTGCAGGCGGCCAAACTCCTCGCAGAGCGCCTCAACCGCCGGCATGATCTGCCGCCCATCGGCAGAAAGCACCACACCCTCGCGGCTGCGGTCGAGCACCTTAAAACCCCAATCGGTCTCAAGGTCGCCCACCATGCGGCTCACGCCCGACTGCGAATAGCTCAGCCGCTCGGCGGCGCGCGTAAAACTGCCGGCCCGCACGGTCTCGAGCAGCACCTGCATCTTTTGAATATTCGTTTCCACGGCACCCCTCCACCTTTACATGAGTTTTTGTCATGTTATCCATGCATTATATTCGCTTTTCTTCTAAAGCCAGTTCACCCATAGTGAACATGCTCGGATATAGAGGGGATGTCAGCACATGAACAACGGATTGTTTACGTACTTAGCAGCATTGCTATTGTTTGGCTCCAACGGCATCATCGCCGCCGCCATCGCGCTGCCGAGCTCCGATATCGTGCTGCTGCGCACGTTTTTGGGAGCCCTCTCGCTTGTAACCATCCTCGCCACTACCCAACACCATAAGTTGCAGGCGCCATCTCGTCCCCGCGAAGCCGCGGCTCTCCTCCTCTCGGGAGCTGCGCTGGGCGCCAGCTGGATTTTTCTGTTCCGCGCCTACCAGACGATCGGCGTCGGCGTATCCTCGCTGCTGTACTACTGCGGCCCCATCATTGTCATGGCGCTCTCCCCGCTCATCTTTGGCGAAAAGCTGACCGGCGGCAAAATCGCCGGCTTTGTCGCCGTTGCTTGTGGTGCTTTTCTCATTGCAGCGCAAGGTCTAGGCGGCAATATGCCCATTGCGGGTATCGTCTGCGGTATCGCCTCGGCATTTTGCTATGCGCTGATGGTCATCGCTAGCAAGGGTGCGCCACACATCGAAGGCCTCGAGAACTCCACGCTCCAGGTGAGCGCCGCCTTTGTGACCGCGCTGGTCCTCACGCTCATCACGCAGGGCGCTCCCTCATTCCTGTCCGCCGGCGTCGCCGCCAGTATTGATTGGCGCGCCGTCGTCATGCTCGGCGTCGTCAACACCGGCATCGGTTGCCTACTTTACTTTAGTGCCGTCGCCAAGCTGCCCGTCCAGACCGTCGCGGTCGTTGGCTACCTCGAGCCGCTTTCGGCCGTCGTGTTCTCCGCCGTCCTTTTAGGCGAAGCCATAACACCGGTCCGCCTGATGGGCGCCGCACTTATCATCGGCGGCGCGATTTTTTGCGAACTCGCCGGCAAACGCGCAAACGCCAAGGCCGGCATCGCCCAGGCGGCACGCGCTTAAGGGACATTTTCTCGGGGCGCATGCGGGATAAAGCCCAGGTCGCAGCGCCCCTGCACCTCACGGGAGATGCAGGGCCGCTTTGCATTGCAGTGAAGCTATCGGCTACGAGCGACGCGGCTCAGGAACCACGAGCCTATCGGGGCTCGCACCCTCGGCATCTATCAGGCTCACGTAGCGAATCGACGGATCCCCATACATCGCGTAGTAATAATTGCCCGTGCGCGCGCTAAAGCATCCGGTATAGATAGTCTTCTCGAACTTGCCATCGCCCATCCTGGACGCCCCCTCAATCATCACCACGCCCTCGAGTGAACGGAACATGCGGACGACGTTTTCGGTCTCGCTCTCCTTTTGCGGGTAATTGGCATTGAGGTACGCCGCCTTTACAAAACGGCTCGGCGAATAGCAGTCACCCGGAATACCGCGCATGCCGGCACCCGCGCCATAGGGCTTGAGCTCGGCGCCACGCCATGTCGCCGTCTGCGGAAAATCGCTTGTGGCCGTGATATAGGTGCGCAGGTTTTCCATGTGCCACGGGAAGGTAGGCTGATTGGCAAGGGTGTCGACCGGATCGTCGTATACATGCAGGCCGTCAGCCATCATCTCGACCACGATGCTACGCTGGCTGTCGCCGATAATCCAATGGAGCAGCGACACGCCCAGCCCCTCTCCGGCAGATTTGGCGACAATCACCGTGTCGCGCAGCGCGGCCTCGACCTCATCGACCGTCGAGAACGTCGCTGCCACCCACAGGGGAAACTCATAGGCCGCGATATTGTTCTTGCCGTCGACAGGGCCCTCGGCATACTCGGCATAGCCGGGAAAGTTGAGCCCCGCCACAGCCAGACCCGCATCGTTACCACAGTCGAAAAACATGGGATAGTTCTTGTAATCGATGCACATGCCGATTACCGCGTGTGCCGCCGACGCATCGTCGATAAACGAATACGGAATGTGGAACCCGCGCGGCATCACGCGAACCTGTTGGCCGTAGTCAAAGCTCCAGTCGAGGTTGCGGCCCAGATACATGTGGCCAGAATTATCGGTAAATCGAATGCTCGTGCACATAGCGCCTCCTAGCTTTACGGTCCTGCTAAGGTTATTGTCACCAAACAAAAAGGCGCTAAACACAAAAGCCCGGACATGACAACAATGTCACGCCCGGGACAGAGACCGCAAATTCGGTCCCCAATTGAACCACCCTAGACAAGTTTACCTTGGCAGTGATCAATCATGTGTTGGATCATCTGTGCTTCAAAGCCCGCGTAGTCGCGGCGGCACTCCTTCATCTTGCCGTCGACGATCTGGTCAAAGGCAACCTTGCACTTGATGTAGCGCGTGGACTTGGTGACCTCCTCGTGCGTCAGGCAGCTCTCCTCCATCTTGCTGGCGCCCAGGCCAAACACCAGACGGGGGTTGTAGAGCACGTGGAGCTCGCCGGCGTCGTCCAGATAGACGCAGACCTTCTTGGTAACGCCAATCTGGTTAGCGGCAAGGCAGCCGGCATCGTCGAGCGACTTGATGGTATCGATCAGGTCCTGAGCAACCGACTCGTCCTCGACGGTCGCAACCTCGCAACGCTGGGACAGGATAGCCTCGTCGTGGCAAAGCTCTTTAATCATACGTTCCTCCATAGGGGTCGTTGTAACCGCTTAAGTATACGGTACCTACACATTTTCATGCGAATAATACCGTCCGTCTGCTACAAAGCGCCGAACTTCAACACGCGAGGAACATCAATCTTTCAAAGGCGATATAGTAGTTAAGTTCGTGTCAATCGGCCTAAACTCGGGGCCGAACAAGGAAAGGGTATGCATGGACGAACTTTTTCACGTCAGTGAGCGCAAGTCCACAATCGGGACCGAACTTCGCGCTGGACTGACAACATTCCTGGCGATGGCCTACATCATCGCCGTCAACCCCGCAGTGCTCTCGGGCGCTGGCATTGATGCGGGAGCGCTCGCCTGCGCCACCTGCCTGGGCGCCGGCATCATGACCATCTGCATGGGCATCTTCGCAAACCGCCCGCTCGCCTGCGCTTCAGGCCTGGGCATCAACGCCATGATCGCGGGCATCACCACCACCATGTGCGGCGGTGACTGGCACGTCGCCATGAGCGTTATCTTCCTCGAGGGTATCGTCATCTTGCTGCTCGTCCTTTGCGGCCTGCGCGAGGCCATCATGGACGCCATCCCCGTGGTCCTGCGCCACGCCATCTCGGTGGGTCTGGGCCTGTTTATCGCCATGATCGGCCTGTGCGACGCCGGCATCATCACCGCTGGCGCCGGTACGCTCGTCGGCCTGGGCGACATCGCCTCCCCCACCTTTATCGTCGGCATCATCTCCATCGTCGTGACGGTTGCCCTGGCTTCCCGCAACGTGCCGGGCTCGCTGCTCATCGGCATCATCGTCGCCGTTATCGCCGGAATCCCGCTGGGCGTCACCCATGCGCCCGAGGGCCTCATCGCACCGCTCGACTTCTCGACCTTCGGCGCCCCGTTTGCCAGCACTGCCGACGGCAACCTTGCCATCGTGAAGGTCCTGACCGACCCGATGCTGCTCGTCGTTGCCTTCTCGCTGCTCATGAGCGACTTCTTCGACACCATGGGCACCGCAATGGCCGTCGCCAAGCAGGGCGAGTTCTTGACCGAGGACGGCAATGTCGAGGACATCCGTCCCATCCTGGTCGTCGACTCCGTGGCCGCTGCTACCGGTGGCTTTATGGGCGTCTCCTCCATCACCACCTTCGTCGAGTCCACCTCTGGCGCTGCCGACGGTGGCCGCACGGGCCTCACCTCCGTCACCACCGGCGTGCTGTTCATTCTCGCCGCGTTCTTCTCCCCCATCGTCACCATCGTTTCCAGCGCCGCCACCTGCGGTGCTCTGGTCTACGTCGGCTACCTCATGATGAGCGAGGCCTCCGAGATCGACTGGTCCGACGTGTCGCAGGGCTTCCCGGCGTTCATGATTGTCGCCGGCGTGCCCTTCACCTACTCCATCTCTGCCGGCATTGGTCTGGGCTTTATCGCCTACGTGGTCGTCGCGCTCTTTAAGGGCGAGGCATCCAAGATCAAGCCGCTCATGTGGATCGCAGCCCTTGCCTTCCTCGTCTACTTCTTTGTAGCGTAGGCGCAAGATTCGCAATACCAAACAGCAAAGCGCGGAGTCGCATCGAGCGGCTCCGCGCTTTGCTTTTAAAGCCAGGCGCCACACGGACGCGCGATGTATTGCTTCGCAAGTTTTGGACGTTTTGCTCTCCAAACGGCACTACCGCCGGCTACATCCTGCAGATATGCTGGGCGTAATCGCATAGGCCCTATGAGGATGGGAGTAACCATGGCCGCCTTGTTCACGACCCCCAAGCGCAATGACAAAACCTCTGGAGCCCATTTTGTCGAGCCCGACGTGCGCCGTCGCACGCTGCTCGCACACGGCAGCTGGCGCCGCGTGACACGCCGCATCGTTGTAGGCGCCGTATGCGCGCTCACGGTAAGTTCGCTGCTCATGCCGAGCGTCTCGCTCGCGGCCGAGTGGGTGGACGTCGGCGGCACCCAATACAACGCCGGCACCGCGGCGGGCGACGCCGCCGGCACCTGGAGCTGGGACGGCGCCGACGACATGAAGCTCAACGGCTATAACGGCGGCGCGATCGAGGCAGCGGGCAAGCTCAACGTGAGCTACGAGGGCAACAACACCGTCACTAACGACAACGGCCGCGGCATCAAGGTTAAGGATGGCGCGAACGAGAACGCCGAGCTTAATATTCAGGGCGACGCGTCCAGCACGCTCAACGTGACATCTTCTCGTGACGCCATCACTTCCGTCGGCAACATCAACATCGACGGCGCTGGCACTGTCAACGCCACGAGCACCGAGCACGATGCCATCGATGCCGGGGGCGATGTCACCATCAAGGGCTCGGGAAACGTTAACGCCACGGGCGATTCGGATGGCATCAGGGCCGACGGCAACATCACGATCGACAACAGCGGAACCGTCACCGCCAAGGCCACCGAGGATCAGGGTATCGATGCTAACGAGAACCTCATCATAAAGGGCGGCGGCAAGGTAGAGGCAAGCTCTATCAAAGACAATGCGATTTGGGCCGACGGCAACATCGAGATCTCGGGTGGCAGCCAGGTCAAGGCAAGCTCCGAGGAAGACGCCGCCATCGACGGTAAAAACAGCCTCACGGTCACGAACGCTTCCCTCAACGCAAGTGGCGTTGGGTATGGCATCTATGCCTACAAGGGCATCACGCTCGATGGCGCGACCGTGACGGTCCGCGCAAGCTCAGATGGCGGGGAAGCCAGCGCACTCTTCACCGATGAGGACAACATCGTCATCAAGAACGGCTCGACTGTGGATGCGCTCGCAGAAGGCAGGTTCTCGGTTGCAATCTCCACCAGTAATTTCTACTCCGACGAAGCGGGTGGCCATATCTACATCAGCGACTCCGTTGTCAAGGCCATAGCCCGCTATGCCGAGACCGGCGGCGACGGCCCCGACCACTACAGTGGAGACCAAAACGACGAAATCATCCCTGAGTCCGAGGGCCTGAACATCGGCATCTTCGCGCAGACCGAGAAGGGCATCACGCCCGCGACCATCTCGATCGTCCGCAGCAAGGTCACGGCCGAGGGAGACACGGCGGCTATCTTCGCCCTTGCCATGAGCGCGGACGGCAAGGCGATCGGCACCATCGAAATCAAGGACGCCATCATCCAGACGCCTGCAGGCGGCAAAGTCATTGACTATCGCAACAAGGAAGAGCTCAGCGACGGCATCGTCTACGAGGCGGGGCAGACCATTGGCACGGGCGATGCCACGATTGACTCCCCCTATGACGCCGCTGTCGCCAAGAGCACGGTCATCGTGCCTCCCGAGGAGACCAAGCCCGAGGAAAAGCACGGCAAGACCAAGCCCGAGGGTTCCAAGTCCGAGGGCACGAAGACAACCAAGACCGTTGCAGTTGCAGCCAAGGGAGCCAAGACCGTCGGCAAGCTCGCGGCAACCGGCGACACCTCGAACGCAGCCATCGTGGCAGCCGCCCTTGCGGGAACAGCCGCCATCGCCGCAGGCGCCCTGGCGAGTCGCAAACGTTCGTAAACACTTTTTCGCACAGGACGGGTGGATCGCAGCCCTTGCCTTCCCCGTCTACTTCTTCGTAGCGTAAGGGCAAGGCTGCAAAAGCTGAACAATAAAGCGCGGAGTCGCCATGCGGCCCCGCGCTTTTCTTTTAGCGTCGGTCCCTGCGCCGGCGTGCGGCCTATTTCTCCCCCATTTTGGCCATTTTGCCCTCCAAACGGCACTACCGCCGGCAACATCCAGCAGATACGCTGAACCTAGCCGTATAGGCCCTATGAGAACGGGAGCAACCATGGCAGCCTTGTTCACGACCCCCAAACGCAATGACACTACCGCCGGAACCCATGTTGCCGAACCCGACGTTCGCCGTCGCATAGGACTCGCGCACGGCAGCTGGCGCCGCGTGACGCGCCGCATCGTCGTAGGCGCCGTGTGCGCGCTCACGGTGAGCTCGCTGCTCATGCCGAGCGTCTCGCTCGCGGCGGAATGGGTCAAGGTCGGCGAAACCAAATACAACGCCGGCACTGCGGCGGGCGACGAGACCGGCACCTGGTCGTGGGACGGCGCCGACGACTTGAAGCTCAACAACTATAACGGCGGCGAGATCCAGGCCGCAGGCAAGCTCAACGTGAATTACTCGGGAAACAACATCGTCACTGCCGACTGGATCGAAGGCATCAAGGCTTCTCATGGCAAGAATGAGAACGCCGAGCTCAATATCCAAGGCGACGCGGGCAGCACGCTCAGCGTGACATCTACTGAGGACGCTATCCTCTCCACGGGTAATATCAACATCGACGGAGTCGGATCCGTCAACGCCACGAGCGCTGGGTTTGATGCCATCGACGCCGAGGGCGATCTCGCTATCAAAGGTTCGGGCAACGTCAACGCCACGGGCGTATCGGATGGCATCAGGGCAAACGGCAATATCACGATTGACGACAGCGGGGCCGTCACCGCCAGGGCTACCAAGGACAAGGGTATCGGAACCGACAAGAACCTCACCATCAAGGGTGGCGGCACAGTCGAGGCAAGCTCAGCCGATGGTGAGGCCATTTGGAGCGGCGGCAACATCAATATCTCGGACGGCAGCCAGGTCAAGGCGAGCTCCGAGAAAGACGCCGCCGTCGAGGCCAAGGGCAGCCTCGCAGCCACAAACGCCTCCCTCAACGCAAACGGTGTTGAATATGGCGTCTATGCCCACAAGGGCATCACACTCGATCATGCAAACGTGACAGTCCGCGCAAGTAAAGGCAGATACGGTGACGCCATTGCCCTCTTCACCTACCAAGACGATATCGTCGTCAAGAACGGCTCCACCGTGGACGCGTTTGCGGAAGGCGAGGTTTCGGCTGCATTCTCCACCAGAAACGATCGACCCAACGAGGAGGGTGGCCACATCTACATCAGCGACTCCGTTGTCAAGGCCATAGCCCGCTATGTCGAGAACGGCGACGGCCCCATCCCCTACAGCGAAAACCAAGATGGTGAGACGAGCCCCGAGCCCCAAGGCGAGAACATCGGCATCATCGCCCAGACCAGCGAGGGCGTCACACCCGCAGTCATCTCGATCATCCGCAGCAAGGTAACGGCCGAAGGAGATACAGCGGCAATCTTTGCCCGTGCCATGAGCGCTGACGGCAAGACAATCGGCACCATCAAGATTGAGAACGCCGCCATCCAGACGCCCGAAGGCGGCAAGGTCATTGACTATCGCAAGCTCCGTGACGGCATCTACGAGGCAGGCCAAGCCATCGGCACAGGCGACGCTGTGATCGACTCCCCCTATAACGAAGCTGTCGCCAAGAGCATGGTCATCGCGCCTCCCGAGGTAGCCAAGCCGGAAGACCCCAAGCCCGACGAGACCAAGCCCGCAGAAAGCAAGCCCGCGGAGTCCAAGCAGAGCCCCAGGCCTGAGGGCTCAAAGCCGACCAAGGCCGTTGCGGCTTCAATCACGAAAGCCAAGACTACCGGCGTGCTCGCGGCAACCGGCGACACCTCGAGTGCGGCCATCGTGGCAACCGTCCTTGCGGGAACAGCCGCTATCGCCGCAGGCACCATGGCGAGCCGCAAGCGCTCTTAGACGCCTCTGCGCACATGGCAGCTCCCGCGAAGGCCCCGAGTCCCAGCACCGTTTAACAACGCCACCGCCGAGCTCCCCTCCGGCGGTGGCGTTTTCCATATGCGTCCGCAGGGTATGCACGAGATTGTCTTTGGTCTAGCCCAACCTGCATGAGCCGGCGTGCGACAATGGGGGCCGTCGATATCACAACGCCGAGAGAAGCCCGTCATGGAAGCGCATCAAAAGCAGATAACCGTTCATGCACAGCATGCCGAAAGCGCACCAGTCATCTATCTTCCCGTGGTCATGGGCGACGGCACGGAGGTTTATGAACGCTGCCGAGAGCTCAACTGCCCGCCCTTCACGCTTGTCGGCATTGGCAGCCTCAACTGGAATCGCGAGCTGAGCCCCTGGGTATGCGACGGTACCGTGCGCGATGCCGAGCCCTTTGGTGGACAGGCCGCTGGTTTTCTTGACGAGTTGTTGAAGCAGATAATCCCAGAGGCCGAATCATCGCTCCCGCAACCGCCCACCTGGCGCGGCGTTGCCGGCTACTCGTTGGCGGGTCTTTTTGCACTGTGGGCACTTTGGCAAACAGATGTCTTTGAGCGCACGGCGAGTGCATCGGGGTCGCTGTGGTTCCCCGGCTTTATCGACTACGCGCGCGAGCGCACGATGACAGCTACGCCCGACGCCGTCTATCTGTCACTCGGCAAAAAGGAAACCAAGACGCCCAACCGCATGATGCGGCACGTACTCGACGATACGCGCGCGATGGAAGAGCTGTTTATCGAGCGTGACATTCCAACAACGCTGGAGCTCAACCCCGGCAATCACTTTACCCAAACTGACCTGCGCATGGCACGCGGCATCCACTGGATACTGACGCATTAAAAATGGCATCCACGCGTACATACGCATGGACGCCATTTTTAATTTGGCTGAACGCAGCTGCTATTCAGCAGTCTCCTCAAGCTCGGAAGTATCGAACTCAAAGTCGTTACCGGGCAGGATGGCGTTGAGCACAATGCCCACCAGCGAGCCCACGGCAAGGCCCGAAAGCGAAATCGTCACGCCGCCCAGCTCCAGCACGATGGCGCCGGTGGTACTGTAGGCAATGCCGAGCGAAAGCACGAGCACCAGAGCCGCCACCAGCACGTTGCGGTTGTTCTGGAAATCAACCTGGTTCTCGATAAGGTTGCGAACGCCCACGGCACTGATCATGCCGTAGAGCACAAGCGACACGCCACCGATAACGCATGCCGGCATAGCAGCGATCACAGCAGCGAACTTGGGGCAGAACGAAAGCACAATGGCACAGCAGGCGGCAATGCGAATCACGCGCGGGTCGAACACGCGCGTCAGGGCAAGCACACCGGTGTTCTCACCATACGTCGTATTGGCAGGGGCGCCAAAGAGCGATGCCAAGATAGTCGCCAGGCCATCGCCGAGCAGGGTACGGTGCAGACCGGGATCGGCAATGTAGTTGCGCTCACAAGTCGATCCGATGGCGGAGATATCGCCAATGTGCTCAATCATGGTCGCAAAGGCCAGTGGCATGATGGTGATAATGGCCGTCGTGGCAAGACTGCTATCGAACTGCGGTCCAAAGAGCGCGAACACGGTGTTGTCCCACACGACAGGTAGACCGACCCACGGCGCGGCGGCAACCCCCGAAAAATCAACCTCGCCCAGCGCGGCCGCAACGGCATAGCTCACCACAACGCCCAGCAAAATCGGCACGATCTTGACCATGCCGCGCCCCCAAATATTGCAGATGACGATCACGGCCACAGCGACAACGGCAACAAGCCAATTGGTCTGGCAGTTGGCGATAGCAGAGCTTGCCAAGATCAGGCCGATGGAAATGACGATGGGACCGGTCACCACCGGCGGGAAGAAGCGCATGACGCGCTTGGCGCCAAAGGCGCGGAACAGCGTTGCCAGCACCGGATAGAGCAGGCCGGCGCAGGCAACGCCCAGACAAGCGTAGGGCAAAAGCTCGGCCTCGCCGTTGGGTGCAATGGCGACATAACCCGCGATAAAGGCAAACGACGAGCCCAGGAACGCGGGCACCTTACCGCGCGATAGAAAATGAAACAGCAGCGTGCCGATGCCGGCGAACAGAAGCGTCGCCGAAACGGAAAGGCCGGTGAGCACGGGCACGAGCACCGTGGCTCCGAACATCGCAAACATGTGTTGCAAACCCAACACAAACATGCGCGGGCGGCCGAGCGACGATGCATCGTAGATGGCATCGGTGACGGCGGGCGTCGAAGACTGGGACATGGAAGTCCTTTCGAATGGAAGGGCGATCAGGCATATCGGATAACCTGCCCGAACGATACGATCCGAACCATTGTACGCGATATGCAGTACCTCGCACGCGCCGCCACCTGCAAACGCTAGCGCTATTTCCAAACGCGCTCGGCAATACGCCTGACCAGCGCAATCTTTGCCCACTGCTCGTCCTCGGTCAGCTTATTGCCAATCTCGCAGCTGGCAAAGCCACACTGCGGAGACAGATACAGGTTCTCGAGCGGCACGTACTTTGCCGCCTCGCGGATGCGCTCGACGATAGCATCCTCGTTCTCGAGCTCTGCCGCCTTGGTGGTCACCAAGCCCAGCACGACCTTCTTGCCGGGAGCAACGTACTTGAGCGGCTCAAAACCACCGGCGCGGGGCGTGTCGAACTCCAGATAGAACGCGTCTACGTCCTCATGCGCAAACAGGTACGGCGCGATGGGGTCGTAGCCGCCCTCAAAAGCGTAGGTGGAGTGGTAGTTGCCGCGGCATACATGCGTGTTGATAACCAGATCGTCGGGCTTGCCCTCGATGGCGACATTGTTGAGCGCCACGCCCAGCTCGCTTACCTTTTGCAGGTCGACCGGGCTCATGCCGGTTTTGGCAACAAAATCGGTATCGCAGTAGATGCCCCAGGTGCAGTCATCAAACTGGATGTTGCGGCAGCCCGCGGCATACAGGTCAGCAATCACGGTGCGGTATGCTGCGGCAATGGCATCGACGAGCTCTTCGTCGGTCTTGTAGACGGCGTGCAGACTCTCCTGCTGGCCATCGCAGCGGTCGAGTGTGACTTCGGAGAACGTCTGGATCGGCGCCGGAATGGTCTGGCGCGCGACCTGGCCCTCTCCCTCGAGCGACTTGATAAATTTGAAGTGCTCGACGAACGGATGATTCTCGCCGCTAATGGGACCGGTTACCACGGCGGTGTCGGCGGTAGTCTCCTCATCGTGGAACATGTAGCCCGTGCGCGAGGCGCGGCGCTCAATGCCGTTGAGGCCCCACATAAAATCGAGGTGCCAGTAGCTGCGGCGGAACTCGCCATCGGTAATCACCTGCAGGCCGGCAGCCTTCTGCTTGGCCACTAAGTCGCGGATGGCCTCGTCCTCGACGGCCTTAAGGCCGGAAGCGTCGAGTTTACCCGCGACATAGGCGGCACGGGCGTCCTTTACAGCCTGCGGACGAAGAAAACTGCCGACGATATCGGCACGAAACGGCGCGTTCGGTTGAATCGAAGTGCTCATAGATATCTCCCTTTGCATTGGTTGCTTTACTGGGACAGAGTATGAGCGCTCATATGGACATCGTAAAATATATGTTTATAACAGTTTGATATAGATGCTTCCTATATCAGTTTGGACTGCCATAAAGAGATTTGACCCGTGCAGAACGCAGCAATCTAGATGTGCTGACGAATCGCTTCGATATAGGCCTGCCCGTAGCGCGTAAGTGTCGTGTTCTTGCGCGTGATGATGCCGATCTCCATGTACTCGTCTACATCGAGCGGAATGGAGATAATGCCGGGGCCGTTAAGTTCATGGCTGATCACGCCCGAACAAACCGTGTAACCGTTAAGGCCCATGGCCAGATTGAACAACGTCGCACGGTCGCGCACGCGGATATTCTTGCGACGCTCAAAGGTCGAGGTCAGTTCCTCGGAATAATAAAACGAGTTATAGCTGCCCTGCTCATAGGACAGGAACGGGTAGTCCTCGAGATCTTCGAGCGTCACGCTGGCGTGGTCCGCCAGCGGATGGTCGGAGCACACAAAGACATGCGGCGTAGCGCAGAAGAGTCCTTCGAATACGAGCTCGTTGGCCGCCAGCATGCGCTCGATGACCTCGCGATTGTGCTCCGACAGATACAGGATGCCGAGCTCGCTTTTCATATGCGCGACGTCCTCGATAATCTCGTGGGTCTGCTCCTCGCGCAGGGTAAAGTCGTAGCGCGCGGCATCGAACTCGCGGATCACATCGACAAATGCATTAACGGCAAAGGAATAATGCTGGCAGCTCACACTAAAGTGCGGCACCTGCTCGGACGTGCCTTTGTACTTGCCCTCGAGCAGGTCGGCCTGGTCGAGCACCTGGCGCGCGTAGCCCAAGAAGGTCTCGCCTTCCTCGGACACAATGACGCCCTTGTTGGTGCGCTCAAAGATGTGTACACCCATCTCGTTTTCGAGATCGCGAATTGACGCGGTAATCGAAGGCTGCGACACAAAGAGCCGGCGCGAGGCCTCGGTGATGCTGCCGCATTCGGCAACTTTGACGACATATCTGAGCTGCTGGAGCTTCATGGCTTTCTCCCTAGACGTTCGTGACGTCGAAACCCGTCGCGTCCATCTGACGCATAAACGACGGCATCTCCCCCGTCGCGGCGCAGGCGGCAATCTGATGCAGAGCCCCGGCAACCGCATCATCTGCCGCAGCGCCGATATGCCAGCGCGCGGCAGCCGTGACGGCCTCGTTGGCATTGGCGACTGCAACGGAATTGGGAACGGCATCGATCATGGGCAAATCGTTATCGGAATCGCCGAATACGGCCACCTCGTCGGGCGTCAGGCCCAAAGCACGCGCCAGCTCCAGCGCAGCACAGCCCTTGTCCCAGCCGGTCGGAAGAACGTCGAACAGGCGCACGCGGTTGTTGGGAAACACGAGCGAGAGCTCCGGCACCTCGGCGGCAACACGCTCGCGCAGCTCGGCGAGCTCCTCGCGCGAACGGGCACTCCAGATATTCGCCTTGTATACCGGGGCATCGTCAACGACAGGGCGACAGGGAGCCTCTTCGCCCTTGAGCCACGCGTTGCCGCCTGACTCCATGGCGTGACGCACACGCTCGGGATCGCTTGTCACGCAATAGGCGTCGTTGTCCCAAAAGTCATCACCCAGACGGTAGACCTTCAAATAGGTATCGTCGGTCTCTTGCTCCAGGTAGTCGGCCAGGCGCATAAGGGCATCGTTATCAGTTGCGCGCGAGGCAACCGCCTCGCCATCGACAAACATCACCTGGCCGTTGCAAAACGCACCGGTCGAGAAGCACTCGGAGCGATTGCGGAACATCCAGCTCATCGCGGACGGCTGGCGACCCGAAACCGGGCCAAAATGCAGGCCCGCCGCCTGCATGGCATGAATGCCCTCGATGGCGCAGTCGCTGGCGCCATCGTGTCCAGCAGGAATCAGCGTATCGTCCATATCGGTCAGCACAAGTTTGATCATAAGGTCCCCTCGGTCATTCTTTATCCCGTCTATTGTAACGACCTGCCAATAAGGGACAGGTTTATCTTGGCAGGTTTTATCTGGGAAAATGCAGCGCCCCTGTTGCCACCTGCCAAAATAAACCTGTCCCATATTGGCAGGTGCGCTAGTATAGGGAACAACAGATTCGATGCGGGAGTGCCGGCGGTGCAAACCACAAGGCTGAGAGGGCATAGGGCCCAATCCTTTGAACCTGTCAGTTAATGCTGGCGTAGGGAGCATGCCGCCTTTACAGGGGCGCTGTCTATGCACAGCGCCCCTTTTCTATGCCAAGGAGGCATGTGCAGTGATTGATTCGGAACAGCTTAAGCAACATATGGTCAAGGCCGTAGAGGAGATTCGAGCCACCAATCCGATGGCCGGCTCCATCACCAACACGGTGACGATCGACTTTGTCGCCAACGCGCAGCTCGCCGTGGGCGGTTCGGCCGCCATGGTCTATCTGCCCGACGAGGGCGAGGCGCTCGTTGCCGGCGGCGGCGCCATCTATCTCAACATGGGCACGCTCTTCCCCATCTACGAGCAGACGATTCCCCGCGCGGCCAAGGCGGCACACGACGCCGGCAAGCCCTGGGTGCTCGATCCGGTGGGTCTGGGCATCGGTAGCCTGCGCACCCAGCTGGTAAACGAGCTCAAGCAGTACAAGCCCGCCATCGTACGCGGCAACGCCTCTGAGATCATCGCACTCTCCGGCCTGTGGGGTCTTGAGGGCGAGTCGGCCGATCTGAGCCGCGTACGTGGTGTCGATACCACCGACACGGTCGACGCCGCCCGCGATGCCGCCGTGGCGCTCGCTCGCTACACCGGCGGCGCCGTTGTGGTCTCGGGCGAAGTCGACCTGATTACCGACGGCACGGCCGTGGCCAAATCCCACGGCGGCAGCCCGCTCATGTCCAAGATCACCGGCTGCGGTTGCTCGCAGGGCGGCGTGCTGGCCGTGTACGCCTGTGCTACCGATCCGTTTACGGCAGCAGTCTGCGGCACCGCCGTCTACAACGTTGCCGGCACGCGTGCCGCCGCCGTCGCCGATGCCCCGGCAAGCTTTAAGGTCGCCTTTATCGACGAGCTCTACCGCGCAACCGCCCAGGATATTGCCGACAACCGACTCGAGCTCGAGGAGGCATAAGCCATGTCCGAACCCGCAACCAATGCCGGCATGAACACGCTCGTCGCCGTGGCCATCGCCCCATGCGGCACCGGCGACGAGCTGTCCGCCGAGGTCGCCGAGGTCGTGCGCGTCATTCGCGAGAGCGGCCTTCCCAACCGCACCACCTCGATGTTCACCGAGATCGAGGGCGACTGGGACGAGGTCATGCAGGTCGTGCGCGACGCGACCTTTGTGTTGGCGAGCAAGGGCATCCGCACCGAAGTCGTGCTCAAAGCCGATATTCGACCCGGATTTACCGACACCATGACCGGCAAACTCAAGCGCATGGAAGCACAGATCAAAAAGCAGGAGGAAGCACAATGAGCATCCGCGACAACCTTGATATCTCGGCCTATCTGGTACTCGGCCCCGAAAACACCCTCGGACGCCCCGTGGGCGATGTGGTGGCCCAGGCACTCGACGCCGGCTTTACCTGCATCCAGGTGCGCTCCAAGGTGGCAAGCGCCCGCGAGATCATTGCGCTGACCGACGACGCCGCGCAGGCAATCGCACAGGCCGGCAAGACCGGTCAGGTCGCCCTGTTAATCGATGACCGTCTGGACTGTGTGCTTGCCGCGCGCGAGCAGGGCATTGCCGTCGATGGCGTGCACGTAGGCCAGAGCGACATTCCCGTCGAGGTCTGCCGCAAGCTGCTGGGCCCCGATGCCATTGTGGGCCTTTCGGCCCGTTGCGAGGAGATGCTCGAGTACGTCAAGACCGCCGACATGAGCCTGGTCGACTACCTGGGCATCGGCCCGCTCCACGAGACCGAGACCAAGCGCGACTGCGGACGCGCGGCCGACGGCTCTATCATCACCAAGAGCTTTGAGGACCTTGCCGCACTCCACGCGGCAAGCCCCGTGCCCATCGTGGTGGGCGGCGGCGTTAAGACGGCCGACTTGCCGCAGCTTAAGGCCACCGGCGTCGACGGCTTCTTTGTGGTAAGCGCCGTCTGCAGCGCCGACGACCCCCATGCCGCAGCCAAGGACCTTGTCGACACCTGGCAGCAGGCATAGGCATAGGCCGAACAGCTGATTCGCAGCCTCATATCTTCAGCAATGGAAAGCGCATCCCAGTTTGGGCCTCCATTCCGGGATGCGCTTTCCGCATGCGACCCTTACCCCGCCAGATACGCTTCCAACGCCGGCAAAGTCGCCTCTGCATCGTGGCGGCCGACCTGGTAGATGCGCTCGAGCTCATCCGGTTCGCGGCACAGCGACGGCACCTTCACCGATTCGCTCGGCCGCACCACAAAGATTTCCCCGGCAGCCTCTCGACGTGCCAGGTCATCGAGCGTGGCATTGTAGACCTCATGCCGATGCTCAAGCGCTGCAACAAACTCCGGATAGTGACGGAACACGCGCCGCAGCATGGGCATCACGCTGTTGGGCTGCTTCACAAAGCCCGCCGGCTGCGTGAGTACCACGATATTGCGGTCATACCCCTGCGCAAACAGCCATGCGCTGGGAATAGAATCAGCCACGCCACCATCCAGATACTTATGCCCGTCAATAGCAACGGGACGCGTCGCCACAGGAATGGCAGACGACGCCCGGATCCACTCGATATCGCGCTCGTCGCCATACGGTAGATCGTGGTAGACGGCCTTGCCCGTCTCGATATCGGTACACACGCACGTAAATCGCATGGGGCAGGCGCGATACGCCTCCAAGTCGATGGGATCGCGCTCGATAGGCACCTCGTGATAGGCAAAATCGGCATTGAACATATCGCCGGTTCGCAGCCAGCTGGTCACGCTCGCATAGCGCTTGTCGGCGCAATAGGCCTTGTTGTAACGAATGGCACGGCCGATCTGGCGCGATTTAAAGTTGTAGCCAAACGCCGCGCCCGCCGAGACACCCACCATATGGTCGCAGGTCAAACCGCGCTCCATCCAAACGTCGAGCACGCCCGCCGTATACATACCGCGGTAGCCGCCTCCCTCGAGCGCAAGCCCCACCGTGCGCGTCGTATCCGGCTGTGCCATGTGACCATCTCCGTTCCTGCGTTTTAAAACGGGACAAGTATACCCGTCAACATATATCGACTCAGTCGCATTTTTCATGCGCACCCAGGCGTTGCCGTTTGGCGAATAATAGCCGCCCACAGCATGTGCGCCCATATATAATTGTGCACTGTTGTCTATACTACTCAGCTGTTATCAACAGCGAACATTAGCCGGCAAAGTAACTCAACAACGCAACAAGGCGGGGGCCTGGATACACGCAAGGCGCCGAGCAACGACGCGTGTACACTACGAGCTCGCCCGACGCCATCCGCCCCGACCTCAGAAAGCCGCTTACAACATGGACACCGCCAGCAATTACACCGAAACGCTCGAAAAGACCGTCCGTGACCTTCTCGAGCGTCAGGATGATCTGATTAGGACGGCCTTTACCGACCAGCTCACCGGACTTGGCAACCGCGGCGGCTTTGCCCATTCCCTAGAGGAAATCTGGGAGCAGGAACTGCCCGTGACCATGGCGTTTATCGACATCGATAACCTTAAGCACTGCAACGACGTCTTTGGGCATGACGAGGGCAACCGCTATATCTTGCAGGTAAGTCTCTATCTCAAGCTGTATATGAAAGTGGACGAGGCGGCGTTTCGCATAGGCGGCGACGAGTTTGCCATCCTGTCTACGATTGCGACCGAGGACGACCTCGCCGAGCGCCTGGAACACTGCCGAACGGTCCTACTCAAAAACAACGATTCCGAGATGCCTCACTCGTTTAGCTACGGAGTGTCGCACGCCGACCCCGCCCTGGGTGAAGTCTCCAATCGCATGACACTCGATGCCGACCATCGCATGTACGACTACAAGCTACGCCATGCCATGCATCTTGATCGACGCAATATCGCGCAAGTCCACACCGACGACTTCGAAATAAGCGATCGCGTTTTTGACGCCTTTTCGATGCTCAACGAAGGCCGTTATTGCTTTATCAAGAACTTGGACAAACATCGCACCCTATGGTCACAAGGCGCCCTGCGCGATCTCGGTCTTCCTTCTGAGCATGTAGACAACTGCCACGATTACTGGAAAACGCGCGTCCACCCCGATGACCTTGAGGCCTACATCAACGACATCGACCAAATCTATAATGGCTCCAAACACCGCCGCGTCATGCAGTACCGCATGCGCAATGCCGCGGGCGACTACGTCCTCTGCCGCGCTCGCGGGTTTCGCATCGACGGCGACGGAAATACCCCCTCGCTCTATGTCGGCGAACTTGTTAACCACTCACTCGCCGAGACCGTCGACGCCGCCACGGGCCTCGGAACGCAGCGTATGCTGATCAACGCTATCGATGCCTGCCGTCGCGACCGTTGCGAGACGGGGCTTATAGCGGTCCGCGTTTGTGGCACGGCAAAGTTCAACGAGCTCTACGGGGCCGAGGCTGTCGACAACATGCTCGCCGAATACGCAGGCCGCATGCTATCGATCACCCGCGGCAGAAGTCGTGTCTTCCGCTCGCGAAACGCCCAGTTCGTCGTGCTCAGCAACGATCTGGACCACGAGGCATTCGAGCAACTGACCCATCATCTTAAAGAGGCCGTTTTCGCTCCTGTTCGAATCGCGAACGACACCATTACCCCCGTCTGTCTTGTCGTCCCGGCCTTTTACGAGCGCTTAATCAATCAAGCGACCGCTGTTTTAGGCGAACTCGACCGTCGTCTTCGCGCCGCCGGCGGGCTTGCACCCAACGACAGCCTCCCCATACCCGAGATTGAGCGTAAAAGCGCCGTCGCCGAACGCATCGATACGCTCACGGGCCTCTATCGACCCAGCGAGTTTATGCGGCGTGCCAACGCATTTCTTAAGACAAGGCGCGACGCCGCTTGGTGTATCGCCACCGTCGACATGGGTCATATGCGACTGTTCAACGAATGGCACGGACAGGCCGAGGGCGACCGCGTGCTCGCCGATGTGGGCACGGTCCTCAAAGACATCGAGAATGCCGAGATGGGCGTCGCAGGATACTGGGGCCAAGACGACTTTTGCATTCTCATCCCCTTTGAGCACGACACCGTCCATCAAATCTATAACCGCGTTCGCGCCGCCGTGGCCAAGCATGATGACGGCGTGGGTTTCTGGCCGTCCATGGGCGTTTGCCCCATCGACCCCAACGAGGAAATCACCATCGACGCGCAGGCCAAGGCCATGTTTACCAATCGGCGCGCCAAAAACGTTTTTAAGGATCGCATCGCCGTCTTTCGCCCCGAGGAATACAGGCGCGAGGTGGCGTTTCACCGCACCCTCACCGAGTTCCAGTATGCGCTCTCAAACGACCGCATCACCTACTACCTGCAGCCCCAGGTTGATATGGAAACCGGCGAGATCATTGGCGCCGAAGCACTCACCCGCTGGATTGACAAGGACGGCTCTCTCATTTCGCCCGCAACGTTTATCCCCGCACTCGAGGAAAGCGGCTTTGTGGTGACGCTCGACAAGTACATTTGGCAGGGTGTCGCCTCGTGGCTGCGCGGGCGCATCGATCGAGGACTTTGCGTGGTTCCGGTCTCGCTTAATGTGTCGCGCGTGGATATCCTTGCCTGCGACGTTGCCGAACATATGGGGGCGCTCGCCGCCCAATACAACCTACCGCCCGAGCTCATGCGTATCGAGATCACCGAGACGGCTTATACGGGGGAGTCCGAGGCCGTGGACAAACTGACAGCCGACCTGCACACCCGCGGCTTCTCGACCTATATGGACGATTTTGGCACCGGCCAGTCCACGCTCGCGATGCTCAAGAACGTCAACGTCGACGTCATCAAGCTCGACCGCACCTTTGTGCCCACCGACCGCGATCAAGGCCGCAGCGCGCAGATCGTGTCATCGATGCTCGAGATGGCGCAGTCGCTCCATCTGCCCGTCGTGGTCGAAGGCGTCGAGACAAATGAGCAGGCAAACATACTACGCCACATGGGCGCCCGCTACGCTCAGGGCTTCCTCTACTACCGCCCCATGCCGGCGAATGATTTTGAGGCATTGCTCGATGGTGGCAAAAACAACTGATACGCTCGCGCGCAAAACACCACCGCCGAAGGGGACATTTGTCTCCATTAGCTAACTTATATCCCCAATTCAAACCGAATTGGGGATATGATACAAACCGTTGTTCTGCCCAAGGAGGTTATTCATCATGAACGAGTCATATCGCTTGGGCGAGCAATCGATTATTGCCTATCTTCAGCGACTTGCGAATGGTGTCTCGACCGCCGAACTCGATGTTTCCGTGCTGCCTGCTGAGCTACGCGCCGTTGGTGAGCAACTGCAAAAGACGCATGCCATCCTGCAACAAGAGCGCCAGCTGCTTGAGTGCAACGCCTATATCGATCCGCTCACCAACTTGGACAACCGTGGCGGACTCGACCGTCACGTCGAGCAGCTCTGGCGCAAAGGCGACCCCTTCACCTGCGCCTATATTGACATCGACCATCTCAAGCATTGCAATGATAGGTTTGGCCACGCCGAAGGCAATCGCTATATTCTGAGCATCTGTCGCACGCTCTCCGAAACCATGGAGCACAATGAGATACTGTTCCGTATCGGTGGAGACGAGTTTGTGCTTATCTCGCTCTCTGCAAACGAGACTGAACTCGAGCAGCGCTTGGAGCAGGTACGTTCCGGGCTGATCGAGGCGAGCTCAGGTGGCAAGGCGCCCATGATCGCTAGCTTTAGCTTTGGCTGCTCGCGCGTCAATCCACTTGCCGGCGATACGCGTCGCCAGATGACGATGGATGCCGATCGCAAGATGTATCGCTATAAGCTTATGCATCGTGTGCAGCAACCGAAAGACAATGACGCGCCGCCACACCCAATTGCCGAGCAGCTTCCGTGCAACGACCGCGTATTCCAAGCGATCTCTATGAGCTCCGAGACGCGCTATCCGTTTATCCTCAATCTCGATACGGGCGAATCACAATGGTCGGTTAATGCCGTACGCGATTTTGACCTGCCCTCCCAGCATCCCTACAACTCACTCGACTTGTGGCTTGCCCGCGTTCACCCCGAGGACCGCGACAACGTACGCGCCGAGCTCGACATGGTGATAAACGGTACGTGGCACTTCCACTACATGCAGTATCGCGTGATGGATGCCACCGAAGCATACGTGCTTTGCGACTGCACGGGCTACCGCTTGGACGGCACCGATACCGAGCCCAACATGTACGTGGGCATGATTATCAACCGCAGCTTGGCAGATACGACCGATTCCGTGACCGGCCTGGGCGACATCCACGCCCTGGTCAACGCCATTGGCGAAATGCGTCGCGTCGCGCGCAAGGCGGGCTTGGTCGCCATTAAAATCGACGATATCGCTCAGGTCAATGCCCGCTTTGGCTTTGATGCAGGCGACCGCGTTTTGGCGGAGAGCGCCGCCTGCCTCATGGATTGTTCGCGCGGTAAGGGTCGTCTGTTCCGCTCGACCGGACCGATGTTCGTGGCGCTTTTCGACGAATTCGATCCCGAAGAGACCGACGCGATCGCAAAGGAAATCGAGCGGTTCCTGGGCTCTCCCGTGCTCTTTGGCTCGTTTGAATATCAGCCGCCCCTTCGCGTGGCCACGCTTCATCTGGATACCGTCGACCGACAGCCCGTTTCCATTTTGAACGAGCTCAAAGTGTTGCTCGGGAAAGCCGTGCAGGTGCCAGGTACCAAACTGGATTAGCACCACGCCCGCACCGCCTCCCCCATCGTGCGATAATCCTCTGCAGAAGTCACCAACAGCAGAGGGAGTTTGTGATGAAGGTTCTTTTGGTCAATGGCAGCCCCAAGGCAAACGGCAACACCGCTCGCGCGCTCGCCGAAGTCGCCGAGCAACTTAAAGCCGAGGGCATCGACAGCGAGGTATTCCAACTGGGCGCCAAGCCCATCCGCGACTGCATCGGCTGCGGTCAGTGCGGCAAGCTTGGCGGTCGCTGCACCTTTGACGACGACGTGGTGAACGAGCTCATCGCTGCCGCCGAGCAGGCAGACGGTTTTGTCTTTGGCTCCCCCGTCTACTATGCGCATCCCAGCGGACGCATCCTCTCGGCTCTCGACCGCGCATTCTATGCTGGCAGCAAGGCCTTTGTGCACAAGCCGGGTGCCGCGGTCGCCGTCGCCCGTCGCGGCGGCACGTCGACCACCTTCGATGTACTCAACAAATACTTCACTATCAACCAGATGCCCGTGGTGGCCTCCACATACTGGAACAACGTCTTTGGTGCCATGCCGGGCGAGGCCGCCCAGGACGCCGAGGGCCTGGCCACCATGCGCAACATCGGCAAGAACATGGCTTGGCTCCTGCATTGTATCGAGGCAGGGCAGGCTGCCGGCATCGAAGCCCCCGAAGCCGATCGCGAGCGCACCAACTTCATTCGTTAGAACGGCGGAACATGAATATCCAGATTTTTGGCACCAAGAAGTCCTTCGATACCAAGAAGGCCCAGCGCTATTTTAAGGAGCGCCGCATCAAGGTGCAGTTTATCGACCTTAAGGAAAAGGAGATGAGCAAAGGCGAGCTCACGAGCGTGATGCAGGCGGTCGGCGGCATCGACAAGCTGCTCAACCCCAAGGCCAAGGACGAGGAGACGCTCGCGCTCATCCAGCACCTCACCCCTAGCCAGCGCTTCGACAAGTTGCTCGAGAACCAGCAGGTTCTAGCCGAGCCCATCGTGCGCAACGGCAAAAAGGCCACCGTCGGTTATTGCCCCGATGTATGGGGAGCCTGGGAGTAGCCTGTGTTATTTGCCGGCGCGTGGGTATAAGAGCAGGCGTTTGGCATAAGATTCAACTGTAAGCCATGTCTAACAAAGGAGGGCACATGCCCAACAAACCCGTGAAGATCATCATGCTTACCGGATACCTCGGTGCCGGCAAGACCACACTGCTCAACCACATCCTCGCTAACGACGGCGGCATCCGCGCCGCCGTGATCGTCAACGATATCGGCGAGATCAACGTCGACGCCAGCCTCATCGCCGACGGCGGCCTTTCCGAGACCGACGACCTCATCCCGCTCACCAACGGCTGCATCTGCTGCACGCTTTCGGACGACCTTGCCAACCAGCTGCAGGGCATCGCCGATTCGGGCAAGTTCGACTACATCATCATCGAGGCCTCGGGTATCTGCGAGCCCATCCCCATCGCCTACACCATCTCGAGCTTCTGCGACGAGGCCAAGGTGGGCGGCCAGCCCAAGCTTGCACTCGACAACATCGTGGCTGTGGTCGATTGCGCCCGCATGTACGACGAGTTCAACGGCGGCCGCGACCTGTTGGCCGAGGATATCGACGAGGACGACATCGAGAGCCTGCTCATCCAGCAGATCGAGTTCTGCTCCACGCTGATCCTCAACAAGACCGATACCGTGAGCCCTGAGCAGATCGCCGAGCTCAAGGCTATCGTGCGCAGCCTGCAGAAGGACGCCGTGATTGTCGAGGCCCAAAACGGCGAGGTCCCCATGGAGGAGCTGCTCGACACCGACCGCTTCGACTTTATGCGCGCCTACAACTCCGCCGCCTGGATCGAGGCCATGGAGCATCCCGAGGAGCACGACGACCCCGAGGTGCTCGAGTACGACATCGAGACCTTTGTGTACTCGCGCCGCAAGCCGTTTGACCTGCAGAAGTTCACCGATTTTGTTGAGCAGGAGTGGCCCGACGAGGTCATCCGCGTCAAGGGTCCGCTGTGGCAGACCGGCGATCCGGACATGTGCTACATGTTCGAGCAGGCCGGCCACCAAATGCGCCTGATGGAGAACGGTCTGTTCGTTGACTCCGCGCCCGAGGGCGACAAGCAGAAGATCATCGACGAGAACCCCGAGATCATGCAGATTTGGGACGACGAGACGGGCGACCGCATGACGAGCCTGTGCATCATCGGCCGTCACATGGACAAGGATGCGCTCATCGCCTCCCTCGATGCCTGCCTGACCGACTGGCACCGCGCCTAGATTTATCCAAGCGGGCATTTTTCCGCCTACGTAACCGCCAAACCACCACGAAGGTGCCCTTCGTGGTGGTTTTTCGTTCTGAGCCAAGGAGATTCATGTTCAACATTGTGCTGTATGCGCCCGAGATTCCGGCCAATACGGGCAATATCGGCCGCACCTGCGTGGTTACCGGCGCCCGCCTGCATCTGGTGGAGCCGCTGGGGTTTTCGCTCGACGACAAGACGGTGCGTCGCGCCGGCCTGGGCTACTGGCAAAATTTGGACGTGACGACCTATGCCGGCTGGGAGGATTTCCTTGCGCGCAACGGCCTCTCCCCCGCCGACGAACGCCTGCATCTGCTGACCAAAAAGGCGCGCCGCACCTATGCGCAAAGTACCTACCGCGACGGTGACTTTTTGGTCTTTGGCAGCGAGAGCTCGGGGATTCCCGAGCCACTGCTTGCCGCGGCGCCCGAGCGCTGCGAGCGCATCCCCATGTTGCGCGATTGCGACTCGCTCGAAAATGCCGACGCCTGGGAGGCCCACGAGGAGTCGCTCGGGCATACCGAGGACAGCCACGAAGCCATCCTTCGACAGGATATCTGCGGCAACTTCGTCGACCCGGACGACTACCGCATCAGCGCTCTCAACCTCTCCAACAGCGCCGCCATCGTCCTCTACGAGGCCCTGCGCCAAACAGGCTTTCCGGGAATGTGACAAAGGAACTGTCCCTTTGTCACATTCGGTTATAGGTAGCGGCCGGTGATGCTTGCGGGGCAGGCCACGATGTCGCCCGGCGTGCCGGCGCAGACGATTTGCCCGCCCGCGTCGCCACCGCCCGGACCCATGTCGATCACATAATCGGCGTTACGGATAAGATCGAGGTCGTGCTCGATCACGACAACTGTGGCGCCCTTGGCAACGAGACCGTCGAACACGCTCAGCAGCACCTGAACATCGAGCGGGTGCAGGCCGATCGTGGGCTCGTCGAACACAAACACGGCATCATCCTGCACGCGGCCCATCTCGCTCGCGAGCTTAAGACGCTGCGCCTCGCCGCCCGAAAGCGCCGGTGTGGGCTCGCCAAGTGTGAGATAACCCAAGCCCAGGTCGTGCAAGGTCTGCAAGCGCGCCTGAACCTTCTTGAGTCCCACCGTGGCGTCGAGGGCCTCGTCCACACTCATGTCCATAAGCTGCGGCAACGTCAGCAAGCTCCCGTCCTTGCCCTCGCGATGGATATGCGAAGCCGCATCTGCATAACGTGAGCCGCGACATGCCGGGCAGACGATCTCGACGTCGGGCAAAAACTGCACGTCGAGCGATATCGAACCCGTGCCATCGCACGTAGGGCAGCGCAAAGCGCCAGTGTTGTAGCTAAATGCGCCTGCCTTGTAGCCGGCTGCCTTGGCCTCGGGCGTGCGGGCGAAGGCGCGACGCAGTTCATCATGGATGTCGGCATAAGTCGCTACCGTCGAACGCACGTTGGCACCGATGGGCGTGGCGTCTATCAGGTTGGCACGTGCAATGCCCTCGGCATCGACCCAACGCACGTGTTTTGGCAGGCGCTCGCCGGCTGCCTGCGCCTTAAGTGCCGGGATGAGTGTCTCGAGCACCAACGTCGTCTTACCCGAACCCGAAACGCCCGTCACCGCGACAAGGCGACCGCGCGGGATATCGACTTCGAGCGGTTTGACGGTATAGATGGCATCGGTCGCCATGCGGATATGGCCCCGGTCAAACATTTCGTCGTCAGGCACCTGCGGACGCAAGCGCTCAGGCTCCGAGCGCAAAAATGGGGCGATGCGGCTGCCCTGCGATTCTTCGACCTCGCCTACCGCGCCCGCGGCGATCACATTGCCGCCGCCTGCTCCGGCAACGGGGCCCATCTCGACCAGATAGTCGGCTTCCGCCAGTACGCGCGTGTCGTGGTCGACAACGACCACGGTGTTGCCGTCATCCACCAAATCGCGCATCACGCCTACCAGGCCGTCGACATTGGCAGGATGCAAGCCAATCGAGGGCTCGTCCAGCACATAGAGCACGCCCGTCGATCGGTTACGCACCACGCGGGCGAGCTGCACGCGCTGACGCTCGCCCGTGGAGAGCGTGGCACCGGCGCGGTCGAGCGAAAGGTAATCGAGGCCCAGATCGACCAGTCGACGGGCCGTGCTCAAAAACGAATCGCAGATATCCGTCGCCATGGGCTGCATCTCGGCCGGCAAGGATGCGGGCACCCCGCGCACCCACTCAATCGCCTCACCCAGCGTCATAGCCGCGGCCTGCGCCAGATTGATACCGCGCACCTGGGGATGGCGTGCGGCCTCGGAGAGACGCGTGCCGCCACAGTCACGGCATGGCCCCTCGCGCAAAAAGCGCGCCACGCGCTTGAGGCCCTTGTCGTCCTTAACCTTGGCGAGCGCATTCTCGACGGTATAGACAGCGTTGTAATAGGTAAAATCGAGCGGCGTGGCGCCCTCGCCGTTTTTGGGAACGTAGAGAATGTGCTTTTTAACCGCCGGACCGTGGAACACGATGTCGCGCTCTTGAGGCGTGAGCTGGTTAAACGGCACGTCGGTGCGCACGCCCATCTCGCCAGCCACCTGCTTCATCAGATCCCACATGAGCGTGCCCCAAGGAAGCACCGCGCCCTCGTTGATAGTCTTGGACTCGTCGGGCACCAGGCTCGCCTCGTCCACCTCGCGCATGACGCCGGTACCGCCACAGGTGGGACATGCACCGCCGCTATTGAAAGCCAAATCCTCGGCACTCGGCGCGTAGAACTCGCGGCCGCATGTCGGACACGTGAGCGACAGGCCTGCAGCCACGTTAAGGCTCGGCTCCACGCGCGCCCCGCAATGTGGGCACACGTGATGGGCGCAACGGCTAAAGAGCAGACGCAGACTATTGTTGAGCTCGGTCATGGTACCAAAGGTCGAGCGCACGCCCGGCACGCTCGGACGCTGGTGCAGCGCGAGCGCCGCCGGCACGTGCAATACCTCATCCACCTGGGCGTGCTCGGCCTGTGTCAGACGACGTCGAGTATAGGTGCTGAGTGCTTCCAAGTAGCGACGCGAGCCCTCGGCATAAAGAACCCCCAGCGCCAGCGAGCTCTTGCCCGAGCCCGACACGCCGGCAATACCCACGAGCTTTCCCAGCGGAATATCGATATCGATGTCCTTAAGATTATGGACGCGCGCACCACGCACCTCGATAGCCTGCGGGCTCATCTTCTGTTCCGTCACCTTTATCACCCTACTCATGCCATAAAATGCGATCGCGAATGTACTCGCCCAGCATGGGCACGGTAAACCGGACAAGGCCGTATCCGGCAGCCTCGACGACGCGCTCGCGAATCAGACTTGCACGATATTTACTCGCCCAGCTCTGGGTACGGTCACAGCGTTCAATGATATCCGCCGTGCGCGTCGGCTTGTCCTCGTCAACCGCCATAGCCTCGATAAAGAGGCGCTGAGGGCTGCGCAGACCGTAATACAGAGGTGCGTCAACCGCTTCGTAGAACTCGGAGACGGCATCCGCATGGCCATTCTCGACATCGCGCCTTTCGATGACCTGCGAGCCACGCCGGACAGCAGACCGCCACATGTAATAGCCCACCAGCTGAACCATATAGGGATGCCCCATGCTCTTGCGCGCCGCAAGGTCCGCCGTCTCCGCGTCAACGTAAAGACCAGCGTCTTTGACCGTCTGGATATACGAATCGCGCACTTTGGGCAAAGATATTGCCCCCAACGTACGCTGCTGGGCACGCCGCAAAAACGTCACGCTCGGCTCTTCGAGCAGATCGTCAACCATACTGGGCAAGCCGGCGAACGCCAGCGCAAGACCGCGCTGGTCGCTATCGGGCAAGCCCGTGGCATCCTGGTCTCCGAGCACCTGCTGATAGAGGACGGCAAGAGCCGCCAGTTCCTCGATAGACGCCGATTGTGCCTCGTCGATCGCAAACAAGACGCCCTTGCCCGGACCGAGCTTCTTGAGACGCTCGTTGACCAGCCCTCGCAATGTCTCGCCTTTTGCCCGCGCCGCCTCGACCGACATCCGGCCAAACGACGGCCCAAACTCCATTGACGTCACAACGGGTTTATTCGAGCGAAGCGCGTCGACCAAGCGGTCGCACAAACCAAGCGAAGCGGAATCGGAGACAACCGCCCATCCGCGCTCGCTGGCTAGACGTTGCAGCTCCCGCAGGAGAACCGTTTTGCCATAGCCGCGGTTTCCCGTAATGAGCATGAGCCTGCCCGGCGCTCCGGCGCCGTTGTCGAGCCCTTCCTCAAAATCTTCGATGACCGACTCGCGACCGATGAGTATCGGAGGCCGCTTACCAGCTGTGGGCTTAAAGGGATTTGGATTCATATCGGCCTCCTCGGATTGGCAAACCCTGGTAACAGTTATACCAACTTATACCGAGTTATACCAATAGCATGTGACAAAGGAACTGCCCCTTTGTCACATGTGGCCGAAAAACTCGGCGTCTGCTGCTCGCCAGGGGCGGAAGGTGGCGGGATCGACCTTTACGTGCGCCGCAGCGGGTGCGTCGTACCATTTGACCGTGTAGCCGGCGCCGTGGGCGCAAAAGACCGAGTCGGGCGTGTTGGGCAGATCGGCCTCGGGCTCGTAGGCGGCAGCCTCGATTACGCGCTCGCCATCATGGCAAGCCGCATAACCGGCGAACTCCAGGTACAGATGCCCGCGACCGCTCGTGTAGGCAGCCACCTCCAGCGCATAATCTTGCACCTCGGATGCCGGAACGCGACCCACAAGCTTCGCCCGGTCTCCCGCCATCGTCGGCGGCTCGTACTCGGCACTCATGCGCGTGGCATCCGAGAGCGCCCGGCCCACGCACTCCCCCGGCACCTCGAGCTCAAAGCGATACCACGGCTCCAACAACACCGCCGCGCCGGCCTCGCGCGCCTGCATCAAACCCTGGCGAATCGCGCGGTACGTGGCCTGGCGAAAATCGCCGCCCTCGGTGTGTTTGGCATGCGCGCGGCCGCCCGTGAGCGTAATGCGCACATCGGTGATGGGCGAGCCCGTCAGCACGCCCAGGTGGTCGCGCTCCATAGCGTTGGTGAGTGCCAAACGCTGCCAGTTAAGATCGAGCTCGTCGGTCGAGGTCACGGTGCCAAACTGCACACCCGAACCCGCCGGCAACGGCTCCAGGCGCAGATGCACCTCGGCATAGTGGCGCAGCGGCTCAAAGTGGCCCACGCCCTCGACCGGCCGCGAAATAGTCTCCTTATAGAGAATGCCGCCGGGCTCAAACGCAACCGAAAGGCCAAAGCGATCAGCCAACACCCGCTGCACGACCTCGAGTTGCACGGCGCCCATCAACTGCAAATGGATCTGCTCAAGATGCGTATTCCAGCTTACGCCGAGCATGGGATCTTCGTCCGCCAACTCACTCAGCGCTTTAAACACCGCATGGACATCGTGTTCGCCCGGAAGCACCGTATAGGTGAGGACCGGCGCAATGACGGGTGCATCGCACCCGGGCTCCGCACCCAAGGCGTCCCCCGGGCGAACGTGCGCAAGACCCGTCACGGCACAGATACCGCCAGCAGCAACTTCCTGGACAAGCTCGTACTTCTCGCCGTTATAGATGCGCACCTGATCGACCTTCTGCTCCCATACCTCGGCACCGGAGCGCCCGTCAATCATCTGTTTTGCACGCAGCGTGCCGCCGGTCACTTTAACCCAAGCCAAGCGCTCGCCGTGATCCCCGCGGCTGACACGATAGACGCGCGCGGCGAACTCCGGGGCCCACGCCTGTTCACGCATCAGCCTGCACATGCCATCCAGCAGCTCGCCCACGCCTTGGTCCTTGAGCGCCGAGCCCGCAAAGCAGGGAAACAATTTGCGCTCGGCAACCATGCTCGACAGCGTTGCAACAGAAAGCTCACCCGCCTCAAGAAACTCGTCGAGCGCCGCCTCGTCCAACGCAGCAGCGTCCTCCCAAACGGCACCGCCCGCCAACAGTTCGCTGGCATCCAGGCAGCCCTCGGAAAGACGCTGCCCAAGTTGTGCCAGCAAAACATCGCGGCCGGGATTCTCCAAATCGATCTTGTTGATGAAGATGAACGTCGGGATGTCATAGCGTGCGAGCAGGCGCCACAGGGTTTCGGTGTGTCCCTGCACGCCATCGTTGGCGCCCACAACCAAAATCGCATAGTCGAGCGCGCGCAATGTACGCTCCGCCTCGGCAGAAAAATCGACATGCCCCGGTGCATCCACGAGCATGACGTGGGTATCGCCATGGTCGAGCACGGCCTGCGACGAGAAAATCGTGATGCCGCGCTCGCGCTCGATCGCATTAGTGTCCAGATGCGAATCGCCATCGTCCACGCGCCCGCGCTTGCGAATGCGACCCGCGTTGAACAGCATGGCCTCGGCCAGCGTGGTCTTGCCGGCATCGACATGCGCCAAGATTCCAACGACCGCTTGCTTCGACATGGCTCTCCTCTTATTACAAGCCCATCGCACGCGGCAACGGGCGCTCACGCTCCACACTGGATGATACAATTTACGGGCCGGCGGGCGAAGCGGGCCCTATCCCCCGGCCGAGCTCATCGTCCCGCGTTGCCGCGCGGCGATTTTCGTAGGTTCGCGCCTTGCGAAAGCCGGCACCTCCCCTTAACAGCCCAGCGATCAAAAAGGCCCCACCCGGGGCCATTTTCATGTATGTGGATTGCTGATACGCGTCCCCGTTCTTATGCCTCGCGCAGCCAGTCGAACGCAACGCGCGGCGTGCCGTCCGACACATACACGACGCCGGCGCGCTCGAACCCCGCTTTCATGCTCGCGCCTTGCATGGGCAGGTTGTCCGCATGCGTATCGATACGCAGGTGGTCGGCACGCTCCTTGGCAAAGGCAAACATCGCGGCCGCGATACCGTGCACGGTGCCGTCGGACGCCACGCGGTGCAGTACGGCGTACGGAGTGTCGCTGTGCCACTGACCGTCCTCGATGACGTCATAGCACTCGTCCGGGCCCGGCAAAAAGGCAAACGTCGCCACCACGCGACCGTCGACTTCGCACACATAGCTGCCACCGGCGGCGATATCGGCAGCCAGCTGCTCGGCCGAAGGCGTGCCCTCGGGCCACTGCGTGGCGTTGCCATGCGCGCGCATAAAGGCGCGGGCGGCATCATAGATGGCCATGACGGCGGGAATGTCGGTCTCGAGGGTTTTTCTTATCATCACGCGGCGACCTCACGTTTATTGGTATCACTTTGATTGAGCAATCATACCAGCGTTTGGAAAGGGCAAGGAGCGAATGGGAAGCAAAAAGCGAGCCGCCTGGGCAAAGGCCAAAAGTGAGTTTTTGGGCGCTGCCACCGGCGGCGATATGAGCGACCTTTTTGCGCGCGAGGACGAGCGCCGCGACGCCCTGGACGCCGAACGCGATGAGGCCTGGCGCTACAAATCGTGCGAGCGCAAAAACCGCTACGACACACGCGCCGAGGCCGAGGCCGTTATGGCCGACTGCGAAAACCACGGGCGTCGTAGCTTGGCCTGCTATAAATGCGAATACTGCGGCGGATGGCACCTGACGTCCCACCCTTGGAAATAGGCCCCGCATCGGCGCGGCGCTCACGCAGCACCGGCCATCGCGCACAGGCTACGGACGCGGCGGCACCAAAACATCGTAGCGGACGGCCTTGCCCGCAAGCTGATAGCTCGGCTTAACGCCGGCAAGCAGCGGCCCCTTCACCGGCCGCTTGATAACGACCTTGCGCGGGCGCGGCACAAGCGCGGCCTCGACCAGCGTCTCCTCATCGGCGCACGGCTGTTCCAAATGGTGCAAGAGCTGGAACTTCTTTTTAACCGCCGCGCTCTTGGTGCGCTCGGGAAACATGGGGTCCAGATACACCACATCGGGAGCCGCGAGCTCACCGCGCTCGACCAGCTCAGCCGTATGGCGAAGGCCGGCAATGCTGTCCTCGCCCGCATGCAAGCGCATTCGTGCCACGGCTGTCGCAAGCGCCGGATCATCTGTCGCGCGATCCAAGGCATCCTTGAGAAGCGCCGCGATCACGCAATCCTGTTCATACAGATCGACGGTAAAGCCCGCGGCCGCCAGCAGCAGCGAGTCCTCGCCAAAGCCTGCTGTGGCATCAATCGCCCATGGTTGTTCGATGCCTTTTGTGCGCGCAGCCTTTACCAACAGCTCTTGCTGCAGACGACCCTGCTTGAGCCGTGGAAGCATGCGGCCAAAATCGGCACGCAACTCCATCGTGCCGTCGGTGAGCGTAAGGCCCTCGGACGTCCGCACGAGCTCGAGCCCAGCAGCCCGAGCAACAGAAAAGGGATCGACGACGCCCATGGACACTCCTTAGCAAACAAAACGAATACGTGAGCGCCACCTCAGTTGGCACCCAACCGTCCGTTATTGTCCCACATGCGACATGGTCCACAGCATCCCAATGCAAAGCACAGCCATCAATACCGTGCACACGGCAGCGATCACAGAATCACTCATGCGCCTTCCCAGCGACCGCGGCTCATCCACTTGCTTGGCTCCGTACATCATGGCTCCTCCTTCGGTCCAGCTCTTACCATGGCCCCATCATCGCAGCACCGCGCATACGCTACCATCGATTTGGCTTACGCCCAGCTTTCCTTTTTGAAAGGTTGGACCGTACAGGCAAGAGACGCTTTCAAGCGCATGCATCGCCCCGTTGAACTACAATGTGCTTCACAATATGTGCCGCAACCTGGGTGCGACAGATTCTCCGCGCCCGCATCGAAAGGACCAACTATGAGCGCCGCTCGCAAGACACTCAAAATCCTTGCCCTGATTTATTTTGTTCTGGGCATCGCCAGTCTCGTCATCGGAATCGCCGGCATCGCGACCGGCAAGCTCGAGTCCGCGTACGGATCGAACGCTATGCTCGCCGCCGTCGTGCTGGTCGCCAAGGGCGTTGTCGATCTTGCCGCAGGTGTTGCAGGCATCAAGGGCGCTAACAAGCCTTCGCAGGTGGATGGCGCGTTTAAGCTCGGCATCGTTGCCGCAATCGTCACAATTGCACAGGCCGTGCTCACGCTTCCCGCGCTCGGCGGCAGCTCCGTCAATATCGTCGCCTTTGTCATCGTGGTCTACGACCTGTTCTTTATTCAGCAGGCGCACGCCGTTAAGGCCGAAAACAAGGACCGCCTGTAAGCGCTCGCTTCTCATAACCTCTGCAGCCAAGCAACTAAAAAGGGCCGATCGCGCATCTCCGCGGTCGGCCCTTTACGTTTGCCCAGATAAAACCTGCCAAAATAAACCTGTCCCTATTTGGTAGGTGTTAGCTGTGACGGTACTCGGCGATGATGAAGTCGATATCGGTCTGAAGGGTTTCCAGGTTTGCCAGGCGCTCTTTGTCGGCAGGGCGCGTGCGGTAGTAGTAGGGCGTCATCTGGAACACTGCCTCGATATCGGCCTGCGTCTGGAGGGTGATAGAAGCTGTCACCCGCTGCGTTCCGATTAACTCGAGCTCGGTGGTCTGTGGCAGCTTCTCGTCGTTAAGGTACGGCGTATCGTAGAGCACCTCCTTGAGCCCAAAGAGATGACGGGCACCCGGCACCACGGTGTAGAGAGAGCCCTCGGGTGCCAGCACGCGGGCAAACTCGCGCTCGTTAAAGGGGGCAAAGAGCTCGGTCACCATATCGAAGGCACCATCGGCCACGGGGATATCCTTCATGTTGGCCACGAAGTAGGTCGCATCGCCGCGCTTGGCGGCAAGGCGCACCATCTCTTTACCCAGGTCAAAGCCATAAGCATCCACGCCCGGTACCGCGCCCATGGCACTGGTGTAGTAGCCCTCGCCACAGCAAATATCGAGCAACGTCATGGGGCAGTTCGTTGACGCGGCACGACCAGACACCCGCTCGCGCACCAGCTCGACCATCGCATCGCGCAACGGCGCATAGTAACCGCGGTTCAGAAAGTCGCGACGGCTGCGTGCCTGCGACTTGGGATCGCCCATGGAGTCACCGCTCTTGGACGAGCGCAGCAGATAGAGATAGCCCTCGCGCGCACGGTCAAATCGGTGTCCGCCCGCGCATGCAGCACCGCGCTCGTCGTCCACCAACGGTTCATGGCAAACGGGACACAACAACATGGCAACTCCTTAGCGCGAACAACACAACGCCCACCATTGTCGCACGCCTTCCCCACCTAGTCATAGAAGAGACAAGGAGTGTCCCCAGCTGCCGACAGAAAAGGAACGTCCCTAAGTGCCGGCTGGCTGCATTAGGAGTATCATCGTCTGCGCAAATAAGCACGAAAGAGCATATTAGAGATTGAGAGCGTATGGCAGACACCGCATCTAAGCACATTGACATGACCACCGGCTCGCTATGGCGCAATATTCCCCTGTTCGCCTTCCCCGTGGCCGCCACGAGCATCTTGGAGCAGCTGTCGAACCTCATCGCCACGGTCATCATCGGTAACTTCTCGGGCGACCAGGGAACCCTCGCCATGGCGGCGGTCGGCTCCAATGTTCCGCTTACCAGTCTTATGCTCAACCTTTTTATTGGGCTGTCGCTTGGCTCCAACGTGGTCATCGCCAACGCCATCGGCCGCAACGATCAGAACATGGTCAAGCGCGCCGTCCATACCTCGATTTTAATGGCGCTCGTGGGCTTTGTCGTCATCGCACTGGGCGAGATCTTTGCCGAGCCCATGCTCGCTGCGCTCAACGTGCCTGCCGAGACCATGCCGCTCGCTTCGCTCTACCTGCGCGTCTTTTTGCTCAGCATGCCCTCGATCTTGCTCTACAACTTTGAGGCCGCGATCTTCCGCTCCGTCGGCATCACCCGCATGCCGCTGCAGGCGCTCGCCGTGTCCACCGTCCTCAACATTGGCCTGGACCTCATCTTTGTCCCCGTGCTCCACTGGGGCGTCGCGGGCGTCGCCATCGCCACCGCCATCGCCTACACCGTCAGCGCAGTCACGCTCTTTATCCGTCTGCTCAAGACCGATTCCGTCGTCCGCGTCACCCTGCGCGATCTGGCTATCGACCCCGTCGCCCTCAAGCGCATCGTTAAGATCGGCCTGCCCGCCGGCATCCAAAGCGCCGTCTTTGCCGTCGCCAACATCATCATCCAGTCCGCCATCAACAGCTTGGGCACCGAGGTCATGGCGGCATCCAGCGCTGCCATGAGCCTGGAGTATGTGTGCTACAACCTGCTCAACAGCTTTAGCCAGGCTTGCACTACCTTTGTGGGACAAAACCACGGCGCGCGCCAGATCGACCGTTGCACCAAGACGCTCAAGGTCTGCCTGGTCGAAGGCGGCATCGTTGCACTCACCACGATTATCGTCATCGTCGGTCTGGGGCGCGAGATCCTGGCGTTGTTCAACAGCGACCCCAACATCGTCTCGATCGGCTATATCCGCGTGTGTTCGATCTTCCCGGCGTACGCCTTTAGCATGTTCTACGAGAATATGTCCGGCTACCTGCGCGGCTTTGGCATCTCGCTCATGCCCGCCCTCATCACCATGATCTGTGTCTGCGGCATCCGCTTCTACTGGGTATTCTGCGTGTTCCCGCACTTCCGCACCTTTGCGAACATCATGATGGTCTACCCCATCAGCCTGGGCACCACAGCGTTCTTTATGGTCGTGGCGGTATTGCTCTGCCATCCGGCACGCACCTACCGTCTGGCGCAAGCCAAAGCGACAGCCCGCTAATCACCACACTCAACGCCACGCCAGTCATTAATTGACAATATGCGAGCTCATATAGTCGATAAAGTGCCTCGTGGCGATAGGCATGGTGTCCCAGCTGCGCCAAGCCGCCACGACGTCGCGCGAGGGAGCATGCACGATGGGGCGCACACAAATATCGGCCCGCATGCCCTCGACGGTACGGCGGTAGAGTATGCTCACACCGAGGCCCTCCTCCACCATCGCCATAATGGTGTAGTCATCGGTGACCTCACTCGTCACATGCGGCGATAGCCCGTGCGCGGCAAACGCATCGAGCACCAGGCTCTGTTCGCCCTCATCCAGCAGCACAAACGGTTCGGACGCCAGGTCGGCAAGCGTCACCTTTTCCTTTGCCGTCAGCGGATGCTCGGCCGGCAACAATGCTACCAACTCGTCGTGATAGACCACGCGCTTCTCGAGCCCAGCTGTAAATCCGCGCGCCGTAAAACAAAAATCAACCACGCCATCGTGTACCCATTGAGCGTTGCGCGTGTAATCGCCCTGCTTGAGAGTAAAGCGTACGCCCGGGTGCAGCGCACCAAAGTCGCGAATCACGCGTGGCAACACGGTACGACTCACGTTGGTAAATGTCGCAATGCGAATATCAGTCGAGGAGAGCCCCAGCAGCTCCTGGCGCTTACCCTCGAGCTCGGCCTCAGCGGTCACAATCTGGCGCAGGAACGGCAGATATTGTTTACCGTCGCGCGTAAGCGAAACGCCCTGCTTACCGCGCTCGATAAGCGTGGTACCCAGCTCGCGCTCGAGTGCCTTGACGGCCTGGCTCACCGCACTTTGTGTATAGCCCAGTTCGTCCGCCGCGCCCTTAAGACTGCCGCAATCGACCACCATACAAACAATCTGATACCGCGATGCCATCGTGCCTCCACATCGATGTAGCCGTAAAACGTTTTGCCATGGCTTTTTCTGCCAACATTAGTATTTCTTAATCATACTGAAGATACATTCGCTTTACTACATCCAAATCTGGGAGCAGAATCCCTTTTACGAAATCGTTCTGTAACAAAAGGAGCCCCATGGATCGCAAAAAAGCAATCGCGCTCTCATTTTCCGTTCCCGTCGCATGGGGCTTTTCGTACCCCCTCATGAAGATCGGCATGGACAGCATGAACGCCACGAGCATCGTCGCGCTGCGCTGCATCATCGCCTTTGCGGCCTGCCTACTGCTCTTCCACAAGCGCGCGTTCCGTATCAACCGCGATCTTATAGTCCGCGCCGCCATCATCGGCGCCATTATGGCAACCGAGCTCACCTGCATGTGCCTGGGCTCCAGCCTCACCTCTGCCTCCACCGCCGGCTTTTTGCAGAGCCTGACGGTCGTGATCGTGCCGTTTGCCAACGCCGCCCTGCTGCGTCGCGCCCCCGAACGCAAAGTGCTCGTCGGCACCGCCATCGTCACCTGCGGCATGCTGCTGCTCTCGGGCGCCGACTTTACCAGCCTGAATCCCGGCGCGATCATCATGCTGCTCTCGGCCTTTATCTATGCCAGCCACATTATCGTGGCCAAGCACTTTGTCGAAGAAGTCGACCCGCTGGCTCTGGGCGTTTGGCAGCTGGGCTTCGGCGGCTTATTCTCGGGTATCGCCGCATTCACCTTTGGCGGTTTCACGCTTCCCGGCACACCCAGCGAGATCGTGGTCGTCGTCGCGCTCGCACTCATCTGCTCTGCCTACGGCTTTATCACCCAGACGCTCGTGCAGCCCCACGTGCCTGCCGAGACCACCGGCTTCGCCTTCTCGCTCGAGCCGGTCTGCTCCGCTGTCTTCTCGTTCTTCCTGGTCGGCGAGGTCCTGAGCCCCATCGCATTCTTTGGCGCCGCCCTCATCCTCACCGGCGTCATGGTGGCAACCGTCGAGCTTCCGCGCCTTCGCGCACATGGACAGGCTCGCATGGCAGGAGCGCCCGAGCAAGTCTCGTAGACCCCGCTCTTCATACAGCCGTGGCATAAAGGCCTCCGGACGCCTTTACAATAGATGCCAACAGAGCATCTGCCATAAAGGAGCCCCATGGACACCGTAACCCGCGACCGCAACATAGCAACTTGGCTGGGCGATGCGCCGAAGCCGGTACGTGACACTACGAACCAGCTGCTCGAGCGCATCGCCCTTTTGCGTGTCGAGCAAACCATCTACCCGGCACAAGACGACATCCTCAATGCCCTCGCCTACACGCCGGCCGACCAGGTCAAGGTTGTCATCTTGGGTCAAGACCCCTATCACGGGCCCAACCAGGCCATGGGGCTGTCGTTCTCGGTCCCCGCGACGCAAACCAAGTTGCCGCCGAGCCTGCGCAACATTTACAAGGAGCTCAATGCCGATCTAGGCTGCCCCATTCCCGCCACGGGAGACCTAACCCCATGGGCACAACAGGGCGTCCTGCTTCTCAACACCACGCTCACCGTGCGCGAGCATGCCGCGAACTCACACGCCAAGCTGGGCTGGAGCACGCTCACCGACTACGTTATCGAACGTTGCTGCCAGCTGCCCCAGCCGGTCGTCTTTTTGGCATGGGGCCGCTTTGCCCAGCAGATGGTCGAGGGCAAGCTCGCCGCGACCGGCGCGGGCAAGGCAACCGGCAAGTTCTGCCTTGCCTCCACGCACCCCTCGCCGCTTTCGGCCAACCGCGCCACGGCAGAACTCCCCGCTTTTATAGGGTCGCGCACCTTCTCGGCAGCCAATCGGCTACTCGAACAGCACGGCTCGACCCCCGTCAACTGGACTTGCCTCGGCTAAAAATCAATACATCAAAAACGCGCCCGACGGATTTCCATCGGGCGCGTTTTCTACTCGGGCCAGATAAACTGGGTGCGGCCGGCCTCGCCGCCATCGATCAGCAGGCTCTGCCCGGTCATAAACCGGTTGGTCACGCCCACAAAGTAGATCCACTCGGCGATCTCTTGGGCGGTGGCCCAGCGTTTAAGCGGCGTGAGCTCCATAATCTGGTTCCACAGGTGCTCGTCTTCCATCACGCAACGGTTGAGCGGCGTGATAACGCCGCCCGGGTCCACACTGTTGGCGATGGCCTGCGGTGCTAGGCGGTTTGCAAGGTTTTTGGTGTAGGCGATAACGCCGCCCTTGCTGGCGGCATAGGCGGGAAACTCCGATCCCGTATGTCCGCTCGCCGACCCCACATTGACCACGGATTTGATAGCCGCTGTCGGCTTGGCGGCAAGCCCCTCCCCCACAAAGGCGTAGCGTTCGGTCACGTTGATGGTGCCACACAGGTTGGCGGCAATGTCGTCGGCCGAATCCTGCGTACCGGCAACGTTTACGATTACCTGGGGTTCAAGGTCGTCTGGAAACGAGTCCGGTTCGCGGACATCAACGATCAGATGGCGGTAGCGCTCGTGCTCGACCGCCGTCGGCAGCAGGTCAAAGCCCACGACCTCGTGGCCCTCGTCCAAAAAGCGCTGCACGCACGCGGCTCCGATACCACCCGAAGCGCCCGTGATCAAAACCCGCATACTTGCTCCTTAGGCGGTTGCGTGGCGCTCGAGGTACTCGGCGCCCACATTCTCACGCTCCCAGCCACGCACGACCTTGTAGCCCACGGGGCTCAGGAAGACCTCGCACAGCAGCTCGGCAACAGCGCCGGTCAGCGAGCACATAAGGACCTGCACCCAGGTCCAACCAAAGAACGTGTGGCTCACCACAATGGCAAAGACCAAGTTGTCGATAAACTGGCCAACACCCGTGGACACATAAGAGCGGAAGGCAAAGCTCGCAAAGTTATTCTTTTTGAGCATACGACCGAGCGACTGGTTGAGTGTGGAGTTAACCACGGCAGAAACGAGCATTGCCAGCGAAGAGCCCAGCACCACGTACCAGGTGCCGCCGATGGTGGCGTTAAGGGCGGTGTTGACCTCGATCATACCCGTGTCGTAGTAGGCGCCCCACATGCCGGGCGTGAGCGAGCATGCCCAAAAGCACAGACTCACGGCCAGATTGACCAGCAGCGCGAGGATAGAGATTTTGATGGATGCCTTGGCGCCAAAGCGCTTGCAGATCATGTCCTGGCACAAAAACGAAACCCAGCTCACCACAAAGCCGCAATCGAGTGCCAGATACGGCAGGCTGATAAGCTCTTTGTTGGCCAGCAGGTTCATCATGATGACACTCACGAAAAACAGCGAAACCGTTGCCGCGGGAATGCTCCGCAACAGGACCTTGTAGTCCTCCATGACCTTCTTGATCATTATGTACTCCTTTGGTTTTAGGTTTAACGAGCAGGATATCGGACCCGAACTGCTCGGACGTCACGGTCTTGAGACGACGATGGGTATAATAGCCGCTCACACGGCATCAGGCAAGCAAACGGCGCGGCAGCCCCACAGGGCCACCGCGCCGATGCATTAAAAGGCTACGTTGCCAAACTCCGACAGGATAAGATCGGGGTTGTGATCGGTTGCCCAATCCACGTTCCACGGGCTCGTGAACAGCAGCAGCTTACCGCCGCGCATGTCCTCGACGCGCAGCGTGTCACGCGTGAGCGAAAGGCCCGGGATATCAATGGTATCGGGGTCGTTCTGAATCCAGCGGATGTCCGTATAGGGCAGCGGCTGGCGACGGACCTCAACACGATACTCGGCCTTGAGGCGGCGCTCGAGTACCTCAAACTGCAGCACACCGACCACGCCCACGATAACGCTCTCCATGCCGGCACCCAGCTCGCGGAAGATCTGGATGGCACCCTCCTGGGCAAGCTCCTCCATACCCTTGACGAACTGCTTGCGCTTGAGCGTGTCGACCTGCGTAATGCGAGCGAACATCTCGGGGGCAAACGTCGGGATCTGCGGATACTGCACGTGGCGCTTGCCGGAGCACACGGTGTCGCCGATGCTAAAGATACCCGGGTCGAACAGGCCCACGATATCGCCCGCGTACGCCTCGTCCACGATGGCGCGGTCATCGGCCATCATCGACGTGCCCGTTGCAAGCTTGAGTTTACGGTTGCCCTGCACGTGGAAGGCGTCCATGCCACGCTCGAACTTGCCCGAGCAAATGCGCACAAAGGCGATACGGTCTCGGTGGTTCTTGTCCATATTGGCCTGGATCTTAAACACAAAGCCGCTAAAGTCATCGCGGCAGGGATCGACCGGTTCGCTGGTGAGCGTATCGGTATAGGCGCGCGGCGTCGGGGCCAGACGCAGGAACTCCTTGAGGAAGGGCTCCACGCCAAAGTTGGTGAGCGCCGAGCCAAAGAACGCCGGGCTCAGCTTGCCGCAGGCCACGGCATCCAAGTCGAGCTCGTCGCCGGCGCCATCGAGCAGCTCGATGTCGTCCATCAGGTTCTTGTGGTTCTCCTCGCCAATAAGCTCATCCATGGCGGGATCGCCCAGCTCGGCCTCGACCTCGGCGACCTTCTTGGTGGCATTGGCGTGGCCGTCGCCCTCAAAGGCGATAACGCGACGGGTCTGACGGTCGAACACGCCGCGGAAGTTGCGGCCGCTGCCAATCGGCCAGTTCATGGGATACGTATTGATACCCAGGACGTTCTCGATCTCTTCCATGAGCTCAAACGGATCGCGAGCCTCGTGGTCGAGCTTGTTCACAAAGGTAAAGATGGGAATATGGCGCAGCGTACAGACCTTAAAGAGCTTTTTGGTCTGGGCCTCGACGCCCTTGGCGCCGTCGATGACCATGACCGCGGCGTCGGCCGCCATAAGGGTACGGTAGGTATCCTCCGAGAAGTCCTGGTGGCCGGGGGTATCGAGGATGTTGACGCAGGCGCCGTTATAGGTGAACTGCAGAACCGAGGAGGTAACGGAAATGCCGCGCTCCTTCTCGATGTCCATCCAGTCCGAGACGGCGTGCTTGGCCGAGCTCTTGCCCTTGACCGAGCCGGCGGTCTGGATGCTGCCGGTATAGAGCAGCAGCTTCTCGGTAAGCGTGGTCTTACCGGCGTCCGGGTGGCTGATGATCGCGAATGTGCGGCGCGACGAGATTTCATCCGACAGGCTTGCCATGCGGATCCTTTCTTGCATTGAGTGCATTACGTCGTTGTAACCGCATTATTGTAGCCGCCAAATCCCGCCATAGGGCACCTATCAGGACAAATTCATCAGTTGGGGCCTGGGTAGCCGGCCCAATTCGAATTTGTCTCTTGCGTAACTGTACATAGTGTATATATACTGTGCTTACCGGTTATATACACGTGTAGCCCAACAGCTAAGGAGCCGCTGTGGACATCATCCTATCCAATTCGAGCGACAAGCCCATCTACGAGCAAATAGCCTCGCAAGTCAAAGCTCAGATCCTTTCGGGCGCGCTCGCTGCGGGAGCCAAACTCCCCAGCATCCGTGCACTCGCGAGCGATCTTGGCGTGAGTGTCATCACCACCAAGCGCGCCTACGCCGACCTGGAGCAACTCGGCTTTATCTGCACCGTGCAGGGCAAGGGCTGTTTTGTCGCCGAGGGCAACCAGGAGCTCTTGCGCGAAAACCAGCTCTGCCATATCGAAGAACTGCTTGCGAAAGCGGCGAGCCAAGCCGAAGCCCTGGGCGTTACGCGCGACAAGCTGCACGAGATGCTCGACCTGGTAGCCCCCGAAACCATGCAGTAGTCATCTGCAAGAAAGGCTATACCATGCAAAACCTTTTAGAACTCAAAGGCATCTCACGCCGTGTGAGCGACCGTTTTTCGTTGCGAGAGGTCACACTCGCCGTGGAGCCCGGCCAGATCGTTGGCTTTGTGGGCGCAAATGGCGCCGGCAAGACGACGACCATTCGCGCCACGCTTGGGCTTATAAAGCTCGATGCCGGCGAGGTGCATCTGCTTGGACAGCGCTGCGACGCCAACGCGCCCGACGAGACGCAGCGCCACCTGCGCTCCCGCATCGGGCTTGTCCTGGACACGTGTCCCTTCCCCTCCACGCTCAAGGTGGGCCAGGTCGAGAGGCTCGTAGGCCCGGCATACCCCACGTGGAGCCGCGAAACGTTCGCCGGATTCATCGACCGATTTGGCCTCGATCCCAAGACGAAGGTCAAGGACCTCTCCCGCGGCATGGGCATGAAGCTGCAGCTCGCCTGTGCGCTCAGTCACAATGCTAAGCTGCTCGTTTTGGACGAAGCCACCGCGGGCCTCGATCCCATGGCGCGCGAGGAACTGCTTGACGAGTTGCTTGCCTTTGTCGCCGACGGCCAGCACAGCGTGCTGCTCTCAAGCCACATTACATCCGACCTCGATCGCACTGCCGACCGCGTCATCTGCATCGATAACGGCTCGATTGTGTTTGACCTGCCGCGCGAGGACATTACCGACCGAGCCGGCATCGCCCACTGCACCCAAGCACAGGCGTCCGAGCTCATGGCTTGCGTCGAAGGCGCCCGTGCCGCCCACCACGCCTATAGCGTGGACGTGCTCGTGCCCAACCGTCGCGAGGCGCTCGAGGCCTTCCCCGAGATTCCCTGCGACCGGGCAACAATTGATGACTATCTTCGCCTCATGCTGAAAGGGGCTTCGAAATGAAACGCGCCTTTATGTCTGAGCTCGCCATCGTCCGCACGCTTGTCCCGAGCATCGCGGGCGTCGGCCTGTTCATCTTCGTCGTACTGACCCTCGCCAACGCATCGGATGGCGATTCCGGTATGAGCGCCGGCGCCTGTGCGGTCAGTGCCATGTCGCCCATCGTGGTCATGAACTCGCTGGCCGGCTACGACAATCAAAACGGATGGGAGCGCTATCGGGCAACGCTGCCCCTCTCGCGCAAAGACATCATCTGTGCACGCTACCTGAGCATCATTGTCTTCTCGGCCGTCATGGCGTGCGCCGCCGCGCTTCTGAGCATCGTCTCCATCCCGCTCTTCAACAGCGTGGGTATCCCCTCGACGGGACAGACCGTCTTTGAGACCGCAATCGCTTCGACCGCGTCCATGCTCATTTCCCTCATGATGGTGTTTCTGGCACAGCCGCTGTTCTTTCGATTTGGACACATGGAGGCGCTGCGCCTTTCCGTCGGCCTGTTTGCCCTGCTCGGATGCCTTGCCATGGCCACACTGAGCTCCTCCAACCCCATCAGCAACTGGCTCATGTCGATTGCTGGGGCGAATCCCGATCCCGCCGTCCTCGGCTGCCTGTGCGCAGGAATTGCCGTACTGGCCCTCGTGCTCTTTGCACTGAGTTGCGCCATCATTACCAAGGTCTATCGAGCACGCGACCTGTAGGCAAGCGCGGTATCATCGGGCATGCGCCGCAGATCTGGCGCGGTCTTTTATGAGGAGGCGCTCAACCCGTGTCGTTGGTTACAGCAGCATTTGCATCAGCTTTCTTTGCCGGCATCACATCCATTTTGGCCAAATGCGGCATCAGGCACACCGACTCCGACGTTGCAACCGCCATCCGTACTTGCGTGGTGCTCGTATTTGCCTGGGCAATGGCGGGCATTTCTGGATCCATCGGAGCAATCGGCGCCATTCCCGCCAAAGCCTGGCTATTCCTCACCCTCTCGGGACTCGCCACCGGCGCCTCGTGGATCTGTTACTTTAAGGCGCTCAGCATCGGAGACGTCAACAAGGTTGTACCCGTCGACAAGATGAGCACCGTGCTCGCCGTGCTGATCGCCATAGTGCTTTTTGGTGAGACAGGCAACCTGGCGGTCAAGCTCGTGGGAACCGCAGTTATCACGCTCGGCACGTTTTTGATGATCGAGAAAAAGCAGTCCGTCGGCGCAGAGCAAAAGCAAGACCGAGCCTGGCTCGCTTACGCCCTCGGCGCCGCCGTGTTCGCGGCACTCACCTCCGTCCTCGCCAAGATCGGCATCGAAGGTGTCGAGTCAAACCTGGCCACGGCAATCCGCACCTGTGTGGTACTTGTTATGGCATGGGCAATCGTGGCTGCCAAGGGAAAGCTGGAGCAGGTCGCGCGCATTGACCCGCGCGAACTCGCATTTCTTGCGGCATCGGGCATTGCGACCGGCGCGTCGTGGCTGCTGTACTACTACGCCATCGCTGCAGGCCAGGTGAGCGTCGTCGTGCAAATCGACAAACTATCGATTGTCGTATCGGTGCTGTTCGCACGACTGGCCTTCAACGAAAAGCTGTCGCATCGAAGCGCCATCGGCCTTTTCCTCATCGTGCTGGGCACCGCCGCGCTCGCGATTTGGAAGTAGCGTCGGTGCCAGGCGAGATTCAGTCCACCCGCAAATCCGTGACACAGCGCCCACACCGGGCTTGAGATGTTTGTATTGCCCGCGCGCCACCGTGCTACTTGCGCAGCGGCTTGGGCAGCGGAATGACGGCGGCGATGATCATGCAGACGATGCCCTTGAGTGGGAAGCACATGAGCAGCAAGCCCACGACCATGACGGGCTGACGCATAACGGCGCCCATCGTCGAGGCCGTGCAGACGGCGACGCAAAAGACCGGATCGGCGCCGGTAAGGATGGCAAGGCCATAGCCCAGGCTTACGCCCGAGAAGATAACCGGGAAGAAGTGGCCGCCACGCCAACCAAGGTTGATGAGGGCGGGCGTCAGCATGGCCTTAACAAGACCGGTCGCGATAAGCACGCCGGCGGGGATGGTCAGATAGGTCTCCATGAGCACGTCGGCCTGCGTCTCGCCGGCAAACATGGTGAAGGGCAGGACCGTGCCACAGATGGCGAGCGCCAGACCAGCCAGCATTGCCTTGACGACAGGGCGCTCCCCTATGGCATGGGACAGTGCCTCGCTTGCATGCTCAGAGACAAAGTGCAGCCAACCGCAGACCGTACCGACGAGCGACAGGGGAATAAGCCAGGCAAGCTCGAGGTTACCCACCTGAGCGGCCTCGAACCTCGGCATGCCCATACCGCCGCCCATAAGCTGGCCGAGTAGCAGATAGGTGCCCAGGCCGCCGGCAATTGCGATGCCGTAGACCACGGTCTTTTGCGCCTTGGGCAGCTTGATCGTGATCTCATCGGACGCGGACTCATCGTCATTAGCGCCCTGGCCGTCGGCGCTACCGGCGAGCGGCGCCACAAAGCCAAACACGGGCGCGGTGAAGAGCGCCGTTAGGGCAGCTTGGGTACCCAGCAGCGTGAGCTGCCTAAACTCGGCGCCAAAGCGACGCATGCGGTCGCCGACCCAGCTGCACAGGCCCGCGATGACGCCGGTCAGACCGGCTTCCGGTCCAATACTTCCGCCAAACAGCAGCGGCAGCAATGCCGCAAGCGAAAGCTTGCCCAAGTTGTCGTACGGGTAGCGGCCGTCGCGCTTTACCTTGGCCATTACCTGATTGAGATCATCGGTCTTGGTGCCCGTAAGCTTTTCGTACAGACCGATCAGCAGGCCGCCCAGCAGGCAGACGAAAAACGGATACGGCAAAAAACCGAACGGACCGCTCGCGAGCTCGGGCGAAGCGACGCCCAGCATATGCGGGATTTCGGTCCATAGATAGTCGATGCCGTGCTCCATCGCAAAGAAAAACAGCCAGACCGCGGCGCCTGCAAACGCACCGGTCACGGCTACGCTAACTAAAAACAGCGCACGGTTTTTGGGTTTGGAAAGGTTACCCATCGGGTCCTCCCGTGGTCAAAAGCGACAAAGATAACTTTTATTGTAAGACGGGCACAGCGCGGACGTGCCGACCATCCACGCCTCAAACGGCACCGTTGGGCGCCGCACACGCGATGACCCCAAGGCCTAGTTGTCGATAATCGATACAATTTGGTGCAGGTCGTCGGCAAAGTAGATGCCGGCCTGACGCTGCGAGCTCGATAGGCCTTTATCGATCATGTGCTCGAGCAACGACCTAAGGTCGTTGTAGTAACCGTCCAAGTTGTACAGGATGCACGGCGCGCTCAGATGTCCCAACGACACGGCCGACATGACCTCGGCAATCTCCTCGAGCGTGCCCGTCCCACCGGGAAAGGCAATGAACGCATCACCGAGTTCGATCATCTTTGCCTTACGCTCGGCCATGTCGCTCGTCACGATGAGGTTGTCGATTCCGTCGTGCTGAAACTCAGCCTCGATAAAAAAGCTCGGCTCCACACCCGTCACGTGCCCGCCGGCATCGAGCACGCTATCGGCGAGCGCACCCATCAGGCCTGACTTGGAGCCGCCGTACACCAGCGCATGTCCGTTGGCGCCAATCCAGTTGCCCAGCTCCTGCACCGCGGGCAGAAACGCCGGGTCATTACCGACGCTGGCGCCCAGATACACGGTGATATTCATATTCAGTCCCCCTCATCGTGACGCGCGACGCCCGCCCTAGCGTTGGCGTCGGCGATATTCGCGCACGCGGCGCGACAGGTCGGCGAGCTCATCGCGATCGAGCTCTTCCAGATGCTCAAGATCGTCCATAAAGCGCGCCATGGTGTCCTTTTGGCGCATCTTGATGAGCGTATTGCAGTAGTTCACCGCCACGCCCGTGAGCATGGCGATGTAGAAGATGCTGATGACGCTCAAAACGACGGTGATAGCGCGGGCAACCGGCGTTTCGGCCGGGATATCGCCAAAGCCGATCGTCGATACGGTCTCAAAGCTAAACCAGAGGCCATCGCCAAACGTAAGGGTCGCAGGGTCGGACAGCCAGACGGCCGTCGAGCACAGCAGGTAGAAGATAAGGAACAGGCCGGTGATGCGCGCAAAGCCAGCCTGGCGCAACACGTCGGCAAGCGTCCTCAACTTGTTCATCGCGACCCCTTTTCCCAAGCGCCCAATCATGTTCGTTCGGTATTGTCCCACACTCGACACTCGAGGACGCTCCTTTTGTGCTGGCAGAAAGGGACTGTCCCCAACTGCCGGCACATAAGGAACGTCCCTAAGTGCCAACTCCGGCAAAGAGTGTCCCCGGCGACTAGTCGTTTAAGAACGTCCCCAATGATTACTACAACTGCCGGACAGATTGGGAACGTCCCTAAGTGCCGGATGTTAGGCAAGCTGAGCTGGTATCCTTATGCGGTATTATCTCGACTCGATAGGATTGCCTGTGAAACCTTCCGCCGTCCTTCGCTTAGCTCTATATCGCACCCTAGCTGTCGCGCTTGCTGCGCTCACACTACTGAGCGCCGTCATGCCCACCCCAGCCTTTGCCGCCGACTCCGACCAGCAGGTCAAGACGGTTCGCGTTGGCTGGCTCGTCAACAACAAAGGCTTCCAGGAAGGCACGCCGGGCGAGCGCCTCTCGGGATGGGGCTACGAGTACCTCCAGACCCTCTCGTATTACACAAAGGGCTGGCAATACGAATACGTTAGCGGCACCTTCTCCGAGCTTATGGACATGCTCGAGGCAGGCGAAATCGACCTCATGCCCAACATCTCGTATTCGGCAGAACGCGAGCAGAAGCTGCTCTTTTCCTCGAACCCCGAGGGCACCGAGCGCTACTACATCTACGCCAGGCCCGACCGCGACGACCTGGCCAAGGGTGACCCCCAGGCGCTCCAAGGCCTCACCATCGGCTGCAACTCTGGCGTTATGCAAACTATCGTCGGCCAGCAGTGGCTCGCCGACGAAGGCGTTACCTGCACCTATAAAGAAATCGACACCGGCAGTGCCCTCTTTGAGGCGCTTGCAGACGGCGAGGTCGACGCCGTCATCATGAACGACACCATTTCGTCGCCCGATGCGTCACCCATGTTCTACGTAGGCTCGAGCGACTACTATTTTGCCGTTCCCAAAAGCCGCCCTGATCTGATGAACGACATCAACGCCGCCATGACGACCATCGCCCGCGATAACCCGCGCTATAACGAGGAAGTCAAATCGAGTTACTCGACCCAAAACAGTGGCTCGTCATCGCTCACCGGCCCCGAGACCACCTGGCTCAAAGAAAACGGCAATACCATCACGATCGGCTATCTTAAAAACCAACTTCCCTACTGTACGCAAAATGACGACGGCGAGATGGAAGGGTCGCTCGCCTCGCTTGCAACGACGTTGCACGACAAGTTTGGCATTACGGTCAAAACAATCGCACTCTCGAGCAACAAACAAATGATCAAAGCCCTTTCCAACGGGACCATCGATGTCGCCCTGCCGTTGTTTCGCGACTACTGGCTCGCCGAGCAGACAGGGGTCATCCAGTCAAACTCGATGGGAACGGTTTCGCTGACCGCCATTCACAGTGGCAAAAACCTGAACAGCGACCTTAAGAACATCGCTTGTACAAAGAGCACAATCGTTAACCGTTTTGAGCTCGAAAGTCTCTTTCCGAACGCAACGGTAACCGAGTATTCGAATGACGGCGAGGTGCTCAAAGCCCTCGATGAGGGGAAGGCACGTTGCATCATTGTCCCCAGCACGCGCCTGGAAACTCTCCGCGACATCTACGACATCGAGGATTTCGAAACACAGGAACTCACCAACACGGCACAACTATCGTGTTTAATTTCGCGCGGCAAGCCCGAGCTGCTGGGAATCATCAATAAGGGCATCGTCAATGCAGGTGAATCGCTCTCTGCAAACAGCTATTTCCCCACATCGTACTCGGCGCAAGAATCGGATGCGTTCCGACTTCTCTACCGCAACCGCATCGTCATTGCGGCAGTCGTCATTTGCATTTTGCTCACCGGCATCGTCATCCTTGTCTGGTCGCTTTACCGCGCACAGGAGGAACGGCAGAAAGCCGATGCCGCCAACGCCGCCAAAACCGCTTTCCTCACGCGCATGAGCCACGACATCCGCACGCCGCTCAACGGCATCCTGGGCCTTATCGAAATTGAGGAATTGAGAGAAGGCGACATGCAGGTCGCCCGCGAAAGCCGCGCCAAGGCGCGCGTTGCCGCCAATCACCTGCTGTCACTGATTAACGACATCCTCGAGATGGGCAGGATCGAGGAGCGCAAAGTGACGCTCGAGCACGAATCATTCAACCTTAAAGAGCTGTGCGACAATGCGCTCGTACTGTGCAAGCTCCGCGCATCGGACCGCGGCATAATCATGCTCGACACCAGCGAGCCCTACGCTGTCGACCAATATATGATCGGCAGCCCCACCCATATTCGGCAGATCCTTGTCAACCTGCTCGACAACAGCATCAAGTACAACAAGCACGGAGGCACCGTCACGTTCTCATCGACCATCAAGCCGGTCGACGACGAGCACGCCGTGTTTTGCTTTAGCGTCTCGGATACCGGCATTGGTATGACATCCGAGTTTTTGGCACACATTTACGAGCCGTTTGCCCAGGAAGGCGACGATGCGCGCAGCAAGTTCCAAGGAACCGGCATTGGCATGTCTATCGTCAAATCGCTCATCGATATGATGGGCGGCACGATTGAGATTTCGAGTGAGGTTGGCGTGGGGAGTACGTTTGACGTCCGGATTCCGCTCGATATCGACAAGAACCCTCAGATAAAAGAATGTGCAGACACGCAGGTAAGCAGCTGCTCGCTCGCCGGCATGAACGTCCTTTTGGCAGAAGATAACGAACTCAATGCCGAGATTGCCCAAGCTCTGCTCGAAAGCGAAGGCATCGTCGTGACTCGCGCCGCCGACGGCAACGAGACAGTCGACCTATACGTTAGCCGTCCCGCCGGCAGCTTCGATGCAATCCTGATGGACATCATGATGCCGGGCATGGACGGCTACGAGGCAACCCGGGCGATCCGCCTGAGCGAAAAGGCCGATGCGGCCGACATCCCCATCATCGCGCTCACCGCCAACGCCTTTGCCGAAGACGCCAAGGCGGCACACGACGCCGGCATGAACGCCCATCTGCCCAAACCGCTCGACTTTAGCAAGCTCAAAAACATACTCGCCTGTATCAAGAAAAACGGGGCTGTTTCGCTATAGTTTGTGCTCAACCACCATGCGCAGTAGAAAGGAAGCCAACGATGTTTAGGCCCTTACGTCGAAAGAAACGCGCCATCACCGACGAGAAAGCGCGCGAACTGCTCGCTACCTGCAAGCGCGGCGTCTTTGCCGTCAACGGCGATGATGGCTACCCCTATGCCATTCCCGTCAACTACTTCTTTGACGCCGAGCACGACAAGATTTATTTCCATGGCGCCAAGGCTGGCCACAAGGTCGATTCACTCAAGCATGATGATAAAGTCTGCTTTACCGTTTACGGCAACGAGTGGTACAAGGACGGCGACTGGGCTCCCTACGTTATGAGTACCGTTGTCTTTGGTCGTTGTCGCCTGGTAGATGAAGCGCCCGCGTTTATCGAGGACAAAGTCCGTCAGCTCGCGCTTAAGTACTACCCTTCTGCCGAAGAAGTCGAGGAGGAGATCGCCAAAGACATAAAGGGCGTCCAACTCTACGAGATTTCGATTGAACATCTTTGCGGAAAGCAGATTCATGAAAAGTAGCGAATGCGGAAAACGCGCTCGCTACCCTCTGCACCCCATGTGCCCACGCATTTTGACGGCGTGGGCACATGGGGCAGCACTCGAATCGAGCGCCCCCTATACCCCAAAAACGTAGCGGTCCAGGCGCTCACACGCCTCCTTTACCCGCGAAAGCGGCAGTGCCAGATTCACGCGGATGTGACAGGGCCCGTGGAACGGGCGGCCGTCCTGATACCCCACGCCCACGCGCGCCCCCTCGTCGAGCAGCCACTGAATATCGCGGCCATGCTCGAGGCACCACTCGGTGCAGTCCAGAAACACCATGTACGTGCCCTGCGGACGCGAATAGCCCACGCCCTCAAAATGCTCGTCCACGTAATCGCAGAAGTAGTCAATGTTGCCCTGGATGACCTGATTGAGCTCATCGACCCACTCGTAGCCCTGCGGCTGGTAGGCGCCGATAAGCGCGTGCATCGAAAGGACGTTCATCTCGTTGTAGTGAGTCTTGTTGGACACGGCGCACACGCGGTCGCGCAGCGTCTCGTTATAGATGATGTGGTAGCTGCCGACCAGGCCCGCCAGGTTGAACGTCTTGCTGGGCGCGTAGAGGGCAACCGTGCGCATGCGGGCATCCTCGCTCACCGACTGCGTCGGGATATGCTTGTGACCCGGCAGGATGATATCGGACCAAATCTCGTCCGAGACCACCACGCAATCATGCTGGCGATAGATGTCCATGGCGCGCTCGATCTCGTCGCGCTCCCATACGCGGCCGCAGGGATTGTGCGGCGAGCAGAACACCGCGGCATGGATATGGTTTTGGGCGAGCTTGCGCTCCATGTCCTCAAAATCCATGCGCCACACGCCCTGGTCGTCGAGCTTAAGCGGGCTGTGGACAATGCGATAGCCCGCGGCTTCGATGGACTTGGTAAAGCCGATGTAGGTAGGGCTATGGACCAGCACCGCATCGCCCGGCTGGACATACGCGCGCAGGGTCGACACGACACCGCCCAGGACACCGTTCTCGTAGCCGATATGCTCCGGCGCCAAGCCCTCAACGCCGTTGCGACGGCTTTGCCATTCGATGATGCGGTCGAAGTACTCGGGGCGAGGATCGAAATAGCCAAACATGGGATGCTGGGCGCGCTGAATGATGTGCTCCTGGACCGTGGGCACCGTGGCAAAGTTCATGTCCGCTACCCACATGGGGATGCGGTCGAAGCCCTCATCGGGTGCGTTCGGAGCCATGCCGGGGATCTCACCCCAAGAGTCAACAGCGATAGAGTCCATGCCGTGGCGGTCGATAAGCGAGCTGAAGTCGTATTTCATGCTGAGCTCCCGTGCAAAGTGATTGTTTTGGTAGGCGTTATTGTCCACCAGCGCGGGCGGTTTTGGCGCGGGGTTTGGCGCTTAATTTGACGGGTGCGGACGAATGGCAGGTTAGTCTTGCGCGTCGTTGGCGGCGGTTACCGTCAACCTGGTTCCGTCGACCGTAAAGGATATGTCGAACCCGGCGTAAGCCAAGTGGTAAATGCGGTTTGGCTCGTACTTGCTACCCGCGCGGCGCGGATCTTGGCGAAGGACCTCGACCAAGCCGGGGAGCTTTGCGGGCGGGACCATATCCTGCAGCGCTTGCGGAAACTCGACGTCGAGCTCTTGCCACGGAGCATCCTCAATCCAGCCGCCCGTCGCATCCGGGTGACAGTCGGCAAACGGAATGTAGGGCTTAATGTCGTAGATGGGCGTGCCATCGCGCAGATCGGCCCCCAGCACATGGATGATGGGGCCCTCGTCAGTGAGCTCGACACGATCGAGCTTGACGCAGGTGAGCCCGATGGGATTAGGGCGAAACGGACTGCGCGTGGCAAACACGCCCACGCGCTCGGCTCCACCCAGACGCGGCGGGCGCACGGTCTTCGACCACTTGGCATTAGTGCCGGACCTGTCCTGCGTCTTGGCATCGGCAGCTATGTCCTTAGCCGTGCCGCCGGGCGTGCCGTTTTCGAAGCGCCAGAGCAGCCATAGGTGAGAGAAGGAGTCCAGACCCTCAACCGCTGCGTTGGAGGCAAATTCCGGCTCAAAAACGATGCGTCCCTGCAGATGAGGCGCCAAAAAGCTGTTGCGCGGAATGCCGAACTTCTGCGGCAGATCGGTATGTATGTGTGCAATAGGTTCCATGCCGGTCATTGTACGGCATGGAGGTGTGGGGCGATGCGCGCAATTCTTCGCCGCGGTCCCCCGTCGTGCAACCAACGGTTGCTTGAAAGGGTGCCGGCCGCCGCGTATGCTTAAAGCAACAAACAGCAGAAAGGAGCCGCTATGGCCTTTGCGGAAAAGCTCATTGCTGTCCGTCGCGCCCATCACCTTACCCAGGAGCAGCTCGCCGCCAAGCTCTTCGTCACACGCCAGGCCATCAGCCGTTGGGAGCGCGGCGAGGTCACCCCAAGCATCGACATGATGAAGCTCATCGCCGCCGTAACCGGCGATCCCCTGTCTCACCTGCTCGAAATGCCCGAGCACTATTGCCAGAGCTGCGGCATGATACTCACGCCCGACGACTGCGGCACCGATGCCACCGGCGCCACGACCGACCATTACTGCAAGTGGTGCTACGACCACGGCAAGTACACCTACGACACCACGATGGAGGCAATGATTGAGGATTGTGCCCCGCGGCTGGCACAAAATACCGGCATGTCGCTCGACGAAGCCGTCTCGCTCATGGGCGCCGTACTGCCGCAACTGGAACGCTGGCACACCGTGCAGGAAAACGAGGAGCGCCACGGTGCCGAGGCGCGGGCGCACTATGGCGACGAGGCCGTCGATGCAGCAAACGAGGCACTGCTGGACATGGACCCCGAGACGTGGAACGACATGAAGGAACTCGAGCGTGCCATTCTGGGTCAGCTCTCGATTGCCATGGGCGACGGCGAACCGGAAGGCAGCGAGGCGCGCAAGCTTGTCGCAATGCACCGTCGATGGATTGGCCTTAACTGGGGACACGAACCCCAGAACGAAGCGTACCTGGGCCTCGCCCACGGCTATCTTGCCGATCAGCGCTTTGTTGACTACTAAGACAAGCCCTGCGGCGCCGGGGCCACAGCGTTTCTGGTCCAAGCAATCGAGTCATCGCTGACTCGCGCATAGACTGCAGCGGCTTTGGGTATTTCAATCAAAACCTCAACCGATTGGAGACCTATGGCTACTGATCATGAGCTCGAGCTGTACGTTATGACCGGCTGCCCGTATTGCATAAAGGTCAAGCACTTTTTGGCCGATAACGGTGTGACCATCCCCGAGCGCAATATCTCGACCGACCCCGATGCCAAGCAGACGCTCATCGCCGTCGGCGGCAAGCGCCAGGTCCCCTGCCTGTTCATTGACGGCAAACCACTCTACGAATCGAGTGACATCATCGCATGGGTACAGGAGAACCTGCTCTAGCACTCATTGGGGACGTACTTAAATGAGTAGTCGTTAAAGAACGTCCCCAACGGCTAGTCCCCCGCCGAACCCAAACGTGTACGTCAGCATCCAAAGTCGACATTTTTCGACACCTTTGGATGCTGGCGTACGGCTTTTTTGCGCGGGTCCCTCACAACCACTCATTGGGGACGTACTTAAATGAGTAGATAGGAATTCAGTTTCTCAATTTTATAGAACATACGTTTGCTTATATGCTATACTCGCCTCAAGGCATGAGACTGGTCGAGAGCTCCCGCGGAGGTCCCCAATGACACGCTGGAGCGGGTTCGGTAAGTAAGATCGGTGGTTACCGCACTCGCCCACCTCAGACAGGCTGCGCTCCTGTTCGCCGTCGCCATCAAAGAACGGCACTCACAATCAAACGTTTCCGTTATCCGTGAGTCACACAGGAGTGCATCGTTATGGCAAAACAATTATCAACCCAAAAAAATATCGAGCCCGCACTGCCAGATGAAGAATATGTCTACGCGTCTGTCAGAAAAACCCTCGAGCACCCTCGTTCCCACGTTGAACGCGCCATCAACTCGACGATGGTCGAGGCATATAAGGACAATACGGCCCTTTTCTATTAGGCGTCCCTAATTCGAGACACACTATGTCATGAATTGAGTTGGTCTCGCCATCGAAGACTGATGAAGACGAGTCTACCGACGCCCTAGAGCCGCACACGTGGCAGCAATGGAAAAGGCAGTCGATCCCTTTATTTAGAGCAATACGGGAGGAACTAGACATGGGATACCAGGAATCACTGATTCGAGTAAACAGCTTGGCGGAAATCGCCGGTATAGAGAAGGCCATAGCCGAATCCGAAGAGCTCCAAACTTTGGAATATCTCGTATGTGTTTGCGGGGCCAAAGCCAAGGGCGACCTTTACCGCGATTACACCTTCACGGCATCTCGACCCCTTAGCGACATCAAGGCCAACGAAGAACCGATTATAAGGGCAGGGGATCTATTTGCGGTTGTCGCAGGTGCAAGGTTGTATCAGCCTTTTCTCTGGATCGACTGCATTGCAGGAATCTCCGATCCAGGATACGAAGAGCTCATGGAAGATTTCCCGCTCGATATCCCGCGGCAAGAGGCGATTCTCCATCCAGACGAAGCGAAAAACGCAGAGATATTCATGAGAAGAAGCCTGAACCAAAGCTATACCCGTGTCATGCGAGGCGAACACCCCATCCAGTTTCCAGAAGAATTCATCAACCCACCTGTTCCAAAACCGGAAACCTCAATGGTCCGCTAGTCAAAATAGGCTGCTTAACCGTATTAACTGCTTGCATTTTTGTCTACAAAACTGTATACAAAAAGAGAGGCCTTTATGGAGCTCATTGCAATCCACGCCCTTGTCCCTCCTACGCGCAAGGTGCTCAGAGAAATCGGAATCGATCGATAGGAGGCGCTATGGACGTTAAGCAGCTCGAGAAGATGATGGGGTTTGCTCCCGGAGAGCTGGAAAAGGCAGCAGAGGCATACGAAAAAGATGAGTGGCCAAAGGGCCGCACCATCAAGTTGGGAAGGCCGCCGATCTCCGATGAGCCAAGCGTTGTTTTGTCGGCACGTGTGGGCGAATCGGTTCTTGAAGCGTTTGACGCAAAGGCGAAGCGTCACGGACAAACACGCACGGAGCGACTCAGGGAGCTCATCACGCTCGATGCAATGATTGCCTAGTCCCCCGCCGGACCCAAACATGTACGTCAGCATCCAAAATCGACATTTTTTGACATCTTTGGGTGCTGACGTACAGCTTTTTGCAACATAGCCGTTGGGGACGTTCTTAAATGACTAGCCGTTTAAGATCGTCCCCAACGGCTAGTCGTTAAAGAACGTCCCCAATGACTAACTAGCCGTGGAAGCGGGCGATAGGCGCAAGTGGCTGCTCGCGAAAGACGCGATCGACGGCGGCGCGGTATTCGTCGACCTTTTTGGTCTTGCGCACGATCTTGTGAACGTTAGCGGGATCGGCGAAGGCGCACTTGGCGTAGAACCACCACTCCTTCATGCGAAAGACCGCGTTACCGCCAATCTCGTCCGCATAGGCTGCGAACAGCGTGTCGTGGAAGCGCTGCAGCTCAGCTGCCGTAGCAGCAGGGCCGCCGGCAACCATGCGAGCCAGCGCGGGGTTCGCAAGCAGGCCGCGTCCCAACATTACGTGGCGCGTTCCGGGATAGGCCTCTACCAGCTCATCCATGTCCTCAAGATCAAAGATGTCACCATTGTAGGCCACGGGAAACGGCGCCCGCTCCAGTGTCTCGCCGTAAAACTCCTTGCGCGGCGAGCCCGTATAGCGGTCCTTTTGCACGCGCGGATGCACGATTAGCTCTGCTAGCGGCATGCGGCAATATAGATCGAGCACACGCTCGTACTCCTCGTCACTCTCCAACCCCAGCCTGGTTTTTACCGACACCGGCAACGGCGAACGTTCGCACACGTCACCCAAGAACACCTCGAGCTCATCCAGGTTGCGCAGAAAGCCCGAACCCTTCCCCTTGGCAACAACCGTGCCCGAGGGGCAGCCAAGGTTGAGATTGACCTCGCGGTAACCCATGTCGGCGAGCACCTGCGCCGCCCACACAAACTCGTCCGCGTTCTTGGACATCAGCTGAGGCACCACGTTGAGCCCCTGGTTATTGGCGGGATCGACCTCTTTAAACGCCTTACCGCCAAAGCGGTTGCCCACGCGCGGCGGCGGCAAAAACGGCGTGTAATAACAATCGAGTGCGCCGAAGCACTCCGCGTGCACGCGACGGAACACATGCCCGGTAATCCCCTCCATAGGGGCCAGCGATAAATACATCGACATCCATTCTCACATCAATGTGACAAAGGGACTGTCCCTTTGTCACATTTGCAAATCATCATTCGGCTGTTTATTTTGGCACACATACGTATCGGGCGGCATCATCGCGTGGGCACAGGAGCAGCCGCTCTAAACCAGGGCTGCCGTGGCACTTTTGCCGTATGACCATGCGCTCATCGATGGCGGGATTCTCTATACTGAGTCACATATGACGGCATCGCGCCACAACGACCGCCACGACACCAAGGACCCGCCATGGCAGCACTCTCCGAACAAGAACGCAAGCGCATCCAGCGATACTGCATCTGCCCCAAGGTTGCCGGCGCGGCGCTTGCCATGGCATTCGTGCTGCCCTTATCGATCATTCCTTTCGAAATGGTCGACGACATCGTCTTCCATCACGAAGGCTTCCAAGAGACAGGCATGATGACCGCCTTGGTGCTCACCGCCATCGAGCTCGTTATATTCTGCTACTGCGCTCTCGCCCCGCGCTTTGGCATGCGTGGCAAGCAGTGGAAGGAAATGCAGTACCGGCTCGCCGTCGAGCAGAGCGAGAAAGACCGCTCGGCACAGATCGCAGGCGTTGTTGGCACGCAGGCCGCCGCGCGCCTGCTCAGGAACAGTGACAACGAGACCGCGCGCAACCTGGGCGGCGCGGCAGAGGTCGCCGCTGCCGTAGGCGCCGTCGCCACCGCGGCAGATGTGCTTGCCGAGAGCTTCGCCAACGCAAAGGCCGTGGCAGAGGCCTGTGGCGTGCCTATCCCCCGTGCAAAAAAGTGGATCGTCGCGCTTGTGGCGCTGCCCCTCGCGATCGTGTGCGGCGCCTATATCCCGCAGCTGGCGCAGGGAAACATCGAGATGCAGGAGAACGCCGCGGCCGCGGCCGAGCAGATCGCCATCGCACGCAAGGCATTAGAGCCCTCATGCGAGTACGTGTCCGCCGATGACCCCTACGAGCGATATCAAGATTACGGCTATCACGTCCGCGGCTATCTGCACGACGGCGACTCCGATACCCAAAAGACCTATACGTACCTGGATTGTGACAACAAGGGAACGCTCACGGAAGTGAGCTACGCGGCAGAGGTCGACCCCAATGCGAGCCTCGAGGACAACCTCGCCCGTATCGAGCTCGACCTTGACGAGCTTTCCTCTGCCGTCCAAACCATAGACGTCAAGACCGCAAGCCCCAAGCTCCTAGCAGCGCAGAAGCTCCCTGAAGAGTTTAGACAGGCTTTTTTGAGCGGTTCGCTCTACGAGAGAATCTCTATCAGGACGAGTGACGGCCCCGTCAAAGCGTATTACTCGTTTGACACGGATCCCGAGGACGAGTTTGACGAGTACACCCATCCAACCATCCGCATCACGCTGATGGGCAAAACGAACTAGGTGCAGGGAGATGAATGTGACAAAGGGGCTGTCCCTTTGTCACATTATTCGGAGCGTAGGGCTTCTACGGGGTCTTTCTTGGATGCGCTACGGGCCGGCAGCAGGCCGGCGACAACCGTCAACAGCACCGAAATCGCGATGAGCACCAGCGCATCCTGCACGGGCAGGCTCATCAGGTTGGGGACCTGTTTGGCCGCAAGCGCCCAGGCATTGACCGGGAAGCTCACGAGCACCACAACGACAATGGCAAAGACGCCGGCAATGAGGCCTTCAATAAAGGTCTCGGCATTGAATACGTTGGCCACGTTGCGCTTTGACGCGCCGATCGCGCGCAGGATGCCAATCTCCTTTTTGCGCTCCAGCACGCTGATGTAGGTGATGATGCCGATCATGATGGAGCTCACCACCAGACTGATACTCACGAATGCGATGAGCACCAAGCTGATGGTGTTCACGATGTCGGTCACCGAGCCCATGATGATGCCCATGTAGTCGGTGTACGAGATTGCCTGTTCATCGTGGCCGGCAGCTTTGACCTGCTTGTTGTACGCATCGATGTGATCGAGCACGCGCTCCTTGGCCTCAAAGTCGCGCGGGAAAATCTTAACCGAGATGGGGTCTGTCTCATCCGCATAGCCCAGCGTGGTCAGATTGTTATCGTAGGTGAGCTTTGACGCCTTGGCATAGCTCATCATGAGCGAACTCAGGTCCTCGGCGTCCATGTTGAAATGGATGGCACGCGCAAAGGCGCTCGCATCCACGCGCATGGCGCTCGCCAGGTTAGCAAAACTCGAAGACACCTGCGTCGCCATCTGGTCCATAAGCCCTGCCGCGCCCGCCTTGAGCTGAGCCGATACCGTCGTCGCGATCTGCTCGCTAATCGTCCTCATCACCTGATCCATAGCCTGCTGCAGATACGGAGCCAGCTGCTTTTGCACATAGTCGGTCATCGCCTGCTGCAGACGCTCGGCCAGGGCATCGCCACCGAGTGCCTTGAGCTGAGCCAGGTATTGCTGCGCCGTGGCATCACTCTCAAGATACGTCGAGAATGCGGCAGCGAGCTTTGACGCGTCCTTAAGATTATCGGGTGTCAGCGCCCTAAACTGATCAGACTGCAAAAAGCCCGTAAACAGCTGGTTGGCGAGCATTCCCACCTGCTGCATTTGCTCGGGTGTGAGTTCCAGACCGTCAAAGATGCCCGAGAAATCTGGGGTCGGTGCTTTTGCCATAATGTCGCTGAAGTCGATATCCTTACCTACGCCCGAAAGGTCAATGTCCAGCCCGGACAAGTCAAGACCCGACAGGTCCATACCGCCGGCAGTGCCCGAGAGCGCAGACGTATCGAACGAGAACGCGCCCTTGAGCGCCGCCTCGTCCACGCTGAACATGCTGCCCAGATCCACGCCTTGCTTGGCCTCGCCCTGCAGTTCATCGAAAGACTTGCCCGTAAAGACATCCGTCTCGGGATGGGCAAGTTGCTCTTTTACGATCTGCGAATTGGCGGCGCGCTCCATAAGCTGGCGAGTCAGCGCGTGCGTATAGGCAATACCCGGGGACAACGCGCTCGCGTTGGCCGTCTCGTTCGGTCGCACCACGCCCACAATACGCACGTCAATACCGTCGGCAACCTTGGCCGTCATAAAGTCGGCGTCGCCAGACATGTCAGTCCACATGCCGGTCTCTTCGTTTTTGCGATACGCATCGGCCGGCGACAGCACCTTAAACGTCGTGGACAGCGCATCGTCGTAGGTAAAGTCGGTACCGGTCTCGGGCGCTTCGACGCCACCGTCAGCCGTCATAGCGCTGTTAACCAGGTCGTTGAGCTCATTGATATCCAGCGCACCGATGCTGTAGAGCGTATAGTCGCCCACCGTGCCACGACTCGAAAGCACCATCACGGCTTCGTTGGCAGACGTGGGCCAATGACCGGCGACGACATCGTACTGGCTGTCAAGCAGGCTCTGGTCGTCAATCATCTCGTTAAAGACCGAGGTTCCCATGGATTCCATGCTCACCGTTGCTGCCGAGCTCGCGCCTCCGCTCATGGCCTCGGTCATGGCGTTGGGCACCAGCCGGACAGGCTTCCCATCGCCCTTCCCGGCACGATAGACAACCGGCGATACACCGTAGCCGTACTGAATGGCGTTGACCTCTTTATCGATGCCATCGCCACCGGCATCGAGCCATGCCTTAAAGCTCGTCATGTCGTTAGACTTAACGCTCGCAAACATATCCTTTACGGCCGTGACCACGGGGATCTTATCGGTTCCCCGAGCCTTGCCGTCGGTGCTGCCGTCGGACGAGCCCTCGTTCTTGGACGTATCGTCATCCGTGGTCCCCTGTCCGCCCATCATGGACGACAGGTCGTAATCCTGCTTGGAAATGGTGAGCGGGTAGCTCGAGAGCGTATCCTCCTCGACCTTTTTGATGTAGCCGTTTACGCCGTTGGAGAGCGCCAGAATCGCCGCGATACCGATGATGCCGATTGAACCAGCAAAGGCCGTCATAGCCGTACGGCCCTTCTTGGTCAAAAGGTTTCGCGCCGAAAGCCCCAGCGCTGTCACAAAGCTCATCGAGGTTTTGCGCGTAGGCTTAGCCTCGCGACGCGCGGCATTGGCAACATCAAAGGAATCGGAATCGTCGGTGATCTTGCCGTCCGCCAGGTTGACGATGCGCGTGGCGTACTTGTACGCCAGCTCGGGATTGTGCGTGACCATGATGACCAGACGGTCGCGCGCAACGTCCTTGAGCAAATCCATGACCTGCACGGATGTCGTTGAGTCCAAGGCGCCGGTCGGCTCGTCAGCCAGCACAATCTCGGGATCGTTAATCAGGGCGCGGGCGATGGCCACGCGCTGCATCTGTCCGCCCGAAAGCTGGCTCGGACGCTTGTTAATGTGCTCGTCCAGGCCGACTATCTCCAACGCCTCGCGCGCACGCTGGCGACGCTCGGCATGCCCCACGCCCGTGAGCGTAAGCGCCAGCTCCACGTTTTCCAAAATGGTCTGATGCGGAATGAGGTTATAGCTCTGGAACACAAAGCCGATGCGGTTGTTGCGATAGGCATCCCAATCGCGATCGTGAAAGTCCTTGGCCGAAATACCGTCGATCAGCAGATCGCCCGAGTCAAAGTGGTCGAGTCCGCCGATAACGTTGAGCAGCGTGGTCTTGCCCGAACCTGAGGGACCCAGAATGGCCACGAACTCGTTATCGCGAAAAGCCAGGCTTACGTTGTCGAGCGCCACCTGCGTAAACGACTGCGTAACGTACCTTTTGCAAATTCCTTTGAGCTCCAGCATGGACGGCAACCTCTCCTGCGCAGGCACCCCGCCCGCTCTCCTCCGCCGTTCGTATTCGACGCGTTTGCCCTACTCTATCCCCATTTTTGGCCTGCTCCAGTGAGAAATGTAACGTACTGCCCCAAAAACGAACGGGACGGCACGCCACGTGGCGCACCGTCCCGCACTTATCATCGATGATGTGACAAAGGGACTGTCCCTTTGTCACATTCGCACCTACTGCTCGCTCTTCGCGAGCGCCTGATCGATCAGTTTGTTGAGCGCCTCTCGCTGCTCGGCGGAGTTGATGCCGCCCATGATCGGCTCTCCCACAATGTTACCGTTCTGGTCGATCACGTAGGTGGTCGGGAACGAGTACAGGTTGGAGGTGAACTTTCCGGCCTCGCTGTCCGACTTAAACCAGATGTTCTTATACGTCACGCCCTTCTTGGAAAGTACGTCCTTGGCGTCTGCCACCTCGTCTTTGTTGCCATCGAGCGTAAAGGAATTAACGCCCACGACCTGGCCGCCCTTCTCGGCAAGCTCCTTGTTGAGCTTCTCCAGATCGCCCAGCTCTCCCACGCACGGCTTGCAGGTGGTAAACCAGAAGTTCATGACGGTGACCTTGTTCTTGGAGAACAGCTCGTCGCTGTTTACATCGTTGCCGTCCAGGTCCTTGCCCTTAAAGCTGGGGAACTTCGTCTCCCCGCTCTCGTCGTTGGTCATGCCTGCGGTCGAGGCATCGACGCTCTCCCCCTCGCCGGGCGTGCTGCCGCATCCGGGAAACTCCTTCTCCAGCGCCATGAGCTTATCCTCGATCTCCTTGATCTGCTGTGCACCGGCCTTGAGCGTCTTAAGCTCATCCGCCGTGAACTCATCCTTGGCGCCGTCGATGGTCTTGAGCAGAAAATCGCCGTAATTGCTGCCATCCTCAATCATTGCCGAGTCTTTATTTGCCGCATTGAATACCTTTTCCCACAGCGCGTTATCACTCGAAAAGATCTCGTTCTCCTTCTGCATGAGCTTCGCATACAGCTCGGCGGCCTCGTCGGCATTGGCCGGCTTCTGCGCAGTGAGCTCTGCGATCTTAGGATCGGAGCTCGCAGATTCGCTCGCATTGCCACCGGGCGCCGAACATGCCACAAGGCACAAGGCCAATACCGGCACCATAAACAGGGCCGCAATCTTAGAAAGCTTCATAGTCATTCCTCCGTTTTGTCGAAGCTTGTTTACTTTTTATCGGCGGTCAAGGGAAGCTTTTCCGCCGACACATCCAGGCCATAGCGATAGCTGATGGCATCGACAGGACAGGCCCCGATGCACTTTCCGCACCGGATGCATTCGGCATGATTGGGCGCGCGGACCACATCAACGTCCATCTGACAAACCTTTGAGCACTTGCCGCACGAGACGCATTTGCACGCGTCAACCTGAATCCCCAGCAGGGACACCCTATTCATGAGCGCATAGAATGCGCCGAGTGGACAAATCCATTTGCAGAAGGGGCGGTAGAACAACACGCTCAGCACCGCAACCGCAATGAGAATCGCGAGCTTCCAGGTAAAGAGCTTTCCCAGCGCGGAGCGGATTCCCGTATTCATGATGGACAGCGGAATCGCACCCTCGAGCACGCCCTGCGGGCAGATGTACTTGCAAAAGAACGGGTCGCCCATGCCCACATCGTTGACCACCAAGACGGGCAGCAGCACCACGGCAAACAGCAGCACGGCATACTTGATGTACGTGAGCGGCTTGAGCTTTTTCGTTGATAGCTTTTTGCCGGGAATCTTGTGTAGAAGTTCCTGCAGCCAGCCAAACGGGCACAAAAACCCGCATACAAAGCGTCCCAGCAGCACGCCGATCAGAATGAGTGTTCCGGTGACGTAATACGAAAAGCTGAACTTAGACGAGCCCACCACCGACTGGAACGACCCAATGGGACACGCACCTGATGCCGCGGGGCACGAATAGCAATTAAGCCCAGGTACGCAGACTGTTTTTCCCGCGCCCTGATAGATGCCGCCTTTGGCAAAGTTTGGCAGGTGAATATTGGTGACCAGCGTCGCCGCCGCCTGAATGAATCCGCGAAATCGGGCCAAAACATGCGACGCAATGTTTTCTCTTTTATCCAATTCCGATACACTCCAAGCACAGCCTAATCGCTTTGGCCAGCACGGCATCCGCCTCGCCACGCATAACGCCAAAGCACACCATGGTAATTCCGACGATCAACAAAGCGACCTGTACCACGGGTTTTACCGCTTTGAACAACACGACCACTCCTTTCGTTACGCGACCATTGGACCATATCGGCTATAAAATCCGTGTTAAGCGCGATATGGAATGTGCAAGGAGACTGTTATGCGTATTTTGATCGTCGAAGACGAGCGAGCACTGTGCGATGCAATCGCGCGCAGCTTGCGAAACTTGGCGTACAGCGTCGACTGCTGTCACGATGGACAGGAGGCGCTCGACCTGCTGGGCGTCGAAGTCTTTGACCTCGTGGTGCTCGACCTCAATCTCCCCCGTATCGACGGCATGACCGTGCTCAGGGAACTTAGGAAAACCGACTGCGAGACCAAGGTACTGATTCTGTCCGCACGTGGCGAAGTATCCGATAAAGTTGCCGGACTCGATGCCGGCGCCAACGATTACCTTACCAAGCCGTTTCATCTGGACGAACTTGCGGCAAGGATCCGCAGCCTTACCCTCAGGCGCTTCGCACAAAGCGACATAGTATTAACCTGCGGAAAGCTCAACTTTGACACCAAGGCGCGCATCGCTTCCGTGGACAGTGAGGCTCTATCTCTTACACGCAAGGAAACGGGAATCTTGGAATACCTGATGCTTAATCAGGGGCGACCGGTAAGCCAAGAGGAGCTTATAGAGCACGTTTGGGATAGCACCGTGAACAGCTTTAGCAACGCAACCCGCGTTCACATCTCGTCGCTCCGAAAAAAGATGCGCGGCGCTTTGGGATACGACCCGATTCGCAATCGGATTGGAGAGGGCTACGTTATGGAGGATGGAGAATGAAAGGGCTTTCGCTGCAATGGCGCATAACGATTATGACGGCACTGCTCACGTGTGCGGCATGCGTGCTGACGAACTGCCTGGTCGGCTATACGGGCATGCGCTACATGGATGCCATCGGCAGCGACATCTCGGCCTTTAACGCAACCGGCGAAGATTCGCTCCAGGCGTTCGACCCAGCGAAAGCAGCCCTCGATGACAAGGTCACGATCGTCGTAAACGACGCACAGGAGTCTTTTGGCACGACAGCCTGGTACATCACGGCTGGAGTCACACTCCTTGGCGGCGCACTGGCATACTTTGTGAGCGGCCGTGCACTCAAACCGCTACGGGCTTTTGCAGCTCAGGTTGAGCGTGTGCAACCTGACAACCTAAGCGAAATCAGACTCAATGAAGATGTGCCCACCGAGCTACAACGATGCAGCGCCTCTTTCAACGACATGATCGCTCGTCTTGGCGAAGGGTTCTCTGCACAGCGTCAGTTTACCGGCAACGCCGCACACGAGCTGCGCACCCCGCTCGCCCTTATGCAAGCACAGATTGAACTATTCATCTCCGAACACTCCGGTTTGCAACCCGAAACAGCCGAGCTGCTCGGCCTGCTACAAGAACAAACCGAGCGCATGTCTCGAATGGCCAAGGTATTGCTCGAGATGAGTGAGCTCCGCAGCGTTCCTTGCGAGGACGATGTGGAACTTGGTCCCTTGTCCGAAGAGGTCCTCACCGACCTTGCGCCACTTGCCGAAAAAAAGGGCATAGCCCTCAATTGTGCTGGAGACGCTTTAGTAATCGGGAGCGACACGCTCCTCTATCGGCTGGTGTTTAACCTGGTCGAAAATGCCATCCGTTACAGCCGCCCCGGCTCGACTGTCAACGTCTCCATCTGCGACAACGACAGCCACGTGCTCCTACGAGTCGAGGACCAGGGCCCGGGAATACCCAAGCAGTACCGAGAGAGCATCTTCCAGCCGTTCTTTCGTCTAGACAAATCCCGCAGCAGGGCATACGGCGGCGCAGGACTCGGGCTAGCGCTCGTTTGGGAGATTGCAGCGCTTCACGGTGGCGCCGTAGAGGTCGAAGCAAGTTCCGAGGACGGGACCACCATGCTCGTAAGCCTTCCAAAATGATCTGTAGCGTTAGCCGAACAGTAAAACGAAAGGGGTCCCGCACACGCTTGCGCGGGACCCCTCCCTGTCAATGCAATTCGTCCAAAAGAGTAGAAGCTTACTCCCACTCAACGGTGCCAACGGGCTTCGGCGTGAGGTCGTAGCACACGCGGCAGATGCCGGGAACCTCGGCGGTGACGCGAGCGGTAATACGCTTGAGTAGCGCCCAGTCGAGCTCGGGAACCTCGGCAGTCATGACATCGACGGTGTTGATGCAGCGGATGATGCAGGGCCAATCGTAGGCGCGCTTGCCCTCGCGCACACCGGTTGCGCGGAAGTCGGGCACGACGGCAAAATACTGCCAGATGGTCAGACCGACCTTGTCGATCTCCTCGCGCACGATGGCGTCGGCTTCGCGCAGCGCCTCAAGACGGTCGCGGGTGATGGCACCAAGGCAGCGGACGCCCAGGCCGGGACCGGGGAACGGCTGGCGCTCAACCATATTCTCGGGCAGGCCGAGCTCGCGACCCACGACGCGGACCTCGTCCTTGTACAGCAGTTTGACAGGCTCGCAGAGCTCAAACTGCAGATCCTCGGGCAGACCGCCCACGTTGTGGTGAGCCTTCACGCCGTCTTGGGACTCCAGGATGTCGGGATAGATGGTGCCCTGGGCGAGGAAGCTGACCTCATCGCCAACCTTGCGGGCCTCCTCCTCGAACACGCGAATGAACTCGGCGCCGATAATCTTACGCTTGGCCTCGGGCTCCTCGACGTCCACGAGCTTGTCCAGGAAGCGGTCGGTGGCGTCAACGTAAACCAGGTTGGCATCCATCTGGTTCCTGAAGACGTCGACGACCTGCTCGCTCTCACCCTTGCGCATCAGGCCGTGATTCACATGCACGCAAATGAGCTGCTTGCCGATAGCCTTGATGAGCAGGGCCGCAACTACAGAACTGTCGACGCCGCCGGAAAGGGCCAGCAGGACCTTTTTGTCGCCGATCTGCTCGCGGATTGCAGCGACCTGCTCTTCGACGAACGCCTGGGCAAGTTCGGGAGTGGTGATACGTACCATGTCGTCGGGACGCTTGTTGGGATCCATGCAGAGCTCCTTCTCGGTTCGATGGAAATGCGCCGCGCGTATGCAGACGCACCGTCATATGACCTCATTATATGCAGAACGAGATGCGTTTCCCATCGCTGCGACAGAGCTTTTTGCAAGGGTGGCAATTTTTCCTAATGTCGAGGTCAGCTAGGCTTCGGTAGCCACCTTGGGAGCATCGCCAATAGACTCTTCCTTTATACGTTCGGCATAATCGCAGGCGATACCCACAAATTCCAGTTCCGGGCAACAGGAGTACAATTGCAGCTATTGTTGTCAGCTGTTGGGAGATGGAAGATGGACTGCGATGGCTACCCATGCGTTCCCATGCCGTTGATGTGCACTGCCTTTGTGCCGGGGCAGATTGACGCTGCGGTTGCAGGCATTTCCGACCCCGATTCGCGCGCCATTGCCACGGCAGAAGCGCTGTACTTTCGCGGACAGGCCACCCTCGCTGCCAAGACGGCGCGCCCCTATCTTGACGTCACCGATCCCGCGCTGCGCTATTCCGCATGCTTTATCTGCGGATACGCCAGTCTGTCGCTCAACCGTATCGCCGACGCCCGCCGGTGCCTTGCGGGCATCCTCGATACGCCGGCCGACGAGAGATCGCCCGCCGTCCACGCCACGCATATCCTGTTCGCCTCGGCCGCGAGCGTCCTGCTGCACTTGCCTTCCCCGTATTCTGCCGAAGAGTTTTATCCACTTGCGGCGCACCTACCCGAAGGCCTGCGACTGTTCGCCAGCTACGTGATGGCGCACGCCTTGTATCTGCGCGGCGAATACGGCCGCAGCCTGGGCATGGCGGAAACCGCCCTAATTATGAAACAGGAAAGCTGTCCCATCTCGGAACTGTTCCTGCACCTGGCAGCTTCCATGGCATGCATGAGCCTCAAGGACATCGACGCCGCAAAAGCGCATTTTGGAGCCGCTTGGGACATTGCGCGCCCCGACGGCCTTATCGAGCTCATCGGCGAGCACCACGGCCTTTTGCAGGGGCTTATCGAGGCGTGCCTAAAAACGCAATACCCTGACGACTTCGCGCACATCATCGAGATCACATACCGCTTCAGCTACGGCTGGCGGCGCATCCACAACCCCGATTCGGGCGAGGACGTGGCCGACGACCTGACGACCACAGAGTTCACCATGGCCATGCTCGCCTGCCGCGGATGGACCAACGCCGAAATCGCACGCCATATGGAAGTATCGCCGGGCACTGTCAAAAACCGCCTATCCAGTGTGTATGCAAAGCTTGGCATCGGCACGCGCACCGAACTGGTCGCGCATATGCTGCGTTAGCGGCCAGACTGCCTAGCGCAGCATGCGCGCTCCGGAGCCCCGGCGCTTCACTCGCTCAAATTGGACATTTTGACCCTTGAACGGCACTACCGCCACGAAGCGCCTTCTCGCAAAATTGGATTATTTCCACCGATATTTGCGGGATGGGGGCCCAAGATGCTTGATCGCCGTTCGTTACTTGTTGCCGGAGCATCCTCGCTAGCGAGCATCATGTTGCCTCGCGTGCCGGGAAGCGAAAATGCCTTCCTGCTGCCGTTCGCGCCCACCGCGGCCTATGCCGACGAAAAAGACCCCTTCAGGGTGCTCGTTCTCTCGCGCACCATGTTTGGTGTGGTCGTGGTCGACGTCGCCAACAAGAATATGCCCATCAAGGGAGCGCAGGTCACGCTCACGTCGCGCTATGCCGTAGGCAAGCAGCTCACCGCCACGACCGATGACGAAGGCACGGCCATCTTTGAGGTCGCCCCTCTTTCGGAAGGCTACGTGGACGAGGCAACGCTCCTTGACGCGTACGACTTTAACGGCGGCATCTCCATTAGCATGGCGGGCTACCGTGATGTCGAGATTCCCCTTGCGCGTATCCAGGGCGGCACCGCCATAACCGCACCCACACGTCCGCTTTCCGACGGCGAGCCGTACTTCCGCCAGCTCACGTTCGACGAATGGGACATCCAGTACGCCGACGCCACGTTTATGGCAATGCCAGCGGACGAAGCAGCAAACGACCAACCCGACACGCACGCTTTTACCGTGCAGGCTCATCTGCCGCAGGGCGGGCAGGCAACATTGCATATCAATAAAGTGATGCCCGCTGCGGGCAGCTCAACCGAAACCGTCACGCAGATTGGTCAGATCAAGGCCAGCGCATCGGGCGCGGATAGTCTGGCGACGTTCACACTCGAAGACAAGTTCCTCGATGCAGCGTCGAGCCTTCTGGAAGAAGGATGCAAGCTGCGCTTTGTCCTCGACTACCAGGGCAAAACCTACACGCTCTCCTCCCCCATGGCCGTTGTTACCGCGCCGGCGGCAAAGGCGGAATCCGGATCGACCACTATCGTCCCCACCACTATGGACCAAGAGATCACTCCGTTTGATTTCCCCGCATCGTTTCCCGGCATCGGTGGTAATAAGTTCACGTGCTGGATGCCCACATTTCCGATCCTCTTCGATTTCTCGTTTGCTGGATACGTGCTGTTTGGCGGAGGATACAAACCAGCCAGCTATATGAACGATTCGGGCAATCCGGATCCGGAGTACTGGAAGAAGTCACCGCGCGAGTCGGGCGCCAAGCAGGCAAACCGCTACCTCGACGAAATGGAGGGGAAGTGGAATCAGTACAAAAGTATGAGTGCCGGTTCGGGCACCGATCCAAGAAACACCAAGCTCCTTCGCCACCATTGCACGCCGCTGTTCACGATGGATATCGCCACACAGCTGTACGGCTCGCTCGCCTACGATTGGGTGGGCAAAACCTGGGGTGACAACAACGACCCCGCATACGGCAACATTAAGGCCCTCTTCCAGGTAAGAACCGACCTCAATTGGACCGAGCAGTTTACCCTAGGACCGGTGCCGTTTTTCCTAAACGTCAACCCCTGGGTGCTGGCAAAACTGGCGCTCGCCGTGGGCGCCCACACGCACGGCAGCGGCGCGGCGTTTTTCAAGAACATTTCGCTCGACTATTCCAACACGTCGGGCTCGTTCACCATCCAGATCGGACTTGCCGTCACCTTTGGAGCCGGCATTGCAGGCGTCGCTTCGTCCGCTGTGCGTGGCGCCGCATCCCTCACACTGTTCATTGGGTACGAGAAGGCAGATGGGCACCAGCTTCCGCGGCTGCGCGTAGGTGCAGACGTCGATGTCGATGTGATACTCCAGTTCGTACTGTTCAAGTGGACCACCAAGGCTTGGTCGGGGTCGTGGCCCACACTCATCGATTCGTGGAATATGTCGGTGAACAATGGCGACCAGTATGTGCTCCAACGCTCTGAGCTGGCATTGGGTGGAGGTACGCCTTACACGCTGGATGCCTGCTTCGGCACGCCCGGCAACACCGAGGCAGGTGGTGTGCCGCAGTTTATCGCGTCGGCCACCATCGTCACCAATTCCGAGCTGCTCGCACGCGCCGAGGTTGCAGCCGCCGCGATAAACAACGCGCCTACCGTACGTGATTGGGATCAAGCGGTCACGCGCATTGAGCTCGAGGCGAACGCGGAGAGCGACGACACGGGACAGGTCGAACATTTCGTCCATGCGCTGATGGAGAACGACGAAAATGCCGCACCGATGTATGAGTACACCTACATCGGTCAGTCAACGAACGCCGTTGCGGACCCGAACGCCAATTCTGCCGGCGTGTCGGAGGACGAGCGTGGCGGCATAAAACCCTCGAGCGACAACGTGCTGTTTTCCGGCGTGCTCAGCGAAGCCCACATGAAGCTAACGATGATTGCCGGCGTAGAATGCCTGTTCCGTATCGCCTCGGTGCGCTACGGCGACAATGGCCGCTCGCGCCTGGTGGTGCACACAAAGGCAAACGGCACGTGGTCCGCTCCCACGCCCGTGGACTTTCCCCTTGGGTTTGGCGAGGGCGACGTGGAGCGCGACGGCATATTCGATTACGACTTCGACGTGGTGGAATATACGGACGGAAGAGGAAACCAGGACGCCTACGTGCTGCTGGTCTCGGGCGAGCGCCCCGCCGGCGACAACACCCTTTTCGATACGGCAAGCACAGCCGGCATACTGTCCGTTGTGCGCCTGCGCATAAGCAACGACGGAGTTCGCGTGATATCGCACACGTCGTGGCGCAGCATCTCGCGCGGCCGCCTTCAGGAGGATGGCTACCATTGCCTGCAGTGCCCGCGCATCACGGTAGGCAAGACGCTGGTCGACGGACGCCTGTCGGGCGCCTACCTCCACCGCCGCGGAACCACCGCAGAGAAGGCGCTCGGCAGCGAGGCCGAGGTTGCGCTGGAATGCTTTACCCTGTGGTCGGATGATTTGGGCGACAGCCTGACGTTCCGCCAAGTTCTTCGCTTTCCGCAAGCACCGTCGAGTATCGAGCTGAGCGAGCCCGAGAATATCAACGGCAAAATGGTGGTGCCCGTTGCGTACGAGACCGCAGACGGTTGCGGCTGCGCATCGTACGCCGTGATCGGCCAGTCCATTGCGGGCTGGGGCGTTATGCCACCAGACGCCACGGTGCCCCATGCGGTGCCGTGGCCACAACATTCGGGCTTTTTGGCCACCGTCAACGAGCAGCTGCAGCATATTACTTGGACGCGAGGCGCATTGGCATTTGCAACGCAGCCCGTGGGTGCCGCAGGCTGTGGCCCGGCATCGTTTAGCGTAAGCAACAACGGCAGGTGCGCGCTCTATGTAGAGAACACCGATGGCAAGGTGGGGCAAACCTACGACGAAGAAGGCAACCCGGTAGCAGTAATGGGCAAGCACTTCCGCATCTTCGTCAGCACCTTGGCAGGCGATCTGTTCACGGAGCCGTTCGTGATGTGCGAGCTGGACCATCCCGTCGATCAGATAACGACATTTTTGACGTCGGGAGGCATGCTCTCCGCGCTCGCCACGCACATTGTGAGCGCGGAGAAGAGCGAGGCAGAGCTGCACGGCATCGAAGTGCCTCTGGTGGCGTGTGCCACTCCGACGGGCGCGGTCGCTACCTCGGGCGCGGTGGTGCCCGGAGCAGCAGGCGAATCCTTCATGGTCACGGTGCGAAACGACGGCAACACTTTGCTGACTGCCGGCACAATCGATCTGTACCGAGAGGGCTCCAGCCAGCCGTTCTCCAGCGCATCCATCGGATTCGGAGCGAACGCACGCATGGCTTCGATCTACGATCCAGAGCTTGCCGAAGACGCTTCGGCCAACGACATGGCACACGTAAAGTACGCGCTCGAGACGCTGGGCGCACGTTTTGCAACGCACCCGCTGGTAGCCGACAACGGCAACGCCGTGCTGGCACCGGGTTGCACGGCACAGTTCCGCATGAGCTTCGCCATCCCCGAGAGTTGGAGCGACGAAGTGGGCAAACGCGTCACGCTGTATGCGAAGGCGCGTAATCTGGTGGCGCTCGATCCCGTAACGCTCGAGGAGATCCGACCGGGCGCAAACTCGGCGCTGAGTGCCGTTCTGCACGAGCTTCATGTGCCCGACGCGGCATGCGAACGCTCAGAAGTGCAGGTCGGCGTATGCGACAGCGCGGATACGACAGGACTTCACGACGCCCCGATGACGGCAGACGGCGATGGTGGCTCGAGTGGCAGCGATACTGACGAGGGCGGCGGCTCCGGCGGAAGCAGCTCCGGCAGCGGCAAGGACCACGGCAATAACAAGCGCTCCGGAAAAGCGGGCGCGCTTGCGGGCACGGGCGACAGCAACGTCCCCCTAACCGCAGCCGCAGCAGCGCTCGCCGCAGTTGGTGCCGGCCTTGTCGCCTACAGCGCCCGCCGCACGGCGCTCGAAAAAGACACCGCCAATGAGGTCAATTCGGATAGGCCTCGCTAGCTCCTAGTTACCTTTGTGAGAGGCGCCGACTCGGCTCATCGAACATCAAAATGGGCTGGTTCTGAATACCCAGAGCCGGCCCATTACGCATTAAATGTCGTCTGAGGAGTCGAGTTCTGCCTCGAGCTTGGCACGGCGTCTTTTCGCCAACAATCCGCACGACACGTCTTCGACAGCGTATCCAACCGCAAACGCAGCAAGACACATTCGGCCGTCTTCAAACTTACTCGGACAGAGCCGACTCGGTTTTGTCCGAGTAAACGAATCTCCATCGAACTCCGAACGATTGTTCGATGGATTTCGTGTTGGTTGGAATCGTCTGTAGGCTGGGCTATGCTACCTTGACTATCTATATGACTTAAACGCAGCAAAGGAGCACCGAGAGAGCGAGTATGGCAAAAAACACCGCAAACTATGGTAACGACAGTATCCGCCAGCTCAAGGACGAGGAGCGCGTACGCCTGCGCCCCGCCGTCATCTTTGGCTCGGACGGACTCGACGGCTGCGCGCATGCTGCCTTCGAGATCCTGTCCAACGCCGTTGACGAGGCGCGCCAGGGCTACGGCAAGCTCATCACCCTTACCGCCTTTCGCGATGGTTCCATTCAGGTAGAGGACAACGGCCGCGGCTGCCCGCTCGACTGGAACCCCTCCGAGAAGCGCTTTAACTGGGAACTCGTCTTTTGCGAGCTCTACGCAGGTGGCAAATACAACAACAACCAGGGCGGCGACTACGACTTCTCGCTCGGTACCAACGGCCTGGGCTCATGCGCAACCCAGTACGCCTCCGAATACATGGATGTCACGGTTTGGCGCGACGGCAACAAGTACTCCCTGCACTTTAAGAAGGGCAAGGTCGTCGGTGCCAAAAAGAAGGCACTCGAGATTGAGCCCAGCGACGAGAACCGCACCGGCACCACCATCAAATGGCGCCCCGATCTTGAGGTCTTTACCTCGATCAACATTCCCCACGACTGGTATCGCGAGACCATGCGCCGCCAGGCCGTGGTCAACGCCAACGTGACCTTCCGCCTGCGCATCGAGGGCGATGATGGCGAGTTTACCGAAGAGGACTTTTGCTACCCCAAGGGCATCGAGGACTATGTGCTCGAGAAGGTCGGTGCCGACTACCTCACCGAGCCCTTCTTTATCGAGGCCGACCGTCGCGGTCGCGACCGCGAAGACCTGCCCGACTACAACGTAAAGATCACCGCGTGCATGTGCTTCTCGCGCACCTTCATGATGCAGGAGTACTACCACAACTCGTCATGGCTCGAGAACGGCGGCTCGCCCGAGAAGGCGGCCCGCAGTGCTCTGACCAGCGCCATCGATGCTTACATTAAGCAACAGGGCAAGTACAACAAAAACGAGAGCGGTATCAAATGGCAGGACGTCCAGGACTGCCTGGTGCTGGTGACCAACTGCTTCTCCACCCAGACGTCCTACGAAAACCAGACTAAGAAGGCCATCAACAACCGCTTTATCCAGCAGGCCATGACGGCATTCTTTAAGGAGCGCCTTTCGACCTACCTGATCGAGAACAAAGACGCCGCCAATAAGATCATGGAGCAGGTGCTCATCAACAAGCGCTCGCGCGAGAATGCCGAGAAGACCCGCCAGAGCATCAAGACCAACCTGCAGCAGAAGACCGACATGGCCAACCGCGTTCAGAAGTTCATCGACTGCCGCTCCAAGGACAAGAGCCGTCGCGAGATCTACATCGTAGAGGGCGACTCGGCAGCAGGCGCCATTCGCACCTCGCGCGATGCCGAGTTCCAGGGTGTCATGCCCGTCCGAGGCAAAATCCTCAACTGCCTAAAGGAAGATTATCCGCGCATCTTTAAGTCCGACATCATCATGGACCTTATGCGCGTGCTGGGCTGCGGTGTGGAGATCAAGGACAAGCGCATCAAGAACCTTGGCGCCTTCGACCTGGACAACCTCAACTGGAACAAGGTCATCATCTGTACGGACGCCGACGTCGACGGTTATCACATCCGCACACTCGTGCTCACCATGCTCTACCGCCTGGTGCCCACACTTATCGACGAGGGTTACGTGTATATCGCCGAGTCGCCGCTCTACGAGATCAACTGCAAAGAAAAGACCTACTTTGCCTACACCGAGCTCGAGAAGAACGGCATCCTTAAAGAGATCGGCGATCAAAAGTGCTCCATCAACCGCTCCAAGGGTCTTGGTGAGAACGACCCGGACATGATGTGGCTCACCACCATGAACCCCGAGACGCGTCGCCTGATTAAGGTGGAGCCCGAGGACGTCACCAAGATGGAGACCATGTTCAACCTTTTGCTTGGCAACGACGAGGCAGGCCGCAAGCGCCATATCTCCGAGCACGGCAAGGAATACCTGGACCAGCTGGACCTGCAGTAGCAGCAAATCGATAACGACGGCCCATAAGAAGTTCAAGAGGAAATCGTGGCAAAGAAGAAGACGAAAACCCAGCCAAAGAAAAAGCAGGTCAACGCCGAGAACGTCATCGGCCTGCACTCCGAGGTCACCGACCAGCCGATCACGCAGACGCTCGAGGTCAACTACATGCCCTACGCCATGAGCGTCAACGTCTCGCGTGCGTTCCCCGAGATCGATGGCTTTAAGCCCTCGCACCGCAAGCTGCTCTACACCATGTACAAGATGGGTCTGCTCAAGGGCGAGCGCCAGAAGAGCGCCAACATCGTGGGTCAGACCATGAAGCTCAACCCGCACGGCGATGCCGCAATCTACGAGACGATGGTGCGTCTAGCCACCGGTAACGAGGCACTGCTCGCGCCGTTCGTTGAGTCGAAGGGCAACTTTGGCAAGTACTATTCGGGCGATCTGAGCTACGCCGCCTCGCGTTATACCGAGGCCAAGCTCTCCCCCATCAGCGCCGAGATCTTCAAGGACATCGACAAGGACCCGGTCGACTTCGTCGACAGCTACGACGGCGCCATGAAGGAGCCGCGTCTGCTGCCCACCACGTTCCCTAACATCCTCGTCTCGGCCAACAAGGGCATCGGCGTCGCCATGGCGTCCGACATCTGCGGTTTCAACCTCAACGAGGTCTGCACCGCCACCATGCACTACCTGCAGGATCCCGACTGCGACCTGCTCGAGTATATGCCCATGCCCGACTTCTCGACCGGCGGCGAGATCATCTACCGCCGCGAGGAGATGGAAAAGATCGTCGAGACCGGCCTGGGCAGCTTCCAGATTCGCTCCCGCTGGCGCTGGATTCCCGAAGAGCGCATCATCGAGGTCTACGAGATCCCCTACACCACCAAGACCGATGTCATCATCGAGCGCATCGTCAAGCTCTCCAAGGAGGGCAAGGTCAAGGAGATCGCCGACATCCGCGACGAGACCGACCTTTCGGGTCTGCGCATCGCTATCGACCTTAAGCGCGGCGTCGACCCCGACAAGCTCATGGCCAAGCTCTATCGCTCGACCACGCTGCAGGATTCGTTCTCGTGCAACTTTAACGTACTGGTCGACGGCTACCCCCGCGTTATGGGCGTGCGCCAAATCCTGCACGAGTGGGTCAAGTGGCGTATTGAGTCCACGCGTCGCCGCATTAACTTTGACCTGGGCAAAAAGACCGAGCGCCTGCACCTGCTGCACGGCCTTGAGGCAATCCTGCTCGACATCGACAAGGCGATCGCCATCATCCGTGGCACCAAGCTCGAGGCCGAGGTCGTGCCCAACCTTATGAAGGGTTTTGACATCGACGAGACCCAGGCCGAGTTTGTTGCCGAACTTAAGCTCCGCAATATCAACGAGGAGTACATCCTCAACCGCACCAAGGACATTGCCAAGCTTGAGGGCGAGATTGCCGAGCTTGAGGAGATTCTCTCCAGCGAGGAGAACATCAAGAAGGTCATCAGCGACGAGCTGGCCGCGGTCAACAAGAAGTACGTGATGCCGCGCCGCACGGGCAGGATCGAGCCCCATGAGGTTATCGAGGTAAGCTTGGAGCCCGAGGTCGAGGAGTACCCCGTTACCATCATGCTCTCGCGCGATGGCTACCTTAAGAAGATGACGGACCGTGTGCTCAAGAAAGCGACCACGCTCAAGTACAAGGACGGCGACAAACCCTTTATCGAGTTCCCGTCCTCCAACACCCACGAGCTGCTGGTCTTTACCAACAAGAGCCAGGTATACAAGTGCAAGGTTGCGGCGTTTGAGGACACCAAGTCGGCCCAGCTGGGCTCGTACCTGCCGACTGATCTTGAGATGGAACCCGACGAGAGCGTCATCTGGGTCATCGACCCCGAGGACTACAAGGCCGACGTGCTGTTTGTCTTTGAGAACGGCCGCGTGGTGCGCGTCGCGCTTTCTGGATACGTCACCAAAACCAACCGCAAGCGCCTCAAGAACGCCATCTACGGTGGCAGCAAGCTGCTGTATGCCCAGGTGCTCAAGGAGGACCGCGACATCGCGCTGGTCTCGAGCGACTATCGCCTGATGAACTTCAACACGTCGCTGCTCAAGACCAAGACGACCACCAACACGCAGGGCGTCCAGGCCTTTACCGCCAAGAAGGGTCGCTCGGTCACCACCGTCGGCACGACCGAGGAAATTCTTGGCGCCGGCGTCTCGGCCGAGAAGTTCACCGCGCAGAGCCTCCCCTCCGCCGGTGCCCTCATGAAGGAAAACGACATGCCGAGTCTGTTTGACTAGGACGACGGCAGTCGAACTGGTCCAAGCCACAAACCAACGGGGCCCGAAGCGCAGTAAATACTGAGCTCCGGGCCCATCCATGCATTACAGCAGCATCATCCCTATAGACAAAATGCCGCATAAAGTGGAACAGACATAAGCCCATCATTCATCCCAAAGGGCTTAGTCGATAGTCTGATAAGGCGCACGCCCGGATGGGTCTTTTTAAGTGAGGACAGGCTTCGAGATCTTGTGTTCTCCCCCGCCTTGACTTCAATCGCAGACAAACATCCCTGCTTCTCTACTACAAAGTCGATTTCCGCACGATTATCTCGCGCCCAATAATGCAGCGGATAGCCCATGGCTGAAAGCTGTTGGGCAACGTAGTTTTCGGTAAGTGCACCCATGAATGTGCCGCCGATGCCGGCAAGAATATCGGCGCGTTGAGCACCGGCCTTGGAGACGAGCAGCCCCGTATCCGCCTGATAGATTTTAAAAGCAGAAGGGTTAACGAAGGCCCCTAAAGGACTTTCGATCTGCCCGACTAGGCTGCAGCGCGCCACCGTACCCGACAATACAAGCCAGTCGAGAGCATCTCCAAAGAGAGACGCATTGCCCCCCGCTCGCACTACCTTGTATTGAAATTTACGATTCTCTTTGGCAAGCTGCTGTGGAATGGAATCGAAGCACGCACGCGTCTTTGCGCTCAAGCGTTCATCAGCATATTTATTGGTGTCGGCGGAATATCCGTCGAGAATAATCCGATGCTTTTCGGCCACATCAATGATTGACTGATCATCGATGTACGTTTGGACCGCCTCGGGCATTCCGCCAACAACAAGATACTGTCGATAGAGCCCAAGCGCCTTTTCATGAAGGCTTGGCGCAAGAGGACCCATTAACTCGAATGACGAGCGTATCTCGTCGACCAGCTGATCGTGCCCCATCGCCCAGAGAAACTCCTCGAAATCGAGTGGAGTCATCTCAATCAAGTCGGTCTTTCCGACGGGGAACGAATACGACTGATGGTTAATGGCAACCCCAAGAAGCGACCCAGCAGCCGCAACGTAATACTCGGGAGCATCTTCGCAAAAGTATTTAAGGGAAGTGAGCGCTTCCTCGCATGCCTGGATCTCGTCAATGAACAGTAAGGTTTTGCCAGGCACGATACGCTGTCCCGTACGAGCCTCGATCGCGCGTACGATCGCATGAGGGTCAAGACCGCCCGAAAAATCCGCTCGCGCCGACCGGTCGTTCTCGAGATTAACGTAGACAACCGATTCGAAAAGATCCTGGGCGTACGTTCTGAGCAGATAGGTCTTGCCACACTGGCGCACGCCTTTGACCAGCAAAGGTTTTCTATCAGCCCTGTCTCGCCATTCCCTAAGGAGCTCATCTGCCTTGCGACGCATACGTAACCTTCCCTCATGAACTTCTGTTTGACAATATTTTAACGCGGATTAATTTGTTTTCAATTATTTTTCTGCGTTTAAAAATTGTTCTATACGACACTTGAGGGAATACACCACTATTCATATACTCGCGATACAACCGATTGCCATGCGTTCTTCTTGTCCTTAGGCGAGCTTGCGAGCGAGCTCTCGCACCTCTTCCAACTTGGGCGAGGAGGCCATGCTATCGCGCTCGGTCATACCGCTGATGGTGACAATGCCTTGGTCCTCCCACTTGCAGTACGCGCAGGTCGACTTGTACATAGCGATCGCCGCATCATAGACGCCCTCGCTGTGGCTATCGAGCAAAAGGGCCGTCTTGGTGAACGGGAAGCCCGTGGCACCGAAGGCGTACAGGCGGTCAATAGCGGCCTTCTCCTGCGCAGTAATATCAAACCAGAAGATGGGCGAAGCGAAGACTCCCTCCTTCATGCCGTAGGCGCTCGGCACGCATTTTGTTGTAACCAAAACGAATGGAGCTATTCAGTCGTCCGTAGATCGCATCTCTCGTTCGCGCTCTCCAAGGAAGGTGCAAGCAGAAGCATCACGGGCATTAATCGGCGCCGATATGAATCACGACATGAAACCGTAAGAGTTGGCCAGAGATTGCCAGATTCAGTAGCTCGCAGCAATAGAGTGAATGACGACTTCGGCGATATAATCCGTGTCATCTTGATTGTTCCCGCGCGGAAGGTACAGCTCATGTCCAAGCTCAACATCGACCAGCGATCGATTCGCGATCTTCTCACCGATAAGCGATCAGACTTCCTCATCCCCGACTACCAGAGGCCCTACGCCTGGGGCGAGGATGAATGCACAACGCTGTGGGATGACCTGTTCTCGTTCGCTTTTCCAGGCGATGACTACGAGCGTTTCGACAGCGAGAACGACGAATACTTCCTAGGACCCATCGTCACCTTTAAGAACCTCTCTGGCCAACTCGAGATCATTGACGGCCAGCAACGCCTCACCACCATCATGCTGCTGCTCCGCGCGTTCTACGACAAGTTCACCAACATGAAGGATAAGCAGTCTGTGAAGATGCGCGAGGCAATCGCCCGTTGTGTATGGAAGACCGACGAGTTCGACGAGCCCGACATGGAGCGTCTCAAGATCGACTCCGAGGTTGCATCGGACAACGACAAAAATGAATTCCTCGAGATTTTACGAGAGGGCAATGTAGGCGATGGCTGGAAAAGCGCCTATGCCCGCAACTTTGCTTTCTTCCAGAGGAAAATTGAGCAACTGGTGAGCGAGTGGCCCACCTACACCGTCTACATGGCCACACGCGTCATCAACAATGTGATACTGTTGCCCATTGAAGCGGAGTCGCAGGACACCGCGCTACGCATCTTCTCGACTCTAAACGACCGAGGGTTGCCTCTCTCGGATGCCGACATCTTCAAGAGCCAGTTCTACAAGCATTATTCCGACACGGGGCGCAAGGATGAGTTCATCCGTCGCTGGAAGGGGCTCGAGGAGGGAGCGAACGCTATCTTCCGGCCCATGCGCGGTACACCAACCGATGAGCTATTTACGCGCTATATGTACTACCGCCGCGCGAAGAAAGGCATCCGCGACACGACCACCGCATCGTTGCGCGACTTCTTCGGTGCCGATGGCTACGCCATACTCAAGGAGGACGCCACGCTCGGCGATCTTGAGGCCCTGCTCGGCTTCTGGAAACGCGTCGACGCGCAGGAAGGATTCAGCGAGCGCGTGCTCCGCAGGCTCTTCGTGCTGAACTACGCCCCCAACGGCATGTGGACCTATCTGCTAAGCGTCTGGTTCCTTGCCAACAGCGACAGCAAGGGTGTCCTCGACGACGAGGCACTCTACGGCTTTCTAAACAAGATCACGGCATTCATTTTCGCCTACGCCATTGAGCGTCCCGGCGTGAACGCGCTGCGTTCGCCAGTGTATCCCGAGATGATCAACATCGTGGAGCACCGCCCGGTGGAGTTTCCTAACCACCACTTCAATCGTGCAAATATTACTGAGCGATTCCGAACCTACGTGTTCACTAACGGCAGGCCTGTAACGAAGTCCATGCTCACTTGGTGGGCGTACGCAGACCCAGATCAACCGCTCATGGACCTGGACACCACACTCGAAATTGAGCACATCTATGCCAAGAAGCGCAACGAGATAGACCCGCTCGTCGACCAATCCAACCTGGAGGCGCTGGGTAACAAGGCGCTGCTCGAGAAGCGTGTAAACATCCGCGCGGCCGACTACAGATTCTGCGACAAGCGCAAGTACTATGAGGGATACACCGACGGCAATGGCAAGCGAAAAGCCGGAACAAAGATCGCGGAACTCAAGCGCCTGACACAAGTCATGGGAGACTTCACCGAAATAGACATCGCGACTCGCACGGCACGGATCATCGATGCCTTCGTGGACTACCTGGGCGACAACGGACTTTTGAGCTAAGTAGCGAACATGTTCGAAAGACTAACCAAGTACGCTGGCAAGCTGGCGGACAGAAACATGAATGTCAAGCTTGGGGGCGGGACGCTCGGACTCGAAGATTTCGTCGACGATTTCTATGAACTGGACGGGTTCGCGGACACCAGCTACTTCGAGACGCTTGAACGCCATAGCATCGACACCTCGGAAGGCATAGACAGCTGCGACATCGACCATGGGGGCATTGACCTGATACGTGCATGCATCACGTGGTGCGTTCGCGGCGACCGCTTCTGCGACGGATTCCTTGCCGCGCAAGCCAGGAGCGGGTTTCTGGACCGCTGCCTCTCCCGGCTGAAGGAGCTCGACGAGGGCCGATCGACTGCCGCAAAGACATTTCGACCGTGACAGTTACCAACGATAAGCAATAAATCAAGGAGCGTTCCTCAGATAAAGGCCAGCTACAGCTGATAGCAAAACTTGCAAAAGAAAATGTCAGCAACTATGCATGGCAATCAGTAACCCTCTTGGCAAGGGAAGTAGGCTTTCCGCCAACGCTGATTGCCATGCGCTCTTCTTGTCCTTAGGCGAGCTTGCGAGCGAGCTCTCGCACCTCTTCCAACTTGGGCGAGGAGGCCATGCTATCGCGCTCGGTCATACCGCTGATGGTGACAATGCCTTGGTCCTCCCACTTGCAGTACGCGCAGGTCGACTTGTACATAGCGATCGCCGCATCATAGACGCCCTCGCTGTGGCTATCGAGCAAAAGGGCCGTCTTGGTGAACGGGAATCCCGTGGCACCGAAGGCATACAGGCGGTCGATGGCGGCTTTCTCCTGCGCAGTGATATCGAACCAGTAGATAGGCGAGGCAAAGACGACCATATCGGCGCCTTTCAGCGACTCGATCACGTCGGCCATGTCATCCTTCTGCACGCAGACACCCTCATGGGCGAAGCAGTACTGGCATCCCAAGCAGCCGGCGATCTTCTTGCTGGCAACGCGGACGACCTCGACCGTATTGCCGCCCTCACGCGCGGTCTCGGCAAACGCCTCGACCATGATGTCGGTATTGGCGCCCTTACGCGGGCTACCACTCAATACAACGATATTCATAGAAATCTCCCTCCTTCATGCCGCAGGCGCGCGGCATATTTTTTTGTTTTAACCAAAACGTATGGAGTTATTCAGTCGCCTCGCTTCAGCTACTCCCACTCTTTAGAAGAATCGTTGCTGGAGACTTGGCATTGAATCGAGGCACGCCTTATTTCAGATATTCCTCAAAGAATGCCTTCAGCTTTCCAAACGGAATGATGTTCATCTGATCGTAAAGGTCGGTGTGGCTGGCACCAGGGATAATGAGCAATTCCTTGTTGTCCCCCGTCAGCTTGCCGTACGCGGTTTCGCTGAAATAGCGGGAGTGCGCCTTCTCGCCATGCACCAGCAGTACCGCAGAGCGAATTTCGCTGCTGTATTGCAAAATCGGCATATTCAAAAACGACAGCGAGGACGTCACATTCCAGCCACCGTTGGAGTTCAGGCTGCGGGGATGATAGCCTCGCGGAGTTTTGTAGTAGGCGTAATAGTCCGCTACAAACTGCGGCGCATCCTCCGGTAGCGGATCGACCACGCCGCCCGCCAGCGCATAGCTGCCGTTTTTATAGTCCTCAGTGCGCTGCGCGTTCAGCGCTTTCCGCTTTTCAAAGCGCGCCTGCTCGGAATCCTCGGCGTCAAAATAGCCGTTTGCGGTCACGCGGGTCATATCGTACATGGTCATAGCCGCGGTAGCTTTGATACGGGTGTCGATGGCTGCTGCATTGACTGCCATGCCGCCCCAACCGCAGATACCGATGATGCCGATACGCTCTGAATCGACGTTTTCCTGTACCGAGAGGAAGTCCACCGCTGCGCAGAAGTCCTCGGTGTTAATGTCCGGAGATGCTACATAGCGGGGCGTACCGCCGCTCTCGCCGGTATAGGACAGGTCAAAGGCAATTGCGAAAAATCCCAGCTCCGCCATTTTCTGCGCGTACAGACCGGAGGACTGCTCTTTCACCGCGCCAAACGGGCCGCTGACGGCGATGGCGGGCAGCTTGCCTTCCGCGTTCTTAGGCATGTACACGTCGGCAGCCAGCGTGATGCCGTATCGGTTGTGGAAGGTCGCCTTGTTGTGCTCAACCTTATCGTTTTTGGGAAACACCTTGTCCCATTCCTGCGTCAGTTTCAACTGCTCCATGCCTAAGCCTCCTTGTCAGTCGCTGTAAGGTATTCCTCGTCGTCCACGGGCTCCAACCACTCGTTAGAGGTCTCCTCACCCGGAACCTCCACCGCGAGATGGGAGAACCAGCTGTCGGGCGCGGCTCCGTGCCAATGCTTTACGCCCGCGGGAATATTTACTACATCGCCAGGGCGCAGCTCCTGTGCCGGTTTGCCCCATTCCTGATAAAACCCTCGACCAGCCACGCAGACGAGGATCTGTCCGCCACCGCTTTTGGCGTGATGGATGTGCCAGTTGTTGCGGCAGCCGGGCTCGAACGTAACGTTGTAAATGCCGACCTGCTCGGTGGAAAGGGGCACGAGGTAGCTTTGCCCGATAAAGTACTTCGCAAATGCGTCGTTGGGGGCACCGATGGGAAAGGCCATCTCGTTTTGGTGTCGGGCCTTTGCGTCAGCGCCGTCGTCTTCGTCCGCCCAGACCTCCTTCGCCATGCGAAAGGCCGCCCACGCCTTGGGCCATCCCGCGTAAAACGCCGCATGCGTAAGGATTTCCGCTATCTCAGCCCTGGTCACCCCGTCGCTCTTTGCGGACATCAGATGATATTGGAACGAAGAGTCCGTCAGCCCCTGCGCCATTAGGGCCACCACCGTCACCACGCTGCGGTCTCGAAGGGAAAGCCCGTCTTCTCGGCTCCACACCTCGCCGAACAGCACATCGTCATTGAGCTGAGCGAATTTGGGGGCAAAATCCCCCAGGGAGTCTCTGCCCGCCGTCTGTTTAATTGCCATGATCGATTTCCTCCTATCGATGGTTCTGGACACGAATCTGTTTACGCATGGCCAAGTGGCCCGCCTAGATTCCCATGCCCATTCGTCGCGCCTGCTCAAGAGCAGGGTGCCCAGCGATTTCGCCCACGCCGTTCACGCCGCCGGCGAAAACCGTTTTGCCCATTACGGACCACCCCTTGCGCTACCGATTTGTATTGACGAGAATGAAGGTAATACCTAAACCTAACTTTAGGTCAAGGAATGAATTCGAGATTTATTCGGAGGGGCCATGTACACAATCGGACAGGTGGCGGAAATGTTCGGCTTGCCCGCCTCAACGCTGCGGTATTACGACAAGCAGGGATTGTTCCCGGGGCTGGAGCGGACGTCCGGCATTCGCCAATTTGGCGATACGGAACTCGAGGCGCTTCGGGTCATCGAATGTCTGAAGAAAGCGGGGATGGAGATCAAGGACATCCGTCTGTTCATGGAATGGTGTGCGGAGGGCCCGTCCACTTACCCCCAGCGCAAGGCCATGTTCGAGGAGCGTAAGGCCCATATGGAGTCGGAGATCGAGAGCATGAACCGCGCGCTGGACATGTTGAAGTTCAAATGCTGGTACTACGAGCAGCTGAATCAGGGCAACAGCGAGGCTGAGCTGAAGGAACTGATTCCCGACGGCTTGCCAGAAGGAATCAAAGAGGCCTACGAAAACGCTCACGCTCGATAGTGCCGTCCGATGCTCAAGGGAGTTCGTCAAGGAGTTCTTTTTCGGGTAGCAATGCAAAAAGAAGGCCTCCGAACCAGAAGGTTCGGAGGCCTTTATTCCTGCCACTTTGCTGGTAACACAGTTCAGCGGCGATGCCGAAACGATCGACAATCCTCTTTGACGCTTGTTTAGCGAAATGGGAAGCGCATGACAGCCATCCAGCGAGCCCTGGGGTATCCGGGCAGAAAGGGCCTGTTGGCGAAATGGATCGACCGCTACATCCGCTGGGGCAACGAGAAGAGGCTGAAGCGATCGCTCGGGGGGATGAGCCCGTTGCAATACAGACGCAGTCTGGGCTTTGTCGCATAATTGTCAGGTACGGAAAAACCGACCCATCTCCGTTTGATATTGTTCTGAACGGCCTCGATTACACGGATTGCATCCCGATGAAGGATGCTTCCTTTCCCGCTGGGGCAAAAGATCACTTGTCCAGCGGCTCCATGATTTCTAATATGATTCCATCTGGATCCCGAAAGTAGAAGGCTTTGCTCCGGCCAAAGCCATCCTGCCGAAAATCAAATTCCTGGGGAGCGGAGAAACACTCCACGCCCTGCTCCGCCAGTTTTTGATAGACCGCATCTGCATCCTCTGCATAGAAGCAAAGTTCTGATATGGAAGTTGTGAAAAGATCCATGGGCTTGCGGTGAATTTCATCCTCCACAAACTGGATCAGTTCCACCGGCGGCATATGCAGCTGATCCGAGCCGTTCAGATAAGCAACCCGTGCCTTGCAGTTTTCTCGCCGGAACATTGCCTCCGTCTCTTTTCCCTCCATCAGGAGCTCCCCCTGATACTGAAGGCCCAGCACATCCCGATAAAACGCCACGGAACGGTCCAGGTCGCTGACCGTCAATCCCACATGGTAGATCTGTCGAATCATGAGCTCCTCCTCGTTAGTTGCTTTCTGCTGGTTTAATGAGGGCATGGAACAGAAAGGCGAGTCCATTTATTGAGATAATGTGGCCGATTCCGGCAAGCCCTCCGATCATATGGTCCATAAAGCTACCCATCGGAAGTGCTTCGGCAAGAATAACGAAAACACCAGGTCAAACGCCCCTATGGGTACCGAGAGGCTCAACTGAGTATTAAATGGGTACCAAACGTCAATGTAATCTTTACTGAATTAAAACCAAATATCAAGGCTAGCTGCGCGGATAATTGCTCATAAAGGGACGCTCCCTGAAAAATTGATACCCTGATATCCAGCGTTGTCCCAACCCATGGCAACCATAAGCTCAGACGGCTTGCTGCAGAAAATCGATACGATACAAAAAGAGAAATACCCCGTGATACCACAGGGCACTTCTAACAACTAACACTCTTTTAAATGGAATTATTCCCACTCGTTGGCGCCGGTTCTGACGTCCTGTCATTCCAGTTGCATCCAGTTTTCGGCGCCGTCTCGAGCCGAGTGCCGCCAGGTAACGCCATGTCGTGCTTCGTCGGCCTCGGGGACATAAGCTGGGACAACTTCAAAACCTTTTTTCAAACTCAGAACGTTGAGTTTTTGTTTTTGTCCCAAAGGCCACGATTGGCCGCCTTTGGAGGCTCGATAGCGCCGAAAACGCTCGTTTTGAAACTCAGCCGCTCTTTAGCCTGAAAGCCGCCAGCTGCAATCGCAAGCGAATCAACGCAGGTGGCTTGCGCACCATTCGCAAAACCCCAGGTCGCAGACTTTCGCCATCGGTGGGCAAAGTGAGTAGTCTCGGGTGGCTTGCCCATGAGTTAGCGAACGAGCCTTGAGATTCCGCTGACGTCCGGAAACGCTTCGAGCTCCCTTGAATTTTCAGACAGTACATGATATAAGGCAATTGGTTTTCCGTTAGGAAGGCTTCCAAGTGCCGGGGACGTTTTCCCCGGCTTTTTTCTTATCCGGGAAAACTCCGCGATAGCCCTACGCGGCGCTCAGAACCCCTGCTCGCCGAGCAGCCACCTCGCGAGGTCCAGCACGAGAACGCCCTCCCGGGTATAGGGCTCGTGCCTCGTGCGGGCGATGAGAACCTTCGGGAACGCATCCCTGACGGACAGCAGCGGTGCGAGCTCCCTCTCGGTTTCGAAACTCGATTATTTCTAAAGTTTCGAAACCGAGAAGGCAATGTACACAAGGATGCATCGAGGAGCGAATCCCAGTAGCGCCATGTCAGCAGCGATGCCGGGCGCATTCGCACGTGCTACAATCCAACCACCAGAGATGAAAACACAGTCCCCGTCGGGTAGTCGTGGGCGTGCGGGAGTCCGCATCAGTAACCTGCCTCCTTGGTTGTCCCTTCTCTGCATGGTCATCTACATAAAGGAGGAACCAACCATGCAGATCAGCGTGTCGTCCACCCTGACCGTATATCACGACGGTCAATTCTGGGTCGGGCTGGCGGAGCACGTCGAGGGCGGAAGGTATGGCGTCGCCCGCATCGTCTTCGGCGCGGAGCCGTCCGATGAGGAGATTCTGCGATTCGTTACAAGCGAATGGGAGAAGCTCCCGTTCTTCGGCGACAAGGCCACTGAAACAAGCAAGCCCGCGAAGAACCCCAAGCGGCGCGCTCGCGAGGCAGCGAAAGCCCTTAAACGGCCCGCGGTGAGCACCAAGGCACAACAGGCGCTCGCGGCACAGCGGGAAGCGATGAAGTGGGAGTCGGCTCGAGCAAGAAGCCGGCGCCGCGCGGATGAGGCGGAGGCGCGCTTCGAGCAGCGGAAGCTGAAGCGCAAGCAGAAACATCGCGGGCATTGATCGCTATTTTCAGCAAGGCAAACCATATACAGCAGCGGCGCCAGTTCCACTTGAAGCCGACGCCGCGTAGACGCTGATGGTGACGGCTATGCACGGGCACGAGTGCGCCGCCGCACCTCATGGCCTGCTTCTCGGGTATTTGGGGCGCGCGGCGTTCAAAAATGCGGAGCGGTTCCGCATGGCTCGGGATTGAGCCGAGGCGCCCTACTTCTCGCCCTCCAGCAGCCCCACGATGCGGTCGATGTCGACGGCGAAGCGGGGCCTTCCCTCGCGCTCGTAGCGGTCGAGGTACGCCTGGCACTCGGAGACAATGCGCTTGGTGTTGCCGTCGATGATGCGCTGGAGCGTCTCGTAGTAGGCCGAGCCCTCGGTCCTGAAGCGGCGCTGGTAGGCCTTGGTTATGGGGAACATCTTGATGTAGTGGATGCCGTGGCGGCAGCCGGGGCGTGTCGTGGGGCGGGGTGGCAACGCAAAGTACTGGTCTTTGGGCACGTTAGGGGCGATGTTGGAACGCAGCGGCACGGCGAAGTCCCTGCGCTTCCCGCGGAAACGCAGCCTCACCACCACGATGCAGGGGCGATTGTGCTTAAGCATGAGCTCGCGGTCGCCCTCGACGAGGTCGAAGAAGTCCTGGGAGATGGATACGATCTTCATCGGTTCGCCCCCTTCATACGAAGCGGGGCCCGCATCGCTGCAGGCCCCTACAGGTGGGCGATATTCTACGCCTTGCGGCACCCCGTCGCCCACGGAGGTTAAACGTACACGTAAGCCGTACTCTGAAAGCCGCGGCTTCCGGCAAGTAGTTTATACCACGAAAGGTCGCTTTCGATGCGCATAGCTCGCAAAATAACACTCGCCGGGCGTCATCCCTGATCTTCTCGACCGTCTCCTCCGGGTACTTATTGCGTGCCACGGGCGCCTCCGTCTTTGTTATCGCGATAAACATACCATGAGTGGCGTGCGGGTCGAGAAGGGCTGGCGCCAAAAGAGCCCAACGGCCGTTACGGCTTCGTTAGAAACGCGTCCCACCATGGATGGTGAACCCGAAAGGTAAGGCGCGCGGGCACGGCGACTCGGCCCGCGCGCCCGGAAGAGAAAGGACGAACCCATGAGTTACATGCTCGAGACGCGCGGGCTCACCAAGCGCTTCGGCCGCGGCGACCAGGCGCAGGACGCCGTGGCCGACGTGAGTCTTCATATCCGCGAGGGCGAGGTGTACGGGCTGCTCGGCCCCAACGGCGCCGGCAAGTCGACAACGCTCAAGATGATCTGCGGGATGCTGCGGCCGACGGCCGGGGAGATCCTCTTTGCCGGGCACGCCTGGCGTCGCGAGGACCTCTACGCAATCGGCAGCCTCATCGAGGAGGCGCCGCTCTACCCCAACCTCACCGCGCGCGAGAACCTGCGCGTGCGCACCACGCTGCTGGGCCTTCCCGAGAGCCGCATAGATGAGGTGCTCGCCGCCGTGGACCTCGCGGACACCGGGAAGAAGCGCGCCGAGCGCTTCTCAATGGGCATGCGGCAGCGCCTGGGGCTCGCGCTGGCGCTGATCGCCCGGCCACGCCTGCTCGTGCTCGACGAGCCCACCAACGGCCTCGACCCCATCGGCATCGAGGAGCTGCGCGACCAGATCCGCGGCTTCGCGACGGCGGGCACGACGGTGATCGTCTCGAGCCACATCCTCTCCGAGGTACAGCAGATGGCGGACACCATCGGCATCATCTACGGGGGGCGCCTCGCCTACGAGGATGCGCTTCGACCCGGGCAGGACCTCGAGGAACTCTTCATGAGCGTCTGCCGGGAGGGGCGACGAGCGCGCGGGGAGGTGGCGGCATGACGGGCGAGAAAGGCGGCCTGCTCGCGGGCCTGCGCGCCGAGGCCCTGAAGTCGCGCCACGCGGCACCGGTTCGCCTGGCCGTGCTCATGGCGCTGCCGATGCCGCTGCTCGGCGCGATGCCCTACCGGGGCGTGCAGATCTTCAGCGCGTGGAACTACTGGTACGCGCTCTTCCTGCCCGTGTCTCTCTCGCTCGTGGTGGCGTGCGTCGCGCGGGCGGACGCGCGCACGCGGATGCGGGGGCTTCTGGGCCTGGGCTTCCCGCTTAGGCGCGTCTGGTGGGCCAAGGCGCTCTGGTGCCTCGCGCTCTGCACGCTCTCAAACCTCGTGGTCTTCGGCATCTACCTCGCGGGCTCGGCGTTCTCCTCGCAGGGCCTCACGGCCGCGGGCACGTTCACGATGCTCCTCTGCGCGCTCGCCAACACGGTGACCGCGGCGTGGATGATCCCCGCAGGGCTCTTCCTCACGGCGCGGCTCGGCATGCTCGCGGGCATCTTCTGCCCGCTCGCCACGCAGCTCGTGGGTGGGTTCGCCTGGTCGTTGGTGCCGCTGCCGCAGCTCTTTCCGCCGTCGGCGAGCATGGTCATCCCCACGAGCTTCATCCCCGTGCTGCCGAGCGGCGAGCCACTCGCGGCGGACATGGCGCTCGGCGGGGCGCTCGCGGCGGACGGCATGCTCACACTGGCGGGCCTTGCGGTCTGCACGCTCGCGTTCGCCGCGCTCACGGCGGCGGGCGCGGCCTGGTTCGCGCGCTCCGAGGAGAGGTGATGGCCGTGACACGACTCTCCGACCCGACGCCACGCATGACTCTCTCGCGAGCCCTGCTCTCCGAGGCCCTGCGCCTGGCGGGCTCCCCGCTCGCAGTGGTGCACCTCGTCTGCGGCCTGGCAGCCGGTCTTGCCTGCGGCGAGTACTTCTCCATAACCCGATGGGACCCGGCGCTGGGCGCGGACGCCTACGCCCAGTTCCTCGGCGCCCTCATGCCGCTCATGTCCGCCATCGTCTGCGGGCTCGCCGTGGACGAGGAGCGCACTGCCGGGCGCCTCGCCAACCTCACGGCGGTCCCCTCGCGCGGGCGCGCCGTCGCGGCGAAGCTGCTCGCCCTTGCGGCGCTCGGCGCGGGCGCGCTGGCCGTGGCGCTCGGCGTGTTCGGGGCCGTGCTCGCCGTCGCCGGGCGCCTGCCGCTCGGGCCCGCTCCGCTTGCGGCCGCCTGGGCGGGCATCGTGCTGGGCAGCCTGCCCCTCTACGCGCTGGAGCTCGGCGTGGCCCTGCGCCTCGGCCGCAACGCCGCCATCGGCGCCGGCGCGGCGGGGATGCTCCTCGCGTTCTTCTCAGTGGGCGGACTTGCGCACGGCCTCATGACCGGCGAGCTCACCGGTGCCCTGGCGACGCCCCTGAGCTGGGTGCCGCTCGCCTGGCCCGCGCGCCTGGGGTCACTCGGGGTAGAGGCCTTCATCGACGCCGCACGCGCGGCGGGCCCTCTCCTCACGACTGCGCTCGCTGGCCTCGTGCTCACCCTGGCAGCCGCCGCCGTCCTTCTCGCCTGGTTCTGCCGCTTCGAGGACGGGAGGGCAGATGCGTAGGAAGCCGCTCGCCGCCGTGCTCGTCCTCCTCTCCGCAGCGCTCGTCCTGGGCGGGAATGCCCTGCTCGACGCCGGCTGGGGGTCGGCGCTGCGCGCAGGGCTCTGGACCGCTGAGCGCGGCGCAAGTACAATGCCGACGGGAGTTTCAGGAGGTCGAACATGGCAAGGATACTGGCAGTGGATGATGAGCGGGCGATCCTCGACGCGCTCGCGCGCGTCCTCGGCCGCGACGGCCATGAGGTCGTCAAGGCAGCGGACCCGACGGCGGTCCCGGGGATGGACCTCTCGCGCTTCGACCTCGTGCTCTGCGACGTCATGATGCCGGGGCTCGACGGCTTCGAGCTCGTGCGGCAGATCCGCCCGGACTTCGACGGGCCCATCATCTTCCTGACCGCGCGCGTGGCCGAGGAGGACGCCGTGGCCGGCTACGGCCTGGGCGCCGACGACTACGTCCGCAAGCCCTTCGGGGCCGCGGAGCTGCGCGCCAAGGTCGCGGCCCATCTGCGCCGTGAGCGCCGGCCGCGCTCGCACGCCCTCTCCTTCGGGGAAGTGCGGATCGACCTCGGGGCGCGCGGCCTCTCCGTGAGCGGCGAGGCCGTGCCGCTCACGCCCACCGAGTACGCCATTTGCGAGTACCTCGCCCGCCACCCCGGGCAGGTCATGAGCCGCGCGCAGATACGCGAGGCGGTGCTCGGCTGGGAGAGCGACGCCGACGACGCGGCCATATCCATGCAGGTCAGCCGCGCCCGGAGGAAACTCTCCGAGGCCGGCGCCGACCCGATCGCGACCGTCTGGGGGATGGGGTACAAGTGGCAGCTCTGAGGACCGGGGCGCGAGGTCGCGGGGGCATGCCGCTCTCCTTCGTCATCGCGCGCTACTTCGCTTACGCGTTCGCGGCGGTCGCCACGGCGTGGCTCGCCTCGTTCATGGCACTCTCCGCGGCGATCAACGCGGGCTTCGTCTACGAGGCAAGCTGGGGGCCGGCCAATGCGCGCGAGGTCGCGGAGGGCCTGGCACGCGACGGCGTCTGCGGGCAGCAGGACGTGCCGACGGCGTACCGCTACCTCATCCTGAATAAGAACGGATACGTGCTGATAACAGACCTCGAGGGCACGCGGCTCGAGGACGCGACGGAAATGGCCCGTGCGGCACTCGCCGCTGATCCGGGCACAGTGGAGATCGAGGACGGGGGTTCGGGCCTCACCTACGCCGCGTTCCCGCTCAAGGGCGGCGGGGCCTGCGCACTCATCAGCGAGTACCTGCCGCAGTGGGTCTCGCGCGACCTCGCCGGCCTGCTTCCCAACCCGCAGAACCTCATGCTCGTCGGCGCCGCGGCGGGAAGCGCGCTCGCGCTCGCGCTCGTGGCGCGCCGCGCAAGTCGCGTGATCTCGCGCAAGATGGCGCCGCTCGCGGAGGCGGCGGGGCGCGTCGGCGCGGGGGAGCTCGACTTCGCGGTCGGCAGCACCAACGTGCGCGAGGTGAACGACGTCCTCGCCGCGATGGACGCCATGCGGACCTCCCTCGCCGAGTCGCTCGAGGCCCGCTGGGCCGCGGAGCGGGGGCAGCGCGAGCAGGTGGCGTCGCTCGCCCACGACCTCAAGACGCCGCTCACCGTGCTGCGCGCCAACGCCGACTTCGTGGCGGAGGAGCTGGAAGACGAGAAAGACGCCGACCTCGCGGCCGCCGCGCGCGACATAGCCGGCAGTGCCGAAAGGCTCGACGGCTATGTGCGCCTGCTCATCGAGGCCTCGCGCGGGTCCGGCGGGGCGGAGAAGGCCCCCATGCGGCCGGCCGAGCTCTGCGAACAGGTCCTCGCCGAAGCCGCCCAGATCGCCCGGGCGCGAGGCGTGACGCTCGACGCGGCCACGGGCCCTGCTGTCGCGGGCGCGCCCGAGGCCCCGCTCGACCGAACCGCCCTGGCGCGAGCCGCCGCGAACCTTGTGGTCAACGCCGCCGAGCACGCGCGCTCGCGCGTGGCGGTCTCCTGCGACGTCGCGGGCGGACACCTCGTCATCGAGGTGGCCGACGACGGACCGGGCTTCTCTCCCGCCGCCCTCGAACGCGGCTGTGAGCGCCTCTTCACAGACGACTCCTCCCGCTCATCGCGCGACGGAGGCCGCCACTACGGGCTCGGCCTCCACGCCGCCTCCGAGGCCGCGAGCGCCCACGGGGGCTCCGTCTCGCTCGCCAACAGCCCCTCGGGCGGCGCGGTGGCCACCATCGCGGTCCCCCTGTGCGGGGCCTGACGACTCAGGCCCCGCACACCGGCGTGCCTCGCAACCAAACGCTCCCCGGATAATAATGCCCGTTGCGGGGATCGCCCTGGCTTGTCGCCGCCCATGTGCATGAGCATGTCGGCGATGCGAGTCGCCATCTCGTCCGCCGCTGGAATGAATCCTTACTCCCATTCCTCCGAATACCGCCCCATGCCTTGTCGTCTTGAAACACGGGGAGTAAATCGCGAAATCGCAGGTGAAAGGGAGTAAAACGGCAAAGAAAAAGCCTCCGTTCCAACGAGGAAACAGAGGCTAGGAAATCGTTTTTACTCACCGCCGTCGCTGGTGGCTTTGCCATGACTGTCGTACGAAACGAAACTCAGCGGCACAGCGCGACACTCAAAAATGCAGGTCAGAACCCTATCGGCTTATTCCCACTCGATGGTCGCGGGCGGCTTGGACGTAATGTCGTAGCACACGCGGTTGGCGCCGGGAACCTCGGCAACAATGCGGCCGGAGATGCGGGCCAGCACGTCGTAGGGCAGCTTGGCCCAGTCGGCTGTCATAGCGTCGCTGGACTCGACGGCACGCAGGATGATCGGGCGCTGGTAGGTGCGCTCGTCGCCCATAACGCCGACGGACTTAATGTCGGGCAGGACCGCAAAGTACTGCCAGCAGCTGTGCTCGGAGTTGCGCTCGCCGGTCTGCTCAAACAGACGCTGGTTGTAGGCGTCGAGCTCCTCGCGCACGATAGCGTCGGCGTTCTTGAGGATCTCGAGCTTCTCCTTGTCGACCGCACCGATGATGCGGATGGCAAGACCCGGGCCCGGGAAAGGCTGACGGAACACGATGTGGCCCGGCAGGCCCAGCGCCAGACCAAGCGCGCGGACCTCGTCCTTAAAGAAGTGATCGAGCGGCTCAATGAGGTCGAAGTGTACGCCCTCGGGGAACGGGATCAGGTTGTGGTGGCTCTTGATGGTGGCCGTCTTGCCGCCCGTCTTGCGAGCGCCGGACTCGATGATGTCGGGGTAGATGGTGCCCTGAGCCAGGTACTTGACCGGCTTGCCATCGGTCTCGAGCTGCTGCGCCACGGCGAAGAACTCTTTCCAGAACTGCGTACCGATGATGCGGCGCTTCTCCTCGGGCTCGGTCACGCCGGCCAAAAGCTCGGCATAGCGGTCCTCGGCGTGGACGTGGATAAAGTCGACGTCAAACTGCTTGGTGAAGACCTCCTCCACCTGCTCGGGCTCGCCCTTGCGCAGCAGACCGTGGTTGATGAACACGCAGGTCATCTGCTTGCCCACGGCACGAGCACCCAGCGCAGCCACGACGGAGGAGTCGACGCCGCCGGACAGGGCCAGAATCACGCGGTCGCTGCCGACCTTCTCGCGGAACTCGGCCGTCATGGTCTCGACCAGGTTGTCCATGCTCCAGTTGGGCTCCAGGCCGCAAATCTCAAACAGGAAGTTGCTCAGCAGCTGCTGACCGTACTCGGAGTGCTTGACCTCGGGGTGGAACTGCGTGGTGAAGATCTTGCGCTCGACGCACTCCATGGCGGCAACCGGGCACACGTCGGTGCTGGCGGTAACGGTAAAGCCCTCGGGCACCTCGGAAACGGCGTCGCGATGGCTCATCCACACGGTCTGCTCCATGGGCGTGGAGTTAAAAAGCTTGGCGCCGGCCGTGCGCGTGATGGTGGCGCGGCCGTACTCGCCTACCTCGGAGTGGCCGACCTTGCCGCCGAGCGTCACGGCCGTGATCTGATGGCCATAGCAAAAGCCCAGGACAGGAAGGCCCAGGTCAAAGATGGCGGGGTCGATGGACGGAGCGTCCTCGGCATACACGGAGGCCGGGCCGCCAGAAAGGATGAGCGCAGAGGCGTTCATCTCGCGGATCTCGTCGGCCGAGATGTCGCAGGGGACAATCTCGGAATACACGTTGAGGTCGCGGACGCGACGGGCAATGAGCTGACCGTACTGCGCACCAAAGTCGAGTACGAGGACCTTTGCGGAAGCCTTTTGATCCATGGTTCCCCCTCTTGTTGGCGGGGAGCCGATGCCCACCCGCGCGAATGAACGAAAATAACTTTCATAGTGTACACGTTATATGGGGTTTCTCGTCCCTCGCAGCCATCAGCGCACGGCAAACGCACGACCCGCGTCCTTTTTAGTGGCGATTGAAGTGTTACCAAACGTTTCAGATGATGTAATACGTTTGAACATTGGACGCCCTGTGCCACAATACTGCCGAACGACTCCGCCTCTGCGGCGGCAAATACGATAGGAATACCAGCATGAAGCGCATCCTTCTCATCGCCACGGGCGGCACCATCGCATCGACCGAGGACGGCAACGGCCTCTCCCCCGCCCTGACCGGTGAGGAACTCGCCCAGAGCGTCCCCGAGATCTCGGGCCTCTGCGAGCTTGACGTCGTGCAGCCCATGAACATCGACAGCACCAATATGCGCCCGAGCGACTGGATGCGTATCCGCGACGTCATCGTCGAGGGTTATGCCGACCACGACGGCTTCGTGATTCTGCACGGCACCGACACCATGAGCTACACCGCGGCAGCGCTTTCCTACCTGATTCAGGACAGCCCCAAGCCTATCGTGCTCACCGGTTCGCAAAAGCCCATGGGCAATCCTTTTACCGACGCCAAGCTCAACCTGTACCAGAGCCTGCTCTATGCGCTCGACGAGCACTCGCACGACGTCTCGATCGTGTTTGGCGGCGTAGCCATTGCCGGCACGCGCGCCCGCAAACAGCGCACCATGAGCTTTAACGCGTTCATTAGCGTCAACCATCCGCCCATCGCCTATATCCGCAACGACCGCATCGTGCGCAACGGGCTTCACGGCACGCATCAGGGCGAAAACCCGGTGCGTTTCTACGACAGCATCGACCCGCGCGTATTTGTACTCAAGCTTACGCCCGGCGTAAACCCGGGCATTCTCGACGCCCTTGCCAATAGCTACGACGCCGTGATTCTGGAGACCTTTGGCATTGGCGGCATCCCCGAGTTTGGTGAGTCGGGCGAGTCGTTCCAAGAGGCAATTTTCCGCTGGGTCGATTCGGGCCGCACCGTCGTTATGACCACGCAGGTTCCCGAAGAGGGCCTCGATCTGGGCGTTTATGAGGTCGGCCGTGCTTACGTCGATCATCCGGGCATTCTGCGCGGCGACGACATGACCACCGAAACGCTCGTGGCCAAAACCATGTGGGCACTCGGCCAGTCACGCGATGCCGCCGAGATCCAGCGCCTGTTCTACAGCCAAGTCAACCACGACCGCATCCCGATGGCGTAATCCCTAAGGCAGCTCCACTTATCGCAGCCTTAAACGACAGGTGGTCCCCCTCGGGCCGTGCAAAAATCGGAGTATTCTGCAGTTTCTCCTCCGGAGGCATAGAATCGGCCGATTATTAGACGAACTTTTAGGACGAAGGGGCCGTCTAGTAAATATTTATTCCTCATTTTTATTTAGAGTGTGGATTATCTACTGTCAAAAAGGCAAAGCCAGCCGCTCGAGCTACCATCTACGGCCGAACTGGTGCTGAATACTCGCGATTTTGCACATCGCAACCAGGGGGACCCGCCCAAAGAGCGTCAAATACAGCGGGGGAACGCCCTATTCGATCCCCTCGAGAAGCTCTGACACCGTCATGCCGAGTGCGGGCGCGATCTTAAATAGAACCTTGAGCGTGAAATTTGCCGTCCCATCTTCGATTCGGTCGAGGTAGGGTCGGCTGATTCCTGTCGCCACACAAAAATCGACCTTGGAGATACCAAGGTCCCTGCGCGTCTGCTCGACTCGCTTGCCAAGAATCTGTTTCGCACGTTCGTCCATGCAGCCGAGTTTGAAATGGAGCTGAACAAAAACGTAAACTATAGTTTACGTTTAAACGAATACACAGGAGTTTTCTATGTCGGGTTCTTCGGTCCGCATGTACCGAGCCATGCTTCGCACAAACAGCGCACCGCCCAAGCTCGTCGTCGTTGAAGCCGAATGCCTTTCGCCCGATGAGCGCACAGCATTTGCATTGCTATCAAGTCGCGTCGCCGCCGTTCTGGTCCCTTGCCCGGCGCAAGGTGAACTTGCCATCCAATGCCAAGCGCACAGCTGCTCGCTCAATCAGGCTGCCGTAATCGCAACCAGCCAACGTGGTCTGCCCCTTCTCCTGGGAGCCGGTATCGCACTCGCCCTTCGCGGCGCCGGATACGAAAACGAGGCCGCCGCCGACATGGTCTTTAAACCACGATCGAGCGGCGGCCTCGCAGCAGCCCTTGAATATGCGTGCAGGCTCGTTGCCTAAAAGGACAGGCTAGAAACCAAAGCCAAAGCCCGTTCCGGTAATCGCCGAGTACATAAAGTAAACGTTGACCACGTTGAGGAACACACCCGTGATGCAACCGTTGCGCAGGTAGCGCTCGCACACGATGCGCGCCATGGCGGCGGAGTCATCATTGTTCTTTGCCTGGCGTCCCGCCGTAAAATACGTCGCCACGCTCAGCAGCAAGTTGAGCACCGGCAGCGCCAGCAACTCGTAGCTCTTGCCCCAGCGCGTCGCCTCGCCGGCGGCATTAAACTTTGTTGCCACCTCGGGACCAATGTTGGGGATAACACACGCTGCGACCACCAGCGGAATCACCGCAAGCACGAGCAGCGCAATACCCATGTAGCCGGCTTTTTTGCCATATTTAAACATGTGCGTCGTCCTTACACGTTAAAGCGGAAGTGCACGACGTCGCCATCGGCCATGACATAGTCCTTGCCCTCAATACGCAGCTTGCCGGCGGCCTTGGCGCCCTGCTCTCCGCCGAGCTCGATGTAGTCGTCATAGCCAATGACCTCGGCCTTAATAAAGCCGCGCTCAAAGTCGGTGTGGATGACACCGGCAGCCTGCGGAGCGGTCGCACCCTGACGCACCGTCCAGGCCTTGACCTCCATCTCGCCGGCCGTAAAGAACGACTGCAGGCCGAGCAGCTTATAGGCCGCCTGCGCGAGCACGTCCAGGCCGGGCTGCTCCAAGCCCAGGCTCTCCAGGTAGTCGGCGGCGTCCTCGGGATCGAGCTCGGAAAGCTCGGCCTCGATCTTGGCGCAGATGGGCAGCGGCTTGACGCCATCGATGGGCGCCAGGTCCTCGTTGAGCATGTCCTCGTCCACGTTTGCCACGTACAGGATGGGCTTCATGGTGAGCAGGAACAGGCCCTTGGCGGCAGCACGCTCCTCGTCGGTCATCTCCATGGATGCGGCGCGCTTGCCCTCGTTGAGCCAGGCGAGCAGGCGCTTGGCGACCTCGAACTTGGGCATGAGCTCCTTGTCGCGCTTGGCCTCCTTCTCGAGCTTAGGCAGCTGCTTCTCGAGCGTGCCCATGTCGGCCAGGATGAGCTCGGTCATGATGGTGTCGGCATCGCCGGCGGGATCGACGAACTCGCCCGTGCGGCCCACCTCACGCATGACGTTGGGATCCTTAAAGTAGCGCACGACCTCGCAGATGGCGTCGGTCTCGCGAATGTTGGCCAGGAACTGGTTGCCCAAGCCCTCGCCCTCGTTGGCGCCCTTCACCAGACCTGCGATGTCGACGAACTCGACCGTCGCCGGCACAATGCGACCCGGGTTAACGATGTCGGCGAGCTTTTGCAGACGGCTATCGGGCACGTCGACGATACCCACGTTGGGGTCGATCGTGGCGAACGGGTAGTTGGCGGCAAGACCGGTCTTTTTGGTAAGCGCGGTGAACAGCGTCGACTTGCCTACGTTGGGCAGGCCCACGATACCGATGGAAAGGGACACGACAGCTCCTTTTGGTACAAGCATTTCAAACTGCATAAGTATAGCGCCGCCGCAGCATCTGGGCGAACCCGGACGCCACGGCGGCACGAATGAAGCAGAGATAGGGGTCGTTGGCTAGTCCGCGAGCTTCTCAACCTGGTCGAGCATCTTATCGAGCTTGGCCTTTGCCTCGGCCTTGACCTTCTGGGCTTCTTCGTGGGCCTTCGCCTTCTGGGCGGCCTTTTCCTCGGCTTCGGGATCGACGACGACCAGATTGGACGCGTCGTGCTCAACCAACTTGAGCGCATGCTCAGGGCACACCTTGACACAGGCACCGCAGCCCAAACAATACGTGGACTCCAACGCAAAGCGGCCGCTTCCCACCAAATCGCAGGCGAACGTGGGACATACATTGACGCACTCGCCGCACGACGTGCACTTGTCAAAGTCGCACTCCGGCGTACTCACCTGCATGTTTTGGGCAAGCTCGGGGTGGTTTTGCAGCGTTGAGAGCACCAGCTGTCGACCGTGCGTGAGCGAACGGCGACGCTTGGTCGTCGTGGTGCCGCACATGGTGTTGAGCGTACGCTCCAGCTGGGTAATCTGATGGCGATGGGCCTTCAACTTCTGCGTCACCGAGGCCAGCGCCGCCGTCGCCGGGTTGAGTTTGGTCACCGTCAGACCCGTGGTGCGGGCGATCTTTTCCATGTACTCCTTGCGCTCGTACTCGCGGCGCTTATGGCACTTGAGGCTCTTGGGATCGACCTCCAGACCCATGCCCGTGCCCGCCCACTCCTCGGCGGTAGCAATGGCCTCGCCCAGGATATCCTCGCCACCGGTGTTACGGCACTTATCGCACACGCCCAGCGGCAGGTACACGCTCACGTTGGGATAATCGGCCAGCACCGAGAACCAGGTCTCGGCCGTAATATCGCCCACACAGGCGACAACAACCTCGTTCTCGCGCGGCATGCGCTTAAGGGCACGCGTGCAGGTAACGTAGGCGGTCTCGTGGCTCGTAGCAGCAGAGACGATGTCGTCATACAGGTTTTTGGGCGCCAGGCGCGGCGAGATGATCGCCTCGGTCGGACAGGCAGCGGCGCACAGGCCGCACTTGCGACAGGTATCGAGGATCTCGATGGCGTCTTCCTCGACCTCGATGGCGTTGACCGGGCACACGTCCATGCACGCGGTGCAGCCGCTCTTTTCGTTTTTGCAGGTCAAGCATGGAATGGTGTTGCCGCGCGGACGCTCCTTGTAGTCGGCAGGATTCCACTGCGGCGCCGACGGATCGAGTGCGTCGGTCACACCGCCAAGCGGGTTTTTAAGAAAGTCGAAACCCTTGCTGATCTCGATAATGTCATCAAACAGATCGTGTTCCTGCGCCATGCGCGGCCCCTCCCTGAGCAGTGCAAACAAGCAAGAAATAATGATACGCCATCGGCCCGTGCCTCGAGCAAATTACACGCGGAGCACCTTTGGGACAAATAGCCTATGGCCTATCGCCGCCTCGATTGCACAAGGTCAATCAAGCGCCAAACTATGCCTCGCACATGAGCTGCACGAGCTTTTGTTTGGTCACCTTGGCCTGCTCGTTGGCCATATTACGCTCGTTTCTAAAGACCGCATTTGCAACACCCTGCAGATCGGCATCGGAAATCTCGCCAAGGCCCAGATCCTCGAGCGTCGTCGGCAGACCAACACGCTGGCAAAACTCGAGCACCTGATCAAGCTCGGGTGCACGCTCCAGACGAAGCTGAACCACCAGGCCAAACGCCACGGCCTCGCCGTGCATGGCCTTGCACTCAGGCAGAATCGTTAGACCGTTGGCGATGGCATGCGCCAACGCCAAGCCACCGCTCTCAAAGCCGACGCCCGAGAGCAGAATATTGCACTCGATCAGGCGCTCAACCGCCGGCGATGTACGCCCCTTTTTGAGATCGCGCTTGGCAGCGACGCCGCATTCCATAAGCGTGTCGTAGCAGGCACGTGCCGCGACCAGTGCCAAGTGCCCCGGCGCGCCACCGTGCTCGTTGGCGCCGTGCGCCGCGGCGCACGAACGCGCCTCGAAGTACGTTGCCAGCGCATCGCCCATACCAGCGACCGTCATACGCAGTGGGGCCGCCGCGACCACGTTGGTATCGACCACGACCAGGTCTGGATTCTTCTCGAGCATCAGGTAGCGGTCGAACGACCCATCCTCGTGATACAGCACCGAAATCGCGCTGCACGGACCGTCCATCGAAGCCGCCGTGGGGCATACGCATAACGGCAGCTCGGCATAAAACGCTACTGCCTTGGCGATATCGAGCATCTTGCCGCCGCCAATGCCTACCACCATGTCGCAATACTCAGCCTGGGCTTCCTGAGCCATTTCGACAACGGCCTCTTCCGTACACGGACCGTCATAAATCTTAAAGAACGGCTCGCTTAGATCTTCGTCCAGAAATCCATCGACAATCTGCCTGCACAGCCGATCCTCGGTGCCCTGGTCAAACAAGACATAGGCAGCACAGCCCAACCATGACAAATACCTGCCCTGACGCGAGAGCTCACCCGGCCCCTGAACATACCGGCCAGGACCGCCATAAACCATGGGAAGCGCCATACGAGAATCCGCCCTTCATCAAACAACGATTGGTGCAAAGCAACCTGACCCCTTTGCACCATAGCAAAAAGGGGCAAAGCCACCTGCTGGCTTTGCCCCTTCCTTAGCTTGATTTACTCATCCATGAGATAGTAGTGGCCCAGCGCGTCGGCACCCAGGATGGCGTTTGCGACCATCTCGGGCGTCACCTCAAACGGCATGTTGCACATGGTGTCCTCGGGCGCGCACGCGGCCTCGGCAACAATCATGGCCTGCTCGCGCGTAAGCTCGGCAACGCCAAGTTCCTTCATCGTGACCGGTAGGCCCAGCTCAATGCAGAAGCCCAAGACTTCCTCGAGTTTCTCAGTCGGAGCATCTTCGAGTACCAGCTGGACGATAGTGCCAAAGGCGACCTTCTCGCCGTGATACATGCCGTGGCACTCGGGCAGCATCGTCAGGCCATTGTGGATGGCATGAGCAGCAGCAAGGCCCGAGCTCTCAAAGCCAATGCCAGAAAGCAGCGTATTGGCCTCGATGATGTGCTCGACGGCAGGCGTGAGCGTACCCTTCTCCAGCGCGACCTTGGCCTTGACGCCATCGGCCATAAGCGTCTCGTAGCAGAGCTTGGCGAGCGCCAAGCCAGCCATGCCGCCCTTGCCGCCGGCGCAAGTGCCACCGTCGGCATCATGCGTCGCCTGGGCCTCAAAGTAGGTTGCGAGTGCATCGCCCATACCGGAAACCGTCAGGCGCACCGGGCTCGCCGCGATAACCGTCGTATCCATCAGGACAATGTTGGGGTTTGCCTTAAGGAAGAGATATTTATCGAACTGGCCGTCATCGGTGTAGAGCACCGAAAGTGCCGAGCACGGTGCATCGGTCGAAGCGATGGTGGGGCAAATGATAACCGGGGATTCCAGGTAATAGGCAACGGCCTTCGCGGTGTCGAGGATCTTGCCGCCACCGACGCCGACGATGATGTCGCAACCGTTGTCGCGAGCGAGCGCAACCAGGCGATCGACCTCGCCCTTTGAGCACTCGCCGTTAAAGTCCTCAAACAGCAGCTCGGCCTTAGCCTCGGCAAAGCCGCCCTCGATCTTGGCACCAACGCGCTTCTTGCCCGAAGGCGTCACGATGACGAGGGCCTTAGCGCCGAGCGGCTCGACATAGGAGCCGAGCTTGGCGAGCTCGTCCGGACCCTGGATGTACTTGCTGGGGCTATTGAAAATTGCAGCCATTTTTATCCCATTCTCTAAAAAAGAAAGGGGCTCCGTACGGATACGTGCGGAGCCCCTCGTTACGATAACAAGAGTCGATTAGAAATCGATGTCGGTGTCGTAGTAGCAAGCCTTGAGAATCTTCTCGAAGTCGGCAGCCTTGGTCTCACGCGGGTTCTCGGGCGTGCAGGCGTCCTGCTCGGCGTTCGCGGCGATCTCGGGCAGCTTGGCGAGGAACTCCTCCTCGGAAACCATCTGCGGGTTCTCGGCGTCGACCTTCACGCCACCATTCGCGTAATCCTTGATGGACTGCGGAATGTTGAGCTGGTCGTTGAGGTCGCGAATCTTCTGGACGAGCGCGGCGATGAGCTCCTCGTTGGTCTCGCCGGGAAGGTGCAGGATCTCCTTGGCCACGTAAGCATAACGCTCGGCAGCACGCGGGTCCTTGGAGTTCCACTGGATGACCTTGCCCAGGTACATGGCGTTAGCAGCACCGTGGATGATGTGACCGTTCTCGAAGGCAGCACCGGTCTTGTGAGCCATGGAGTGAACGATGCCCAGCAGGCCCGAGGAGAAGGCGATACCGGCGATGCACTGAGCCTCGTGCATATGCTGACGGGCCTCATGGTCGCCAGCATAGGACTTGGGCAGCCACTCGACGATCTCGCGGATGCCGTGCAGAGCGTTGGCGTCGGTGAACATAGAGGCGCAGGTGGAAACGTAGGCCTCCATGCAGTGGGTCAGAGCGTCCATGCCGGTGTGAGCGCACAGCTTGGCGGGCATGGTGTAGGTGAGCTCGGGGTCGACGATGGCGACATCAGGGGTGATGTTGAAGTCGGCCAGCGGGTACTTGATGCCCTTGGCGTAGTCGGTGATGACGGAGAAGGCAGTGACCTCGGTAGCGGTGCCGGAGGTAGAGGAGATGGCGCAGAAATGAGCCTTCTGACGCAGCTCGGGGAAGCTGAACGGCTGGATGATGTTATCGAAGGACTCCTCGGGATACTCGTAGAAGACCCACATGGCCTTAGCGGCATCGATGGGCGAGCCGCCGCCGATGGCGATAATCCAGTCGGGCTCGAACTCGCGCATGGCCTCGGCGCCCTTCATGACCGTCTCGATGGACGGATCGGACTCGACGCCCTCGAACAGCTTGACCTCGAAACCGCCTTCCTTAAGGTCGTTCTCGACGTCCTGCAGGAACCCGCCGCGGCGCATAGAGCTGCCGCCAGAAACGATGATGGCCTTCTTGCCCTTGAGGTTCTTCACCTCGTGGCGAGCGCCCTCACCAAAGTACAGATCGCGAGGATTGGTAAAACGTCCCATACTGTGCCTCCTAAACAAGCCCCTCTTAGACTTGCGTATATAACGGAGCACCCGATTGGCTCCGTTAGGACCGTTTTGCGCGTTGCCGGCGATGACAATGCGCGATGTCTGAACGTCTCGACGCTCAGACAAACACTATTTTACCGTTCTGGTTGGTCAGTTATTCACCTAAAGCCAATAATGATGAAACGTTTTTTCTATCCCTGAAGACCCTTGTGGGGCACTCATACTCCCAAGCTGGGCAAACGTTTTATCAGGGTTGACCACATATCCCGGGTAGGACTGTGCCCCTCCAAAATGTGCCCCGTTCGCCGCCAAAAATCGACCGTTTACGGCACTGTGATACCACCCGCGCAACCGAGGTGCCGACATTTGTGCGACATCCGTCTTCGTGGTGCAAAGGTGCAAGTCCAAGTGCGGCACCCCCGGTGTGCCACATGCGGGTAAACTAGAATTTTATATAGAGACATTTGAACCCTAACCGCAGCAAAGGAGGCCCCATGGCATTCGATCCCATTCAAGAGGATTGCCATCGCCTCGTTCTTGAGGCCTTGCGCCGCGACAATATCCCGCTCGCTGACGGCCCCGCCGTCGAGCGTCTGATGGAACAATTCACCCGCAACCCCGCGCCGCTCATCGTGCACGACCGCGACCGAGCTGGGCATCTGATTGCCAAGGTCGTCGAGGCTGTCGACTACCGCATCCCCTTTATCCCCGACGACGCCCAGGCAGAGCAAGAAGAAGCCGCAGCCGAGAACATGCTTCGCGAGGCAGCCGCGCTCGATCCGGCCAACTGGGATGCCCAGCGCATGCTGACGGCGCTCACCGCCGAATCCAACGAGGAATATGTACAGTATCTGGTTTCCAAGTGCGACGAGGTGGAGCACGATCTGGCGCTCAAGATTACCTCGGCGCAGGACCCCTACGAACGTGAGGCCGCAGGCGACCTGACCCGCCGTCCCTACCTGCGCTGGCTTGCCGCCTTGGCATCGCGCGCGCTCATTAGCGGCCGCTACCGCATGTCGCTGGATGCCGCGAATCGCAGCCTGGACTTTGCGCCCAACGACCCCGCCGGCGTCCGCCATACTGCGATGCTTGCCATGGCAAAGCTCGAATACCCTGCCGAGGAGCTCAAGCGTTTTCGTTCCGCCCACTCCGTGCCCTATCTTGCCAACGCGCCGCTGCGCCGCCGTCCCAAAGATGCGGAGCGCGACCTGGACCCGTGGACGCTCATCGCACTGATGAGCGCAGCCTGGCGCGAGCTGGATTACGAGGGCGCCGAGCACTACCTGCGCATCCTGGTGCGCTCATGCCCGCACGCGGCCGAAGCACTCTACTTCCAAACCGAGTTTCCCGATGGCGTCTATGCTCGCGTCAACGTAGGTCCGGGCTCCACCGATGAGCTTGTCCTTGCCCTGTCCGAGGCGACGCCGGTGCTGCAGGAGGGCCTAGGCGCGCCCGACAACGCCAGCTTTGCCGCCTGGGTCGCCACCAACGACATCGTGCGCTCCCAGATCGACGAACGAATCCTGCGCGCGGCCGAACAGGGATTGCCGTTTAAGGGAGGAGACCTCTAATGGATCCGAGCGTCTACATCCCCGCCTATCTGGAACGCACCTATCTGGCGTCGCACCCCGAACTCACCGATGCAGCACGCGAGCTTGTCCATAACGACATCAGCGCAAACCCTCACAAGTATGCGCAGACCGAGCATGCCCAAGCGCTGCTGTCCTATGCCGGCGTTCATCGTCACTTGCTTGACGAGCTTCGTCGCATCGAAGACATGGGCAGCGACGAGGAGTTTGAGCAGACGCGTAATCGTCTGTTCGACGATATGCGCGATGAGCTGCTCAAGATTGTTCGCGTCGATGCGCATGTCCTCGACGCCCAGTTGCTCGCCATCATCCTGGCGGACACGCCCGTCGATGCCTGCCTGGGCGACTTGATGAAGCTCGAGACGAGTACGGCCGACTACCTGCAACAGAGCGTGCCCGGGTTTGATATGGAGGCCCCGCACTACTGGGCTAATAATGTTTTGGCCGACGGTGTCACCGCAGCAGACCTTACCGTGAGCGAGCCGGCGCTTATTGGCTGGCTTCACACGCTCGAGGCCATCTCGCAGCTGTGCATGGCGAGCGCTCGTTACCGCGCCGCCGCCAACTATTCTCGCCGTGTCCTTAAGGCGGAGGGCTATCCCACCCGGGCCGCCGGCACCGTGCTGCTTGCCCTCGCCCGCTTGGAAGACCAAGACGGCTTTTTTGCCCTGGCGCATCAGCTCGAGGAACAGATGGGGGCAGACGCACTCGAAAACTCTCCTTGGTACCTGCTCGCCCGCACAATTCTGCTGTTCAAAACAAACAAGATGCGCCCGGCGACGCGCGCGCTGCGTGAGTTCGCTAACCGTTGCGAGGGTGGCGCGTTCTTCTTGCTGAACCCCATGTACCAGACGCCGTATCTTCCCTGCCGACCCGAGCCGCGCGACCCCTGGGACCTTTCGCACCAGGCAGTTTGGGAGGCCGACGGCACTATCTCGGACACCCCCGACTTTGCCCCCTGGGCCAACGCCTGCGAAGATGTATCGCAGCTCGCCCAGGAATTTGCGCGCCGCTACGGATTCTAGTGACGCACTCGACCCGACCATGTCGTTTACGTTAGGAACGGTTTCATGAACCTCCGCTCATCTCTTGCCTGCACCTCGAGTGATATCGCTCGCTGGGGGCTGCGCTCTGTCCTTAAGCGCCAGGGCGGCGTACTCCCCGGCCGCATCGCCATGAAGATCAACCCCTATCTGCTGAGCGACCTGGCGAGTCTTGTCGACCGCAGCGTGGTGATCACCGGCACCAACGGTAAGACCACCACCTCCAATCTCATCGCCGACGCCGTTGCCGCCAGCGGCGCCACCGTGGTATGCAACCGCGCCGGCAACAACATGGAGCCGGGCGTGGTGGGCGCACTGCTCGAAGCGCGCAGCGACCTCAAGCGAGCCGGCGGCGGCAAGCGCGTGGGCGTTTTTGAGTGCGACGAGCTCTACACCGTACGCGTTCTGCCCAAGCTCAAACCGACGTACTTTGTGCTGCTCAACCTGTTCCGCGACCAGCTGGATCGCTATGGGGAGATCGACCATACCCAAGACGTCATTGCCCATGCGTTGGAGCTCTCTCCGGCAACAACGCTCATCTACAACGCAGACGACCCGCTGTGTGCCGCGATCGCCGCACGCGTTCCCAACACGAGCATCGCCTTTGGCATCGACGGCGCCACGGGCACCGAGTCCGATCGCATTAGCGACTCGCGTTTTTGCTCGCAGTGCAACGCGCCGCTGGAGTATGACTACGTGCAATACGGCCAGCTCGGCGCCTACCATTGCCCCTCGTGCGGCTGGGGTCGCCCCGCGCTGCTCCGCCGCGTGACGGGCGTTGAGCTCGGCTGCGACGGCTACGGCTTTGACCTGGCCTTTGGACCCGAGGCCAACGCGCCCGCCGTGCACATCGCCACGCGCTACAACGGCCTGTACATGGTCTATAACGTCGCCGCCGCCTTCTTTGCGGCGCACGAGCTGGGCGTGGACGCGGCGCACCTGCAGCCCACGCTTAATGCCTACGTGCCCGCCGGCGGACGCATGGGCCGCTGGGATATTGCCGGCCGCACCGTCGAGGCAAACCTGGCCAAGAATCCCGTGGGCTTCGATCGTCAGATTCAGTCCATTAAAACGGCAGGTGGCAGGCTCTGTGCCTTCTTCCTGAACGACAATGATGCCGACGGCCACGATGTCTCGTGGATCTACGATGTCGACTTCGAGCGCATCGCCGACACGCCGGGTCTTGTCGCCTTTGCCGGAGGCACGCGTGCGCACGACATGCAGGTACGCCTCAAGTACGCCGGCATCGATGCCGCGATTATCTCGGACGTCGCGCAGGCAATTGGCGCCGTGGCAGACGAGGCCGCCGATGACACCTTCTACGCCGTCGCCAACTACACGGCCTTCCCGCCGTTAGTCAAGGAGCTCGACGGGCTTAAAGACGACGATGCAAGCTCGATTGTCTCCCACGCCGTAACGCGCGCCGATGGTAGCGCTGTCCCCACCGATATTGCGCCGGTCGAGCTTTCGCGCCCCCTGCGTATCGTCTACCTGTACCCCGATGCCCTCAACCTCTATGCCGACGGCGGCAACGTCATTGCCCTCAAGCGCCGCTGCGCCTGGCGTGGCATCCCCGCGCGTGTAGACGAGGTCCGTATGGGCGAAACGCTTGATTTGACTGATGCCGATATCGTCATGATGGGTGGCGGCTCCGACCGCGACCAGCTAGCCGTGGCACATGAACTGCTCGCTCAAAAAGACAAGGTCGCGGCCTATGTTGAGGATGGCGGCTCGCTGCTTGCCATCTGTGGCGGCTATCAGCTGCTCGGCCGTTCGTACTATATGGGCGAGGATCGCATCGAGGGTCTGGGGGTCATTGCCGCCGAAACCGTACGCGGCTCCGACCGCCTGATCGGCAACGTAGCCGTCGAAACCAATCTGGCACCCGAGCCCTTTGTGGGATTCGAGAACCACGGTGGCCGCACCCTGCTCGATACAGACGCCACGCCACTCGGAACGTCCGTCGTCACAGGCACCGGCAACAACGGCGACGATGGCTTTGAGGGTCTCATCTACAAGGGCGTCATCGGCACGTACCTGCACGGGCCGGCGCTGCCCAAGAACCCCGAACTTGCCGACTGGCTGATCGCGCACGCCCTCGAGCGCCGCGGCGACGCGCAGGCCACAGCCCTGCTGCCGCTCAAGCCCCTCGACAACACCTACGAGCGCACCGCCCACGACGCCGCCATGAAGCTCCTCCCCTAGCACCCCACCACCACAAAGGGGACAGGTACCTTTGTGGTGGTTTTCCAGTTTGCCAACGATATACGCGCCGGCAAAAAAGTCTGCTATACTCTTTCCCGCTGTCCCCATCGTCTAGCGGCCAAGGACGCCACCCTTTCAAGGTGGATATCGCGGGTTCGAATCCCGCTGGGGGCACCATTTGAATTGAAGAGCCCGTTACCCTCGCGGTAGCGGGCTTTTTGCTACCGATATGCCGGGATTCGAACCCGACAGGGTGCGGAGCTGAGGAAACGCGCAAGCGTTTTCCAGCGCAGCACACAAGGAGCGGAGCGACGCAGCGGAAGCGGGCGGCGCCAGCCGCACGCGGACATCCCGCTGGGGGCACCACAGAATCTGAGCAGCCCGTTATCAATTCGGTAGCGGGCTTTTTGCTACCGATATGCCGGGATTCGAACCCGGCAGGGTGCGAATCCCGGCATCATCGCAAGGCCTGTGGGCAAAAAATAGCAAATATGAGTACTGTTACCATTTTAGTAACAGCAATTTCATGCCTTCAGAAGACGATAAAGACGTCAGGCGTGGTAGCGCGCAGAGATGTGGTGTAAGAGGCGGGGAATGCCCCGCCTCCGCCCTT
>DXZU01000002.1 GCA_019419525.1 Collinsella sp.
GAGTTCACAATGGTGAACTCGTATTACTCGATGGCGTTCGGATGCTTCAAGTATTATTTGAATTATTTCAAATCGTATCAGGACGCGAGGGCCTCGTTCGACCGATTGGAGGCTCTGTCGGAAGGCGCCGAGGACCGCGGCACCATCTCGGTTGGGCACGTGGAGAGCATATCGTTGTCCAACATCGCGTACCGATATGCGGGAAAGTCCTACTTGTACCGCGATCTCTCCGTGGAGGTCGAGAGGGGGAAAACCTATGCCATTACCGGGCCGAACGGATGCGGCAAAAGCACGTTTCTGAAGGTGCTTCTTGGACTATATTCTGCTGGGGGGCATCGGACTTTGGGGTCGGTGCCATATGAAGAGCTCGATATGGAGACGATCCGACATGACCTGTTTGCGGTGTGCCCGCAAAAGCTCTTTATTCCGAATGAAACGGTGGAACACTATCTTGAGAGGGCATCGATTCGGGGAACGGGCGAGCATCTCTGCGAGCTTGTGCCGAGTTTCTGCCGAACCTGTATACGCTGTGCCCCTACATCGCGTTTACTCTCGGTGTCGCTGCGGTCTTTGCCGTGTGCTCCGGAAGCGGTCTAGACAGCCTTACGGTTGGTAATGTGACCTCGGCACTCCTGTCGAATATCGTTATAGACGCCGCTTATACGCTGATGGTTGCGGTTGCATATGAGGTGTTCAGGATCAGATCTCTTGTGTCGGGAGCCTTGCTGGTCGCAACGTTCGCGGGCCTTGTTATCGCGATGAGTTTCCCAACCGTTTTACCCCCGGTTCACATGGCTTATTGGATGAGGGCGTGCGGGGCTGCCGGCGGGACGGTCCTGATGGCTGCATGCGGCCATGCGGTCATCGTGTCGCTCGCATGTCTATTGCTGCTTTCGTGCAGTTTTTATCGAAGAAGGTAGTGCGCTGGCGTATGCGCAGCGTCTGAGGGTCGATATGGATTTGATTGGAAATGGAGATGGTGCGAAGTGAACCTGTCGCAATTTAATGTGGTGCATGAACATAACGGAAGTCTTCTTATCATGAATGCGCGAACCGGCGGCATCCTGTCGTTAAATCCGGAATACGCGCAGAAATTCAAAAGGATTCAAGAAGGGGACGTTCGGGATGCCGATGATCTTGTCGCGGAGCTGATAAGGGGAGGCATCCTAGTCAATGAGGAGAGGGACGAGCTTGGGGAGATCAGGTTGCAAAGTCGCGCCGCGCGCTTTGCGAATACTGCTCTGTCCCTTACCATTGCGCCAACGATGGCTTGCAACTTTTGCTGTCCCTACTGCTATGAAAAGGGACAGGCGTACACGACGATGGGCGAGGAGGTTTTGACACAGCTCTCCAAGTTCGTGAAAGATTACTATCCTGGTATCGCAAGTCTCTCAGTTGGATGATACGGCGGCGAGCCTCTGCTCGGAATGAAGATGATCGAACGGATTACGTCGGATCTGAAAGATGTCGTGGGGCCAACGTGTGAATATTCCGCATCGATAGTGACAAATGGCTATCTGCTGACGCCTGATGTTGCAAGGAGGCTCGCGGCATGTGGTGTGACGAGCGCGCAAGTGACTATAGATGGATCGAAGTCGGATCACGATTCGAGAAGGATTCTTCACGACGGAAGCCCTACATACGAACGTATTCTCAAGAACGTCAAAGAGTGTGCCGACATCATCGATATTTCGATAAGGAGCAACGTCGACAAGACCAACATCGAGGCCGCTCAAGAGCTATTGGATTATCTCGAGCTAAATGGCCTGATGAATAAGGTTCACTTCTATTTAGCCCCTGTTGACGATATCAATCAGGTATGTGCGAACGACAGCCACTGCTTTACTGTAAAAGAGTTCTCGTATGAGGAGACTGAGTTTTATAAAAGGGCAATTGCGCGGGGCTTCAAAGTTCAACCTTTTGGTGGGACGAATTTCGGGATATGTTGCGCCGTTGGAATCAACTCGTACGTGGTTGATCCCGTCGGAGATTTGTATAAGTGCTGGGATGACATTGGAATGAAGGAGCGGAGGGTCGGAACTATTTTCGAGCCGCCAATGTTGAGCAAGAACATGATTAACTGGATGGCATATGAGCCGGATGACCCGGAATGCCAAGAGTGCTTTGCTTTTCCCATGTGCATGGGAGGGTGCCCCAACCACGCCTTAAACGGTGAGGGGAAACGTTGCGTTTCCTTCCGGTATGATGCCGAGCAAAAAATGCTGCTCTCCCAGATGATGAATACGGCAAAACGGGGTGCGGGGCAAAATGAGGCTGATGCTTAATCTCTGTAGAAAATATATACTGGGCGGTCGATTCTACGCCTATCTTGTCGTAACAGTTTTGGTCGGGCTGCTTGCGCTTGCGGGTCCCTTTCTTACCGGCATAGTGGTAAACCGATTGGCGATGCCGGCCAGCGCCGATCTTGCCGCCGTTCTCGTTTGTTGCCTTATTTTGGTTGCGGTCCAAGCGGTTCGAGCGGGACTAGTGTATTGCTCAGAGATGCTGTACATCAACCTTCAGTCGCATGCGGGGTTCGGCTTAAATGCGGATACGCTTGAGCACGTGAAGCACCTTCCCCAGGCATTCTTCGAGGGCTTCAACGCGTCGTATTATAACCAGCAAATCAATCACGACGCTAATGACCTTGTCATCTTCGTAATCAACTCGGTTGTGGGGGTTTCAAGCAACGTTATCACCCTTTTGTCCGCCCTGTTTGTTCTCGGTAGCCTGAATATCAAGTTGAGTGTGGTCTGCCTTGTTCTTGCGGCAGCGAGTGCCGCTTTTTATGCGGTTTCACGCGCAAGGCTGTTTGAGAGAAGTTTTGACGTACAAGAGCAGAGCGCGAGGTTTTTTTCCTGTCTACAAGATCAGTTGGAGAAAGTTGATTTCATCCGCAAACATGCTTTGTTCGATAGGTCCCGCGCTGTACTGGTCGAAGCTTTTAATGGGCTCTATCCAACGATGAGAGCAAATCAGGAAGTAGGGTCTAGATTTACCTTTGGCAACGCGTTGGTCGCTTCCGCCGCTCAAGGATGTCTTCTTGCTGTGGGCGCGGTTGAAGTGATGGGCGGGAGACTGTTGCCTGGTTTTCTCGTGACTGCTGTTGGATATTATTCGAACTTAAGCTCAGCGGTACAGTATTTGTTGGGCTGGGGAAGGGATTACCAGACTAATCGCGTATGCTATGAGCGGCTGAAAAGAATTTGGGATGTCCCGGTGGAAGCGAATGGCAAATTGGCGCTTGGTCCGATTGAGGAAATCCGTCTAGAGAACATCAAGCTACGTTATCCAGGGGCGGAAAGGGTCGCGTTAAGCATTGAGGGGCTCGCGTTTTCCAGGGGTCGGCTATATGGAATCTCGGGGCCGAATGGTTCGGGGAAGAGCTCGCTGCTGTCAGTGATATTGGGGCTATATCCAGATGACACAGAAGGGGCCGTTCGCTACAACGGGGTGTCACAGCGTTGCATCGATCGATATGCATTGCGGCGGTGTCGAGTCAGCATTACGGAGCAAGAACCCCCTATCGTTGAGGGGACGATTCTCGATAATCTTACGCTGCTTTCTGATGATTACGAGATGGATAAGCTGAATCGGATGCTTGTCATATTGGGGCTAGACGAAATGGTTGCTTCTGTGGAGAACGGGGCAACGGCGATGCTTGACGGCGGGAAAGGAGGGGTGTCCGGCGGCGAGAAGCAAAAGATTGCAATTGTGAGACAGCTGTTGAAATCGCCGGACGTTATGCTTTTTGATGAACCGACCTCAGCACTTGATGCGAAGAGTCGAGGCGCGCTGATCAAATTGCTTCATGAAATTAAGAGAGACCATATTGTAATCGTTGTCACTCATGACGAGGAGATGCTTGCCGCCTGTGACGAGGTCATTTCGACGGCTGGATGATTATCGGATTGTGGCGTTGAAGACCAAGAAACTTGAAATGGCGTGGGCTCTGGGTAGGTCTCCACGGGTACGCCGTCGGTGCTGTACTCGACCGCCCGGCAAGAAGGTTTTATAGCGTGTTTCCCCAGAGAGGTCCCTTTGTCCGGTAGTGGCGAGGGGAGCCTCTCTTTTGCTCACCTCTTGCGGCGGAGGGGGACACCATGCGCCTATGCAGGACAAACTGCGCGTTCTTGTCGAATGATGGGCTATGTGTAGAGATGATGGTCTCGGGTAGAGGCCGTGTCGCGCTCGGCTGCGATGAGCCAGGCAATTCAATCTTCATCCGGGAGGGCCTTGGCAAGACAAGCAGGGCGAAGACCTTGGCGACGTTCGGGAGCCGTGTGGCGCCCGCTCCACGCTCATCCACGACATGGAGCCGGGCGCCACACGGCTCCCGTCAACAATCTGTCACTGAAGAGCCAGCACTACAACGCGAAGCTGCTCAAGGGCGTTCCCGACGGCCAGAACCCGCTGGGGCCCGTGAACCGGATGCGCTACTTCATGCAGTGCTTCCTGAGGGCTCATCCCGGCTCCAACCGGGACGACATGCGGGGCTGTGGCTATGAGTCCGCCCGAGGACAAGCTTGAGAAGGTCGCGATGGTGCTCGATCGGGCAATGCGATACCCGAAAACGCTCAGGTTCAGGCAGTTCTATGCAAGAAAGCCCAGTTCAGATGAGTTCGACGAGCAATATTTATCAACACAGTGCAAGGGGGGATTATATTTGTATTTCATCCGTGTTGAGTTTCACACGGTGCGCGACTCATCGCAAACTGGCGGGCGCAGCGGAAAGAAAACCGACTGCAGACGAACGATCGATATCGGGAGCAAATAGCCACCGGATGCCTTTCGGTCTCCTACGCGTCGACCTCCGCGATTTCTTCTGCGTCTCGCCAAGTTGAAAGGAGCGATGTCGAAAACTCCTTTTCGGTTAGCGTCAAGACATCCTTCACGCAAAAACCTTTCAATTTGTCAGGAAGCCCAAAACGCGCTTTTTTCCTAATCGAGCTGGCAACCCGCTTCAACGCGGTCTTGTTCTTGTCCTCGTTGTATACCAAAACAAAGACGCAGTGCTCGCGAAACCATCTCGTCCTCTTTCCCCACAGGTCCGAGCAGATCAAAACGCTGTCCTTGCACTTCTCGATGAGGGCGTCCCTTTGGCCAAGATTGATACCAAGCTCTTCGTCATCCTTGGGATTGAGCCTCTTCCCCAGCGTCTCCTTCAGACTGCCGTTTTTAAATTCGACTAGATATAACGTTTCCCGATCGCAATACAGCGCATCGGCGGAGCGCGGGAGTTGCATCCACCTATTGACCTTCTTGCAGTAGCATTCTTTAACAGAGTCAAAATTGACAACAGGCAAATCGTCATCCACAAGAGAGACGCTCCCGTCTCTGGATGTTTTGGAGATGGTCGACGTGCAGTCCCTTAGGATACAGGTCCTGCAACGGGAGCAACCATCGCTGCCATCTGGCACCACGGGAGAGTTCGGATGAGGGCAGGAGGCGCACAGGTCGCTACTCAAGGCCGTACTCCTCCCTCTCAAGCGTATCAAAAGGAGCCGCCAGCTTCTCGTAGGCGACCTCAGTCGAGCCGGTTATTTCGGCAAAGCGAGAGCGTCCATCAGCGCAGGTCTCCGCAAGATAATATGAGCACAATCCATCAACAGCGTGCTTCTTAGAATACACTTCGATCGCATTCAAGAAATATGGACTATGGGTGCTCATTAAGACGTGCATCCCGAGCTCTTTCTGGAGCAGCACGATTATCTCGGCGAAGGCCAGCTGCCATGCAGGATGAAGATGAATCTCGGGTTCATCGAGGATAATAGTCCCTCCGGCATCTAGCGCGCCGGACTTCAAGAGCACCTTCATGATGGCGAACGTCTTCAAGCCAGCAGAAAGGTTCCCAGGCTCCAACCCCCGAGCGAAGCCCTCTTCGAGATACGTAAGGTGACCGCGACTTTCGCTCCTCTCGAAATACCCCGGACATAAGGAGGAGACCTTGTCCATGAGAACCTTCAGGTGCCGCTCCTTCGCGATCTCGTCGAACAGCGAGGACTCGCTGTCATCGTTACGGATGGTCGCCTGAATCAAATCTTGCCGCAGCTCCTCCTGGTGTCCAAGGAGGGGCCTGAACCGAAAAGCGGGGCCGTAGGGCCCTCCGAGAGAATCGATCAGGAACGGGTCGTCCAGATAATGCGCCCTGAATCGCAAAACCCTCCTATCGTGCACCTCCGCCACCTCGTCACCTGCAACCGAGAAAACCGTAGATGCGTCCTTTATCTGGAGTTCGACCTTCCCGGGCTCTTCGCCGAAAACCGAATTGATCTGGCCGTTGAACTCGCTTTGGAACCTGTTTGTCGCAATCGCACGAAATACCTCATCATCGGAGATATCCATGATCTCGATAATCTGATCGGCAACTCCTGCTACGCCATTCGTGAAATCGGATTCGATCTCACGGGAGATCTCCTCCCCGTAATACTCCTTTATCTCATCAATAAGCTCGTCCCTCGTGCACTCGCCCGAAAAAACCCTGTCGATGAAACCATTCATTCTTCCAGCAGTTCGCCTGTGGCGAGACGTGGAGTCGAGAGGGCCTCCCACATATGCCTTCCTGATGGCGCGTTCAACACTATTGCGCCTCATGCGGTCGATTTTGTTCTCCGAATCGGACATGCTGTTGAAGGCCGCATAAAGCGCTTTTCCAACCGTGCTTTTCCCCGTCCCGTTCTCCCCGGCGATCACGGCAATGCCATTAATCTCGATATCGGCCTCAGCGACCCTGCCGATGTTTTTCACCTTGATTTTCAATGCATATCACCAGCTCTAAACTCGCGAGACTCAATAGCTCGATTATCGCACAGGGAGATCGACTTCTCGAGGACTCCCTAAATGGAACGCGCGGGGAGGACATGGCTCGCCGCCGTCCGCTTTGCGTTCGCGCGGGGAAGGGTGACGACCAGGGGCCTCTCCGGGCTCATCAAGAGGAGCGCCGGATCCTCCTCGTCCATTTGAACTGTATTGTATCCCAGGACACTTGACTTAGAGGAATGGCGTTGAGCGGCGATAATCGTTTCAGCGCCAAAAAGAAAGGAGTGTTCAGTCATGGCAGATAGGCTCTCCTGCACAGCGGGGCACCGCACCGAGGCCGCAGACTTAGCCGTCGCGTCGGGGAAGCCCATCGCCCAAGTTGCCGCCGACCTCGGCATCAATGAGAAGATCCTGGGAAGATGGGTGACGGTCAGAAAGAAGGAACTGGCCAACCACCCGGTCGCGGCGGCCGCGGCCAAGACCGAGACCGCCGAGATGAGGGCCGCCCGCAAGTGCATGCGCGAGCTCGAGCTCGAGAACGAGTTCCTAAAAAGCCCCGACCTCACATTGGAGGCCGGGGCCAGTAGATTTTTGGGACATGTCTAGAAATCTACCCATGCAGGAAGCGGCATGTGCCGAGCATGTCGCGTGCTAGGTTTTGAGGCATGCCACAAAACCTAGCACGGGGGAGTGGCTACTCGGCGTCGGCGAAGCCGTTGGGGTTATGGCTCTGCCAATTCCAGCTGTCGCGGCACATGTCTGCGATGTCGTACTGGGCCTTCCAGCCCATCATGCGCTCGGCCTTGGAGGCATCGCACCAGTTGGCGGCGATGTCGCCGGCGCGGCGCTCACGGATCACGTAGGGCAGCTCCTTGCCGCAGGCCTTGGAGAAGGCGGCGACGACCTCGAGTACCGAGGTGCCGGTGCCGGTGCCCAGGTTAAAGATCTCGACGCCGGTCTTGCCGTTCATCCAGTTGAGGGCGGCAACGTGACCAGATGCCAGGTCGCACACGTGGATGTAGTCGCGCACGCCGGTGCCGTCGGGGGTGGGGTAGTCGTTGCCAAAGACCTGAACGGCCTCGAGCTTACCGACGGCGACCTGGGCGACGTAGGGCACCAGGTTGTTGGGGATGCCCTTGGGGTCCTCGCCGATCAGGCCCGACGGATGGGCACCGATGGGATTGAAGTAACGGAGCAGCACGACGTCCCACTCGGGGTCGGCGGTGTGGACGTCCATGAGGATCTGCTCAATCATCCACTTGGTCCAACCATAGGGGTTGGTCGCGGGCTTCTTGGGGTCCTCTTCGGTGACGGGCGGGTTGTCCGGATCGCCGTAGACGGTCGAGGAGCTCGAGAAGATGATGGACTTGCAGCCATGGTTGCGCATGACGTCGATGAGCACCAGGGTGTTCTCGATGTTGTTGTGGTAGTACTCGACGGGCTTGCTCACCGACTCGCCGACGGCCTTAAAGCCGGCGAAGTGGATGACGCGGTCGATCTGATGGGTGTCGAAGATCTTGTTCATGGCCTCGCGGTCGAGCACGTTGGCCTCGTAGAAGGTGAGGTTCTTGGCAGCCTCTTCGCCCACGATGGTCTTGACGCGGTCGACGGCGACGGCGCTGGAGTTGGAGAGGTCATCGACGATGACGACCTGGTAGCCGCCCTCGAGCAGCTGAACGACGGTGTGCGAGCCGATAAAACCGGCGCCACCGGTTACGAGGACGCAGGTGTCTTTGGGGTCGAGTGCTTTGGACATGTAGTCTCCTATCGAATCAGGAACACTTCTTCAGGGGAGTATAGCGCAGGCAGGGGCACCCAAAAGGTGCAGGGCAGGAAAAGCAGATGAACATGCTAACGTACTCATTGAAATGTTTGGCGTGGGCGTAACCTTGACTTTGACGTTTGCATACGAGCCGCCGACCATACGGTTTGCTGCCGTTCGTGGAAATCGTTGGGATGCGCCGGATGTACGCTAATATGTATAAGTTGAGCGACATATAAATAAACATGTAACGGAGTAGATATGTCACCAAACAGCGATTCCATCCTTTCCCAGGAGCTTTCGCGTCGCACTGCCCTCAAGGCCCTGTTCGGCGCAGCTTCTGCAGCCGTTCTTTTTGGTCTGCCCGCTCGCGCCCATGCTGCGGAGGCCACCAAGGAAACCACCGACAAGCTCAATGCGGCCCAGGCTCAGCTTGACGAGGTCCAGGCCCAGCTCGACAGCATCGCAAATGAATACGCGGCGCTGGCCAACAAGAACGCCCAGACCCTCAACGATATCGAGGGCGTACAGGGCCAGATTGACAGCACGCAGGCGCAGATTGACGAAAAGAAGGCCGAGCTCAAAAAGAAGCGCGGCGATCTTTCCGATCGCGTTTCCGCCAGCTATAAGTCGGGCGGCACCAACATCCTGTCGCTGCTGCTCGCCTCGGGCTCGTTTGAGGAGCTCGTCGCCAATGCGCACTATGTTGAGAAGATCAACAAGAGCGACCGCGACGCCATCGAGGACATTCAGACCATCCAGGAAGAGCTCGATGCGCAAAAGACCGAGCTTGAGTCGCAGAAGGCCGACTTGGAGAAGCTCAAGGATCAGCAGACTGCCCAGATGCAGGACATGCAGGCCAAGCAGCAAGAAGTCCAGACCGTGCTGAACGGTCTTTCCGACGACGTCAAGGAACTCATGGCTCAGCGCGATTCCGAGATCCTCGCTGCCGCCCAGGCTGAGGAGGCCGCTAGGAAGGCGGCTGCGGCAGCCGCGGCCTCTGCGAACACGGGCTCTTCTTCGGGTGGCTCGAGCTCGGGTGGCGGCTCGTATGCCGGCGGCACCCCGCAACAGACGGGCGGTTCGGGCAAGCAGCAGGCCGTCGTCAATGCGTGCTACTCGACGCCTTCTCCCGGCCAGGGCTGGTGTGCTGCCTGGGTTACCAACGTCTTCCGCAATGCCGGCGTGGGCTATTTTGGCGGCAACGCGTGTGACATGTTCAACGCCTGGTGCTATAGCTCCGACCGCTCGGCGCTGCAGGTGGGCATGATCGTGGCCGATTCCTCGCACAGCGGCACGGGTGCTCCGGGCCTTATCTACGGTCATGTGGGTATCTACGTTGGCGGCGGCATCGTTATGAGCAACGAGGGTGCCATTACGTCTAAGTCGCTTGATTCGTTCATCAGCTTTTATGGTACTGGCTCTGGCGTGCGTTGGGGCTGGCTTGGCGGTATTGCGCTGTCGTAAAGCCGACTGGGCCGCGTGCCCGCCCGCAATATATTTGATTGCCTGCTCGGGCAGTCCTGCGCAAGACGAAGGCCACATTAAGTGGCCTTCTTTGCGTGCGGAACTCGCGATCAATCAAATATATTGCGGGCGGGCACGCGGCCCTCTCGGGTTCGGGGCGCGACACACCGGACTGGGTTATCTGAATAAATATGGTGAAGGCCCCTTTCGGGGCCTTCTTTGTTAGAGGAATTCGCCTACTCGGTGGACTTCGGGTTCTAGGTCTACGTCGAATTGGTCTTTGACGGTTGTTTGGATGTGGCGGATGAGTTCGTCGACATCGGCGGCGGTGGCGTGGTCGGCGTTGACGATGAAGCCGCAGTGCTTTTCGCTCACCTGCGCGCCGCCGATGGCGTGTCCTCGCAGGCCGGCGTCCATGATGAGCTTGCCGGCAAAGTAGCCCTCGGGGCGCTTGAAGGTGGAGCCGGCGCTCGGCATGTCGAGCGGCTGCTTGTCCTCGCGGCGTTGGCGGTAGTCGTCCATGTCGGCCTTGATCATCGCGGCGTTGCCCGGGGCGAGATTGAAGGTGGCCGAGAGCACGATGAAGCCGTCGTCGGCAATGCGGCTCTTGCGATAGTCCAGGTTGAGCTCGTCGACATCGAACTCGATAATGCTGCCGCTACCGCGGGTGCCGTCGTCGAGCATGCGGGCGGGCTTGTAGACGCGCACGGACTCCAGCACATCGGCCATGCAAGCGCCGTATGCTCCGGCGTTCATGTAGCAGGCACCGCCGACCGATCCGGGAATGCCCGAGATGGGCTCCATGCCGGTAAGGCCGGCCTCGGCTGCCGCGGCTGCGACATCGGAAAGCAAGGCGCCGGCTGCCGCCGTGACGTGCGTGCCGTCGACCGTAATGTCGGAGAGGCCCTCGCCCAGCGCTACGACGACGCCGCGGATGCCCTTGTCGCCGACGAGCAAGTCGGAGCCGTTGCCCACGATGGTGAGTGGTAGATTGCAGCGATAGCAGGTATCGAGCGTGGCGACGAGGCCCTGCTCAGTATCGGGCGTGACAAAGACGTCGGCCGGACCGCCGATCTTAAACGTGGTGTGCTCGCGCATGGGCTCGCTCATCAGCACGTTGTCCTCGCCGGCAACGCCAGCGAGCGCGCACAGCAGGTCCTCGTTAAAAAAATCGTTCTCGTGCATACGGATATCCGCCTTTTGGTGGTCGTTGTCATCAATCGATTGCAATATACCCCACCCGGACGGATTTGGTGCGCTGGCGGCGATAAAACAGCCGTCCACCGGATTGGTAAAGTGTTTATCACCGAGGTAGAGGGGTAGTCGCTATACTTTCAAGAGATTGCGCGTAAACCCGGAAGGAGCGAGATGGCCAACAAAGTCACCCTCAAGCAGATCGCCCAGGAGGTGGGGCTTTCCCCCTCGTCGGTCTCGCTTGTTCTCAATAATCGGCCCTGTCGCATCTCGGAAGAAAACCGCAAGCTCATCAAAGAGGTCGCGGCGCGCAACCACTATGTTCCCAACCAGATTGCGCGCAGCCTGGTTATGCGCGAGTCGCGCACGCTGGGCCTTATCGTCCCTAACATCGAGAGCCGCTTTTTTGCCTCGCTCGCCGGTAGCTTGGAAAAGCGCTGCCGCGAGGACGGCTATGCGCTCTTCATTACCAGCTCGGGCGGAAGCGCCGATGACGATCTGGAGCTGCTGCGCCAGCTGGTGACGCGCGGCGTTGATGGCGTCTTCCTGGTGGTGGGTGACGAGTTCTCCGATGATCGCGCCCTGCGCGAAGAAGTCAGCCACCTGCCCATCCCGGCCGTAATGGTCGACCGTGCCATTGAGGGGCTCGAGTGCGACAAGGTGATGTTCGACCACGAGATGGGCGGCTATATGGCCACCCGCTATCTGATCGAGCAAGGCCACCGCCGTATTGCCTGCCTGGTTAATGCCCGCCGTTCCAATACGGGTCGCAAGCGACTTGCCGGCTATGAGCGCGCGCTGCGCGAGGTTGGCCTGCCGATCGACGCGCGTTTGGAGTTTGAGAGCGAGTACTACATTCCGAGCGCATACGAGGCCTCGGAGGCAGTGCTCGCAACTGACGCCACTGCCGTGTTCGCAAGCTCGGATAACATTGCCCTCGGTTTGCTCAAGCGCTTACACGAGATGGGGAAGAGCATCCCGGGCGATATCTCGGTGGTGAGCTATGACAACTCGGCGGCCGACGTTCTCTTTGAGCCGGCGCTGACCGCGATTGAGCAGGACCCTGGTGTCCTTGCGGAGCATGCTTTTGGCTGCATGTCCAAGCGTCTTGCCGGTAGGGGCGGCAGGCGTGCCGAAGAGGTCGTTCTGGAGCCGGAGCTTATCGTTAAGGACAGCGTGCTCGAGCTTACTAAACACAACTAAACACGTTTACCAATTTGCAGAGACCGAATGTGGAGCACCTGTGACAATCAACGCCGCAGGTGAATGTCGCGCTTTGCTAATCGATGGGATTGATAAGGGTGATAAAACGTTTTAGCAAATATACTGGTCCCAACGAAAGGTTGCCGTATTGGAGGGTGACCGCACAGCGAAGGGACATAAACAATGGCTAAAACACTGGGGACGCCGTGGCAAAAGCTGGGCCACGAGGTGCCGGCTTCCGAGCTCGAGGGCGTCGACCTGTATTGGCGCGCATCGAACTATCTGTCCGTCGGTCAGATCTACCTTCGCTCTAACCCGCTAATGCGCCCCGACTTTGTCGACGAGAAAACCGGTGAGGTGCGCGACTTCGGTCGTCCGGACGTTAAGCACCGCCTGGTTGGCCACTGGGGCACCACGCCCGGCATCAACTTCCTGTTCGGTCACGTCAATCGACTGATCGCCGACCACAACCAGAATGCTATCTTCTTGATGGGCCCTGGTCACGGTGGCCCCGCCGGTACTGCTCAGTCGCTGCTCGACGGTACCTACCGCGAGATTCGCCCCGACATCACCAATGACGAGGCAGGCCTGCAGAAGTTCTTCCGCCAGTTCTCTTATCCCGGCGGCATCCCGAGCCACTTTGCGCCCGAGACGCCCGGTTCCATCCACGAGGGCGGCGAGCTCGGCTACACGCTCAGCCACGCTTACGGTGCCGTCATGGACAACCCGAGCCTGTTGGCCGTGGCCGTGGTGGGCGACGGCGAGTCCGAGACCGGCCCGCTCGCGACCTCTTGGCAATCCAACAAGCTCGTGAACCCGGCAACCGACGGTATCGTTTTGCCGATCCTGCACCTCAACGGCTACAAGATCGCCAACCCCACCATCCTCGCCCGCGTGTCCGACGAAGAGCTCACCAAGTTCTTTGAGGGCATGGGCTATAAGCCGCACTTCTTTGTCGCCGGCTTTGACGACGAGAGCCACGCAAGCATTCATGCGCGTTTCGCTGCCCTGTTTGAGCAGGTCTTCGATGAGATCTGTGACATCAAGGCAACCGCGCAGGCCCAGGCCGCCGCAGGCGAGACCGTGGTCCGCCCGGCCTACCCCATGATTGTGTTCCGCACGCCCAAGGGCTGGACCTGCCCCAAGCAGATCGACGGCAAGAAGACCGAGGACTCCTGGCGCGCGCATCAGGTGCCGCTGGCGAGTGCCAAGGACACCCACGAGCACTTCCGCGTGCTGCGCGAGTGGCTGCGTTCCTACAAGCCCGAGGAGCTCTTTACGCCCGAGGGCCAGGTGCGCCCCGAGGTGACGGCCTTTATGCCGACCGGCGAGCTGCGCATCGGCGCCAACCCCAACGCGAACGGCGGTAAGGTGCGTCGCGAGCTCGAGCTGCCCGATATCCACGCCCACGAGGTCCCCGTCGACACTAATGGTCATGGCTGGGGCTCCACCGAGGCCGCCCGCGTCTTTGTTGAGTACACTGCCGACGTTCTGGCCAAGAACATGGATGACTTCCGCATCTTCGGTCCCGACGAGACCGCGTCCAACCGCCTGCAGGCTGCCTACAAGGTGACCAAGAAGCAGTGGGACGCCGGCTTCTACGAGGACGAGGCCAACGACGAGCTGCTGGCAGGCTCCGGTAAGGTCGTCGAGCAGCTGTCCGAGCACCAATGCGAGGGCTTCCTCGAGGCCTACGTGCTCACTGGCCGTTCCGGCGTGTGGAGCTCCTACGAGAGCTTTGTCCATGTGGTCGACTCCATGGTCAACCAGCACTGCAAGTGGCTCGAGGCTACCAAGCGCGAGATTCCGTGGCGTGCCCCCATCAGCGGCCTTAACATTTTGCTGTCGAGCCACGTCTGGCGTCAGGACCACAACGGCTTCTCGCATCAGGACCCCGGCTTTATTGACCTGCTGCTCAACAAGGCCAACGACACGCACATCGTAAACGCCTACTATCCGGCCGACGCCAACATGGCTCTCGCCGTGGCCGAGCGCGTCTACCAGTCCACTGACTGCGTCAACGCCATCTTCTGCGGCAAGCAGCCTGCTCCGACCTTCCAGACGGTCGACGAGGCCAAGGCGGAGCTCGCCGAGGGCGTTGCGACTTGGGAGTGGGCATCGACCGCCGATTCGCTCGCCGAGGCCGACGTCGTGGTCGCCACCTGCGGTGACGTGCCGACGCTTGAGGCTCTGGCTGCAACCGACATGCTGCGCGAGCTGGGCATCAAGGTATGGTTCGTCAACGTGGTCGACCTGCTCAAGATCCAGAACGTCTGCGAGAACGACCAGGCTCTCAGCGACGAGCGCTGGGCTGAGCTGTTCGGCTGCGGCGAGAAGCCCGTCTTCTTCGCGTTCCACGCCTATGCCGGCACGATTCGCCGCCTGATCTGGAACCGCCCCGGCCACGATGCCTTCCGCGTCCACGGCTACGAGGAGAAAGGCTCCACGACAACGCCGTTCGACATGCTGCGCCTGAACAACATGGACCGCTGGGCACTGGCCGCCGACGTGCTGCGCATGGTCGACGCCGATAAGTTTGCCGAGCAGATTGATAAGTGGGAGGCATTCCGCACCGAGGCCTTCGAGTTCGCGTGCGATGAGGGCTACGATCACCCGGCCTTCACCGACTGGGTCTGGCCCGACGCCGCAGCCGCAACAGCAGCCGACGGCGCGCTCTCCGCAACGCAGATGACCGCGGGCGACAACGAGTAAGTAGGCATCCGGGACGGTCTCGCGCTGGGGCCGCCTCCGGGCTGGTGCCCTTCCTCGGAGAAGTGGGCTTCGCGAACTTCTCCGAGGAAGGGCACCAGCCCGGAGGCGGCCCTCTCGACCGTTTCGATATGCGGGGGCTGATATTTTTTAATGTAATGGGGACTTTGCCGTTGCGGCCTTGGGGCTGCGCATCTTCCTTTGGTCAGCCAAAATTACATTGCCGGGGCCGGGGCGCCTGCTTTGTTTTGAGAAGTTCGCGAAGCCCACTTCTCAAAACAAAGCAGGCGCCCCGGCCCTCGTGGAATAGATAAGGGGGAAGCATGAGCTTTACGAGTGTGGCGCTTCAGATGTTGACGGTTTCGCTGCCTATTTTGTTGGGGTGGTGTATCGCCAAGCTGGGGTTTATGAAAGCGGAGTTCGAGCGCGAGCTGTCGCATCTGCTGTTGCAGGTGGCGCTACCGTGCTTGGTGCTTTCGTCAGCGCTGGGCGATGATGTGAAGCTTCCGAGCATTGCCGAGACGTTTTCGCTCATGGGTCTGTCCTTTGTGATGTATGTAGTGGCGACCGTTATCGCGTTTGCTGTCACCGCTGCTCTTCGCGTTCCCAAAGGGACAGAATGCTCGTATCGCTTCGCCGTGCTTTTCGGTAATGCCGGGTTTATCGGTTTTCCGGTTATTTCGGCGGTGTTGGGAAAACAAGCGCTGTTGTATGCATCGATTGCGCTTATCCCCCTAAACCTTCTTATGTTTACCGTCGGTGCCATGTTATTTAGCGGAATGGATGGCGGCCTTAAAAAGCAGATGCGCAATATTGCCGCCTGCTGCAAGAGTCCTGGTCTCATTGCAAGTGCCGTTGTGCTTGGGATCGTGCTAACCGGATGGACCGATTGGGGCGTGTTGGGCGACTCGATTTCCATCGTTGGCACCATGACCACTCCAGCGGCATTGTTGCTCATGGGATCGTCTATCGCCAAGTACCGTCCGCTCGAGATGCTTACCAACTGGCGCGCCTATGTCGCCGTGGCGTTTCGCCTGGTTGTCGTGCCGGTGGCATGTCTTGCCGTCGCGCGCTTGTGGCCCGGCATGACGCCCATGTTTATCGCGACGCTTGTGCTCGAGATGGCAATGCCGGTGGGTAGCAACGGTACGCTGTACTGCCTACAATACGGCAAGGATGCACGCCCCATGATGCAGTGCACGTTTTTGTCGATCATCTGCTCCATTTTGACTATCCCACTCGTAACCACGCTGTGCGGGTAGGCATTCGGGACGGTCTCGCGCTGGGGCCTTGCCCGGCGGGGTTGCCTTGCTCCGGGAAGTGGGCTTCGCGAACTTCCCGGAGCAAGGCAACCCCGCCGGGCAAGGCCCTCTCGACCGTTTCGTTTTGCGGGGGCTGATTATTTTTAATGTAATAGGGACTTTGCTGATGCTGCCTTGGGTACTGTGCATGTAACTTTGGTCAGCCAGTGATACATCGCCGGGGACGGGGTGGGGTGCTTGGTTTTGGAAGTTCGCGAAGCCCACTTCCAAAACCAAGTACCCCACCCCGTCCCTCGTCCGTATGTTCTTCCGCTGGGCGAGCCATAGAGGCCGCGTACCGATAGGGTAAGGCGGCGACTTGAAATTGGTGCTATATTTGGCTTGAGTTGTTTAATGCTAGTACGGGAGGCTGATATGGGGCTGTTCAAGAAGAAAAACCCGCAGGATGCCTTTGATCCCGATGTGTTTACCATCACGGATACGATTTTGGACCCGCCGCGGTTTACGTTTTTGCCGGCTATCTATCAGGATGCCACGCGCCGCAAGTGGGCCGTGCATCAGCGCGGCGGCGAGCCGAAGATTTTCGACTATGCGGATGTGCTGCAGTGCGAAGTAGCCGAGGCGGGCGATCAGGAAGCCGATGAAGCGGTCTCTAAACAGGAATTTGCCCAGCGTATTCTGGCAAATCCCGCTAAGGCGGCAAAAATGAACGCAGCCAAGCGTAATATGTGTCTTGGTATGGGCGTTGTTGTGGCGGTTCAGACGGGAAAAGACGAGGTTTCCAAACTAGAGATTCCCGTTATGACCGATGAAGTCAAACGCGATTCAAACCTGTATAAGTCGTATCGGAATGTCGCCGAGAAGATCAAGGCCGAATTTGATGCCATGGGTGGTCTGGCCTAATTTTGGCGACATGCGTTTCTGAACGAGGAGTCTGTGCAATGGCAGGCGAATCTTATGCAATTCCCCCCAAAGATCGTGCTGTCGAGGGAATTCTTTGGTATATCCAGCACTATCAGCTCGGCGGCGGCGATCGCTTGCCGGCCGAGCGTGTGCTGTGCGAAGTGATTGGTGTTTCGCGTACGGCGTTGCGTGCTGCTATCACGCGGCTCATCTCGTGCGGAACGCTCGAGAGCCGTCGTGGGTCGGGTACGTATGTGTGTCCTCCCAAGCCGTTGAACATCTTCCAAGAAACGTATAACTTTTCCGATGCTGTGCGGACTGCCGGCCTGCACCCCTCTTCTCGTCTGGTTTCCACCGGGGCCATCGAGGCGGATGAGGCACTTGCCGACAAGTTTGGGGTTGCTGTAGGTGCTCCCTTGCTCCGCATGCAGCGTGTTCGACTTATTGAGGGCGAGCCGGCGTCAATCGAGACGGCTCACGTTAACCTGTCCCTGTGCCCCTCGCTTCCCGATCACGATTTTGAGTGTGAGAGCCTTTACGATGTCTTGCTCAAAGAAGGCGGCGTGCGCGTTGAGCATGGACGTGAGCATATCTCCATCTCGCGTTTGAACGCCGAAGAGGCCGAGCTGCTCCAGCAAGAAGAGGGAACGCCGGTGTTCTATGAGAGCACGATAGAATTTGATAAGGACATGCGTTTTGTGGAGTATTGCAAATCGGTGATTTTGCCCACAAAGTTCCGCTTTGCCGATAACGGCGAAAAGAACGGCATGAGGAGCGTGGCAGGTGAACAATGGCTGAAACAGTAGATGCCACCCCGGTTTATATGCGCATTCGACGCCGCATTGAAGAGCGTATCGAGCGCGGTATTTATCCCACGGGTTCCATGATTCCGTCCGAAAAAGACCTCGCCGAGGAATTTGGTACGACACGCTTGACCATCCGAAGCGCTGTCGACGAGCTGGTGCGGCGCGGGCAGATTCGACGCGTCCGCGGAAAGGGCGCGTTTGTGGCACAGAAAGTGCCCGTTGCCTACGAGCGAACAGGGGGCTTTCGCGAGTCGGTCCGTGCTTCGGGCGGCGAGCCGTCCGTCCGCATCCTCGCGCGTTCCAAGCGTTATGCGGGCCCATATTATGCCAACCTGTTTGGTATTGCCGAGGACGATTCGCTGTATTCGATTCGGCGTTTGAACTGCGTCAACGGCGATCCCGTATCGATTGAGATGGCGTTCATCCCATGCCTGCTGTTTCCCACAATCGAAGATATTGACGTGTCGGTCTTCAGTTTGTACGAGACCTATGAGATGCTGGGCCGAAAGCCGGTCACGGCGCAGGAAAAGCTTGATATCGAAGCGCTGGGCGCGCGAGATGCCGGCCTGCTTGGACTGGAGCAGGGCGATCTTGCATTGACGCTGGAGTGCGTGAGCTTCGATGCGAGCGGCCAGGCGATTGAGTACGTCAAGTCCTTTAACCGTGGCGACGCAGGCGGCTATACCTATACGTACTAGCTGGTGTTTTGTGAATAACGGCTGGGAAACTAACCAGTTTTGATCGTTGAGTCAGCTGTATACACAACCTTACATGGCTCAAAATCGACCGTTCGCCGAAGGGGATTAATTACACGACAAAGAGGTATCAAAAAGCCGTAACCTATAACCGTGATTGGTATCAAATACCAATGATTTGTTACGAGGTGAGACGATGAAGATGCTCGATTACGTTCAGCTCGCCCATGTGCGTATGGGAGAGAACCTCGAACGTTCGTCTGAGCTGGTAGCGCAGCTCGTTGATATTTTCCAGTCCGGTTCTTTTAACGCACTGCGCATCGTTGCTTCGGGTTCGTCGCGCCATGCCGCCGATTGCGCCAGCGATTACCTGCAAGATGCGCTGCAGATGCAGGTGTCCGTTGTGACGCCCGAGGCCTTCGTCGATTTTGAGCACACCTATCCGCAGCATGCGCTCAACATCGCCGCCTCGCAGAGCGGCTATTCGACCAATACGATTGCGGCGCTCGATTACATGCGCGCGCACGATATGGCTGCAGTTGCGCTCACGGCAAACGTTGAGGCACCCATCAAGGAGCACGCTGACGTCGTTCTTGACTACGGTGTGGGCGTCGAGTCGGTGGACTTTGTGACTCTGGGCGTTGAGGTTCTCGTTGAGTACCTGGTGCTCTTTGGTATTTACGGCGGCCAGGCGCGCGGAACGATTGACGCCAAGGGCGTTGCCCAGCGTATTGACGACCTGCGCGAGGCTATCCAGGCTAATGCCGTGATGTGCAAGACCGCCGAGGCATATGTCCAAGACCACATGCTTGAGCTTTCTGAGCACATGCCCGCCATGGTCGTCGGCAACGGCCCCAACTACGGTGTTGCCGAGGAGGCGGCGCTCAAGCTGAGCGAGACCATCAAGATTCCTGCCATGCATCACGAGGGCGAGGAGTTCGTCCACGGTCCCGAGATGCAGATAACCCCAGGCTACCTGGTGTTTATCGTCGACGACCCGCAGGGGTCGGAGCGTCTTGCGAATATCGCCGATGCGCTATCGAACGTTACGACAAAAACGGTGCTGCTCACGGCCCATCCCAGGGGTAGGGCTCACGAGGTTACGGTGCCTCAGGTGGCTCCGCTGCTCAGCGCAATTCCCAATCTTGTGTTCTTCCAGACGATTGCGGCAATGATCGCCGAGCGTCTGAAGTCATGGGACGTGCACCCGTATCTCGATGCTGTCTCCAAGCAAATGGAGGTCAAGGCAGAGGGCTACGAAGAGTCAGTCAATGCGCTTAAGGCCAAAGCGGCCGAGTGTTACGGAATGTAAGCGGGTTTTGATGCCCGTTGGCATGGGGGATGTGGAGACAACCCCAGAAAGGAGAGACAAATGAAGGAAACCGAGAAGATCGAGATCATGCATTTCGACCAGGAGGGCTACCTCGAGGACGGCAAGGCGCTCTACGAGACCGGCAAGAAGATGACCGCGCTCGCCGA
>DXZU01000020.1 GCA_019419525.1 Collinsella sp.
AAGGGCGGAGGCGGGGCATTCCCCGCCTCTTACACCACATCTCTGCGCGCTACCCGACTCCAAGAGGTCATGGACAAAAAGGGGCAAATATGAGTACTGTTACCATTTTAGTAGCAGGCAAAACCACCCAAAATGACGTCCGAGCGACCCCTACAACCCCCTAAAGCAGCCAACCTGACTGGTTTAAGACATATTGGAGCCAATTTTAATGAACATACTATCGGCTATGTCCATTATCTTCTTGGATGTAAATGCTATTCACTTAGCAACAGTACTCATATTTGGCATTTTTTGTCCACTGCCATATAACTAACCCCCTATAGCGGGCAAAAAAAGAGGCCGCGGCCCATGGCAGCGGCCGCTCGAAACCCAAAAGAGGCGCTAAGCGCTGTAACCCATCGCCTGCAGAACAAACATGACGACCGTCAGCACCGTAATCACACCGATAGTCGCCCAAGTGAGCACATTCCACACGCGGCCGTTGCGGTTAGTGCCCATAATGTGACGGTCAGCGGCAATAACCACCTGGAACACCAGAACCACGGGCAGCAGCACGCCATTGATGACCTGCGAGGTCATCATAATCTGGAACAGATCGACGCCGGGCATAAGCACCAGCACGGCAGAGATGCCGATGATGGCCGTAATGATGCCGCGATAGACCGGGGCCTCGTCCCAGCTGCGATCGGCACCGCGCTCCCAGCCAAATGCCTCGCAGATAGCGCTCGACGTAACGCCCGGCAGCACGCAGGCAGCCAAGAAACTCGCCGCGACCAGGCCCGAGGCAAACAGTACCGTAGACCACTGACCCGCAATAGGCTCCAGCGCGCGGGCAGCATCGGCAGCATCGCTAATCTGAATACCCGCCGGGAACAGCACCGTACCGGTCGTAATGATAATAAAGCCGGCAATGACATCAGCGGCAAGCGAGCCGCTCACGGTATCGATGCGCTGCAGCACGATATCGTCCTCGCCCGCGTTCTTATCGACCACGTTGTTCTGCGCCAAGAAAATCATCCACGGCGCGATGGTGGTACCGATCGTTGCGACCACGAGCGACACGTAGCTGGGGTCATTTTGAATGTTAGGCACGACCAGGTCGACCGCGACCTCACCCCAGTTGGGGCCAGCCATAAACGCGGCGACGATATAGGTCACGAACACGCAGCTCACCAGCAGTAGAATCTTCTCGATGCGCTGGAAACTACCCGACATGGTAAGCATCCATACCAGCAGCGCCACCAACGGCACCGAGATGCTCGCCGGCACGCCAAAGAGAGCAAGACCGCTGGCGATGCCCGCAAACTCCGAAATGGTCACAGCCGTGTTGGCGATCAACAGCGCCGCCATAGCAAGTACACTCTTGCGCACGCCAAAGCGCTCGCGAATGAGCGATGCCAGGCCCTTACCCGTGACGCAGCCGCAGCGCGCCGCGGTCTCCTGCGTCACGATGAGCAGCACAGTCATGACGGGAAGCATCCAGAGCATCTTGTAGCCATAGCTGGCGCCCGCACTGGAATACGTTGCAATGCCGCCGGCGTCATTGCCCGAAAGCGCCGCCAGCAGACCGGGACCCATAGCGCCAAAGATGGCCGCGATGGTCAGCTTTTGCTTGGTGCCCGACTTTTGCTTGGTATTTTGCACGCGACCACCTAACCCATGACTGACATGGCGAGCAGCACCGCGGCGATGCAATACGCCACACACGAGATCATGACGGCAATGACGTTCATGGCGGTGCCCGACGTGTTGAGGTCATGCTCGTCACGCCAGAACAGCACCATCAGGTAAATCACGGCGCTCATGTTGCCAACCAGGCAAATGATGGCAGCGATATTAAAGCACCCGGTAAAGAGTTGCTCCTCAAACATGGGCGCATCGGGGAACGCGGCGGTGCGCACCAGCTGGGCGCACAGGTAGGTCACGAGTGACAGAATCAGGCCCATGCCCGTGCTCTGGAAGAAGAATCCCAGATACGGCTTGGGCTCGTCGTCGTGACCGTCATACTCCAGGAAGTAGTTCTTGACGAACGACACCATGCGCGAGGCCGCCAGCAGCACGAGCGGCATGGCGCACATGGGGAACACCACCAGATGCGCGGAGCCGAGCGCCGTTCCCAGCACGGTCGCCATGATGCACGACGCGATGCCCCATACAACAACCCAGTACTGGCGATGCACGAACCAGCTGAGCACGTTCGTCGAGTCGTCGGACGCGCTGTCACCCGAGCCGACACCAGCGATCTGCAGGTCCTCCTGATGCTCCTCGGCGATAACGTCCATGGCGTCGTCGAAGGTTACGATACCCAGGATGTGGCGGTTCTCGTCGCAGACGGGGATAGCGACCAGGTCATACTTGGTCATCTCGTCCGTTACGTCTTCCTGGTCCTCGTCGGGCGACACGTAGACCAGGTCGCGATAGGCCAGCTGACCCAGCGTGGCGTCGCGATCGGCTACGATCAGCGTTCGCAGCGAAAGCACACCGGTCAGCATGCCGCTCGGATCCTCGGTATAGACGTAGTAGACGCTCTCGAAGTCCTCGTCGAGCTCGCGAATCGCCTCGATGGCGTCACCGACCGTTGCCGTGGCAGGCAGGGAGACAAACTCCGAGGTCATGATGCGGCCGGCGGTGTTGTCCTCATACCCCAGCAGGTTACGAATCGCCTTCTCCTCCTTGACGCCCATCAGGCGCAGGAGCTTCTCGGCCTTCTCGTAATCAAGCTCGTCGATCAGGTCGGCAGCGTCGTCCGGGTCCATCATGGCCAGCATCGACGATGCGTCCGTGTCGGACAGGCCCTCGAGCATCTCGGTCATAAGCTCGTCGTCATCGAACTCCGAGATAGCTTCGGCTGCCTGGGCGGTATCGAGCTGCGCAAACACCTGCGCACGTAGGCGCGGGTCGAGCTGCTCGATAATGTCGGCGATGTCGGCAGGGTGCAGCTCGCCGAGCGTCTTGTGCGACACCGAGAGTTGGATGTTTTTAGTCGAGCGGTCGAGCAGGTCCATGTAGGACCAAGCGATGATGTCCTCGCTGAGCGGCTTGCCCAGGTGCTTCATAAAGCCTTCAACGATATGCTCGAGTGCGGGGCTGATCGCGCGCAGCAGACCGCGGGCACCGACCTCGGCACCCAACAGGCGCAGCTGGTTTTCGCCCGACATGGAAAACTTGATGTCGTTGACGCGCACGACCTTCATGCCCTGCGTGTCGACGATCTGCTTATTGAGCACGTCGCGCGCCAGCAGGAGCTCGGTCGGCTGCAGGTACGAGAAGCGAATATTGGTGGCAGACGTGTTGAGATACACGCCCGTCTCGTCGATACGGTCGACCCATTTGCGCCAGCTGATCATAAACGGCGTCTTGCCGGGGCCGCGGAACGCGAGCGACGTCACGTGCGGAAAAACTTCGCCGGTTGCAATGCCAAAATCGTTGACCACGCCGAGCTTTTCGCCGTCGACGTCCAAGACTGGCAATTTGAGCATCTCACTCAGATAATTCAATGGTGCTCCCCATCATTATTCCTCCGGACGCGGCCGCGCGTGCGGCGTCCGGGGGCTTCTGGATATGTATACGCATGCGCGGGCGGCACGCCGCTCGACGCTTACACCCCGTGCATGCGCAAAAAGCACCTGCATGGGGTCATCGACTGTATGGTCGAGGTTTGGATTTCACCTGTAACCTTTCTCTTGACCCTCATTAACCGCAGTAACTATAGCATCAGCATCGCCCTGCGGCATCGAATTTATGCGCTGCACATTGCAGGCATACCAAACGCTGACGTATCCGTGACATAGCCATTGGGGACGTTCTTAAACGACTACCCAATGACTACTCTGTGGTGTCATCGTCCTCGGCAAGTTGGGGGAACACGGCGTCCTTGGGCATGGTGACCTTCGTCAGCGAGGTGAGCTTTTTGCTCAGCGACGTGTCCGTCTTGACCAGGTCGCTGAGCGTCACGATCTTGTAGCCGTCGGCGACAAGGCCGTCGATGATCTGCGGCAGCGCCTCGAGCGTCTGCTCGGCGCATTCGTCTCTATCGGTGAGCAGCACGATATTGCCCGGCGTCACCGAATCGAGCACCGTTGAGACCTGCTCGTCGGCACCGTTGAGCAGCCAGTCGCCCGAGTCAATATTCCACGAGACCACGGCGGAGACCAGGTCCATCGCATCAATCCAGTTTTGCTCGTCAAAGGCAGCGTAGGGAGCACGCAGCAGCATCGTCTTCACGCCGGTCGCCGACTTAATCGCATCGGTGCCTTTCGTGATCTGTTCGCGTACCGTCTCACGGTCCTGACCCTTGAGCGAATCGTCGCTGTAGCTGTTGGATCCGATCTCGCACCCGGCATCGACAATCGCCTTGGCCGTGGCAGGCGAGGCCTCGGCCGCATCGCCCGAAAGGAAGAACGTCGCGGTAACGCCCTTTTCCTTGAGCACCTGCAAGATCTGTTTGGTGGCGCCGCTCGGACCCTCGTCAAACGTCAGCGCCACGTACTTTTTGTTGCCCTTGGGCGCCACGCTGGCGCACGCAACAACACAATCGGTGGCGGGCACAACCTCGCCGCGGTCCTGCGTCTTGCCCGACTGCTCACCAACCCACACCTCGGAGCGGCCCTGGACACCCCACGTCTGCACATACTCTATGGCGCCCGTGCCCTCGACCTTGAGCTTGGGCTCGATAACCGTAGCCTGAATCTCGTGCTTCTCGTAGGTGTTACGGCCATCCTTGACCGTCACCTTCTCGCCGCCCTCAAGTTCGCGGCTTTTCCACTTACCCTGTTTTATACGCTTGCCGTCGACCTTCACCGACAGCTTTTCGCCCCCATGGCGCTTGAGCACGCTGTCATCGACGGCCAGTAGGTCGCCTGCGTCGTAGGTGTCAGTCAACTCCTGGTCGTCTATGAGATTCTGCAGCGTAGAGCCCACGCGCACCGCGGTCTTCTGGCCGTTGAGTTCCACGTCCACGCTGCGGTTGACGTAGCCCACGACGGCAGCGATAAACAACACGAGTGCGCAACCCACGGCGATGAGCGCATAGGGCAGGCGAGACGAACGACGGGGCGTACGGCTGTTGCCGATGCGCGCGCTGCGATCGCTAAAGCCGCGGCTATGGTTGAGGTACATCGCGCCGGGCTTACGGTGACGCTTGCGCTGACCGCTGGGCAGCTGCCCCAGATCGCGGCGCGCCGTCGGACGCGTACCCGAACGCCCGTTTAAGTTGGATCCGTTTTGGCGCATGTGCCCTCCCCCATAAACACAGCAAGCCGGAGCAACAGGTCTCCGGCTTGCCTCCCATCATTTGGTACGTCGCTATTATGTAGCTTTTGACGAGCCTCCGCTCGCCTTTTGGTATTCGTCCTTAAAGGCCTTGAACATGCCGCGCGTCTTGCCGAGCTGCTTGCCCAGTGCGCGACTGCCCTTGTCCACGGCAACCGATCCCTTGTCGTCGAGCACCTTGGCGCCCTTTTTGACCTTGTCGCCCACCACGACGCTGGCCTCGGCGGCCTTGGCGGCCGCACCGCCCGAATACCCAAGCGACTTGACCTCGTCCGAGACGACCATCGCGCCGTTCTCGTAGCCGCGTAGCATCGTCGGCGGCACCTGCGTATCACCAACCAAAACACTCGAAGCAGCACCGGCGGTCACATAGAATGCCTGCACGATGCCCGAGCGCGGCTTGAACTCAACGTCCGAGCAATAGCCCACGACGTCGCCCGATTCCGTGCGCACGTCCATACCGACCCAGATGATGCAATCGTCCAGGTTGATGTCGAGGCGCTTGGCGGCGGCGGCATCGTACGTGTCCTTGACGTCATCGACCGCAATGGCGCCCTCGTAGACACCAATGGCGTCGAGCGCTACGAATCGATCGGGACGCTCGATCATGCCCGCGATATCGGACTGGCGGACCATAAAGCCGACCACGCGCGTACCGCCCGGGGTAAAGACCGGAAAGTGAATCTTCCCGAGCTTTTTAGGGCTGCGCGGTGTGCCGTCCTTTTTGGTGCGCTTGTCCTCGGTAGGCTTGCGATAGATCTTGGCGCCGACAAAATCCCCAGCGCGCATTATGCCTCGGTCGAGGGCTCCGCAGCCTCGGTATCAGCCTCGACGGCGTTCTCGACCACGACGTCGGCGGCAGGCGTCACGTTGCCGCCCGAAATGGCGTCGTTGAGCTGCTCGCGCAGCTGGTCCATGCGCTCGCGGGCCAGGTCGACCTTGGCGCGCAGGTCGTCGGTCTTGGCGTCGACCATCGGGCCAAAGTCATTCACCGCGGCACGGGCCTCCTCGGCGCTGTGCTCGTAGGTGTCGCGCATATTGTCCCAGGCGTCGTTGGCGATATCGGCAGCCATGGCGCGGGTCTCGGCGCCCGAGCGCGGGGCCAGAGCAACACCGATAATAGCGCCAGCAGCAGCACCAAAAAGTGCGCCGGAGACAAAGCTGAAAGTCTTACCCATGATCATTCCTCTCCTGCGGGCACGTCGGTGCCCACCGTTTGAATGCTGTCCATTATACCCGCAGCGCATCACTTGCCGCTCCGCTCATCTGCGTACGGTAAAGGCGCAGGTACGTGATGGTGATAAACGCGTAGGCCTACTCCTGAGGCATAGCCGGCATGGCCACCGTGGCGCCCGGGTCCTCGCCGGCGCCGTCCACGAGCGGCAGGCCGCCCTCATGCGCAGGTCCCGCCGGAACCGTCGCCGCACCGCCAAAGACGGCAGCGGAGGCCTCGTGGTTCTCGGCAACCGCGCCCTCGGTATCAATCGCCACCTGGGGCTCGTCGTCAAAGCTGGGGACGCCCTGGGGCTCGGTGGGAACGGGCTCGGCGGTCGCATCGGCAACGGGCTCGGCGTCGGCCGGCACATCGCCCTCGTCAGCGCCCTCGTCATCGGCAGCATCTTCGCCGTTCGCAGCAGCGACGGCCTCGTGAGGATCCTTGCCCTCGGCCTCGGCGCGCATGCCCAGCACCAGGTTGCGCAGGCCCGCGACCGTGCCTTCCACGTCAGGGGCAGGCTGGTCGGCGTGCAGGTACGCCCAGTCCATCATAAAGGTGGCCGACGACAGCGCACCGATGGCCAGTGCATCGTCGGGACACGAAAGCTCGACCTCAAAGACACGCTCGTCATGCTCGCTTACGCGCGTGCGGCCGCACGAGATGCTACCGGCAAGACCGGTCTCGTTCATGAGCTCGACCGTCACATGCTCAAGCAGATGGCAAAGCTCGGTCTGGCCCATGCAGTCCTGGAACTCGCGGCCCGAATCGCCTAGGCACAGATGCTTGGCAATCGCGGGCACCAGGTAGTACACGCGCGCCGTGGCCTCGATATCCTCCGAGGTCATGAGCGGCATGCCGGGGTTCACCAGCACGTGCGCGCAAATCTTGTCCTCGCTGACGGAGACCTTAAGGATGTTGAACAGGCCTGCCATAACTCTCCCCTACTCTTCCTTGCCCTACTCGTCGCCATCGTGCGGATCCGCAGAGCCCGCACCCGACGCCGCCGGCTTCTCTGCCGAGGACTCGGAATCCTTCTTATCGGTTTCGGCCGGAGCGATCACGCGAATGAGCGAGATGCGCTGGCCACGCATCGACTGTACCTTGAACTTGTACCCCGCGACCTCAAACACCTCTCCAATGTCGGGCACCGAGTCGCAAAGCTCCAAAATCCAGCCGGCGATGGTCTCATAATCATCGCTTTCCTCGAGCGGCCAACCAAGCTCAATCGCGTCATCGCACGAAAAACGCCCATCGACGAGCCACTCGCGGCGTGAGAGGCGCGTGAGGTACTTGTTGTCGGGGTCGAACTCGTCCTCAATCTCGCCCACGATCTCCTCGACGATGTCCTCGATGGTGATGATGCCGGCCGTACCGCCGTACTCGTCCACGACCACCACGATCTGGTCGTGAGAGGTCTGCATCTCGGACAGCAGCGGCAGGATGTCCTTGGTGTCGGGCACAAAGGTGGCGTCGCGCAAAAAACCGGCGATGGGCTGGTCGCCCTTGCCGTCAAGCGCAGGCTGAATCAGGTCCTTGATGTGCGCAATGCCGGCGACGTTGTCGGGATCCTCGTGATAGACGGGGATGCGGCTAAAGCCGGTCTGGCGCATGGTAGACAGCACGTCGGCGACCGTCTCGTCGTCCTCGCACATGGTGGTGTCCACGCGCGGCACCATGACCTCGCGGGCAACGGTGTCGCCCAGGTCGAAGATCTCGTGAATCATGCGCTTTTCCTCGTCGAGCAGGTCGTCCTGCTCCGAGACCATGTACTTGATCTCTTCTTCCGAGACGTTCTGGCGGTCGTCGGCACTCTTGATGCGCAGGATACGGGCCAGGCCATCGGAGCAAGCGCCAGTCAGCCACACGAGCGGGCGAGCAATCTTCTGGAACACGGAAAGCGGGCCCACGACCTGCTTGGACACGCCCTCGGCATTGGCCAGGCCGATGCGCTTGGGGACGAGCTCGCCGATCACGATGGACACGAAGGCGACCGCGACGGTGATGATGACCGGCGCCAGGCCGCGCGCGATGGCGGAGAGCGGCGCGATGCCAAAGCTCATGAGCCACGTGGCAAGTGGGTCGGACAGGCTCGTCGAGGCGACGGCGGACGAGGCGAAGCCCACGAGCGTGATGGCGACCTGGATGGTGGCGAGCAGCTGGTCGGAATCGGCGGCCAGCTTAATGGCGCGCTCGGCGCGCTTATCGCCCTCCTCGGCATCGTGTTCCAACACGGCGCGCTTAGCCGTGGTGAGAGCCATCTCGGACATGGAGAAGTAGCCGTTGATAAGCGTTAAAACGAGCGTGGTAGTAAGGGAGATGGTTATGTCCATCGGGAGTTTCTCGAACCTCCAAGATTCGGGACGTTGGGTAGTAAGCGTAGGTGACGGATAGGGCAGTTGCGCCCGGCGGCCGCTTGGATGGGCTCGCGGGCACAGGAGCGATCGCTAGATTACGAAGAGGATCACCGCCATGAACTGGAAGATACTGCCGGCGAGTACCCACAGGTGAAACACACTGTGCAGGTAACGCACGTTTTTGGCGATGTAGAACGGCACGCCCACGGTGTAGCACACGCCGCCGACAGCGAGCAGGGCAAGTGCCACGGGGTTGAGCAGTGCCACAAGGTCGGGCAGCTTAAAGACAACGAGCCAGCCCATCAGCAGGTAGACCAGGCCACTTACCCAGTGCGGTTGACGCTCGCGCATAAAGCACTCGAGGGCGATGCCGATAATGGCGATGGCCCATACGGCAAAGAACAGCGCAGGGCCGCCGTCGTTTGCGAGCGTGATGAGGCAAAACGGCGTATAGCTGCCGGCAATAAGCAAGTAGATGCAGCTGTGGTCGATGATGCGAAACACGCGCTTGGCGCGCGCGGGCTGAATCGCGTGGTAGAGCGTGGAGGCTAGGTATTCGAGGATAATGCTGACGCCATAGACAATTGCCGCAGCCATGTGGGCCGGGCCTCCGCCGCGCAGGGCAGCGAATACAATCAGGAGCACCAGGCCCGCGATACCCAGCAGACAGCCGACACCATGGGTGACGGAGTTCATGATCTCCTCACCCACCGTGTAGTGTGGAACGGCCGCGGTCTTGGGTCGCGGCTTAGAACTGTCGCTCGAATCGGACATGCCGGTTACATCCTCCAACATAAAAGAATTCTCAACACTATATCAAAGCGTCTGGGCGCGTGCGAAATTTGCACCATACGTGACCCTTTGTTTACCCATTCTTTGCCTGTTGACGCATCAACGGTGAACGTCCATAATGCGCTTGCATTAAATGTTGATGTATTAACATCTTATAGGAAAGCTTCTTATGTCTCAAAACGCACGTTCCCATCGAAAGCTTAAGGTAGCCGGTGTTGTTGCGCTGGTGCTCGTTGTCGCGCTGCTGGGGTTTGCCGGCAACTTCTTGTTCGACTTTGCCCTGAATCCCCAAGCGCCCTACACCATGAAGATGATGCAGGACGGCAAGGACGGCAAAAAGGGCGAGCAGATGGATGCCGAGGCAGTCGAGGCGCGGGCATGGTTTAAAGAAAACCGCGAGAGTAGCAGCCTCACCGCAGATGACGGAACCGAGCTTGCCGCCTGGTATTTCGCGGCGTCAGAGAGCACGCACGACTACGCCGTCTGCCTGCACGGATACACCGACGAGCCCATCGGCATGGCCCGATACGTCAAGCGCTTCCACGACCGCGGCATGAACGTACTCGCACCCGCCGCCCGCGCCCACGAGCGTTCCGGCGGTGACTACATCGGCATGGGCTGGCCCGAGCGGCTCGATGTCCTCGCGTGGATCGGGCGAATCGTTCAGGCCGATCCCGAAGCGCGCATCCTGGTCTTTGGCGAGTCGATGGGCGCGGCGACGGCCATGAATGTCGCGGGGGAATCTCTGCCCGCAAATGTGAAATGCATCATCGAGGATTGCGGTTACACAAGCGTTTGGGACGAGTTTTCCCTGCAGCTCAAGGACGTGTTCGGCCTGCCCAGCTTTCCCTTGCTCGATGTAGCAAACTTGGTGTGCAACGTGCGCGCGGGCTACGACTTTCATAAGGCGAGCAGCGTGGAACAGCTCAAGCGCGCGACGGTTCCCATGCTGTTTATCCACGGTGACCAAGACACCTTTGTGCCGTACAGCATGCTCGACCAAAACTACGACGCGTGCGCCAGCAAGGTCAAGCAAAAGCTCACCGTCCATGGCGCCACCCACGCCAAGAGCGCGCAGGTCGACCCCGAACTCTACTGGAACACGGTCGACGACTTCCTCGACGAGTATTTTTAGGCAAATAGTACGGTTTACTGGTCTATCTGACCCCCTAGCACTTCCGAAAAGCCGCCCGTGGGCACTGTGCTCACGGGCGGCTTTTGCTAACGCTGCGCTACAAAAGCGCTTGATTTGTCCAATAGCTAGACGCTACTTGACCTCGATGAGCTCGTACTCGCTCGTGCCCAAGCCGATCTTCTCGGCATGCGCGATGCACACGCGCCAGTCGGTGTCGGGATGCGTAATGCAGAAGGGGTCGTGCGCCTGCTCGCCCTCCAGATGCTCGTGGTTATGCTCCATCTTGGCCGCGCTATCGGTGAGCTCGGTGTTGGGCAGTGGCTCGGACGCCATGACGGCATCGGCGCAGGCCTGGTCGATGGCGACCGGGTCGAAGCTCGCGAACATGCCGATATCGTTGACGATAGGTGTGTCGTTTTCGGGATGGCAGTCGCAGTTGGGACTGATGTCCATGGCAAGCGAGATGTGGAAGCTCGGGCGGCCGTCGACAACGGCCTTTGTATACTCGGCGATCTTGCAGTTGAGCACGTCGGCCGCGGCGTCATAGCCGGGCTTGATGCAGTCCTGGTTGCATGCCGCAATGCAGCGTCCGCAGCCCACGCAGCGATCGTGGTCGATGGTGGCCACGTGCACCGTGCGGGTGTTGCCGTTGGCAAGCTCGCGCTCGCGGGTGCCGTCGAACGAGACAGCGTTGTGCGCGCAAATCTTTTCGCAGGCACGGCAGCCAACGCAGTGCTCGGTCGAGACGTTCGGCTTGCCGGCGGCATGCTGCTCCATCTTGCCGGCACGGCTGCCGCCTCCCATACCCAGGTTCTTCATGGCGCCGCCAAAGCCGGCCTGCTCATGGCCCTTAAAGTGGGTGAGGCTGATCACGATATCGGCGTCCATGAGAGCCTGACCGATCTTGGCCTCGCGCACGTACTCGCCGCCCTCGACCGGGACGAGCGCCTCGTCGGTGCCCTTGAGGCCGTCGGCGATGATGATCTGGCAGCCCGTGGCATACGGGGTAAAACCGTTCTGGTAGGCGGTATCGATGTGCTCGAGCGCGTTTTTGCGGCTACCCACATAGAGCGTATTGCAGTCGGTGAGGAAGGGCTTGCCGCCCAGCTCCTTCACGACATCCGCGACGGCGCGGGCGTAGTTGGGGCGCAAAAAGCTCAGGTTGCCCAGCTCGCCAAAGTGAATCTTGATGGCGACGAACTTGTTCTCAAAGTCGATCTGCTCGATACCGGCGTGACGGATGAGGCGCTTGAGCTTGTCGAGCTGGCTCTCGCGAGCATGCGTGCGCAGGTTAGTGAAGTACACCTTAGCGGGTGCGGCGGGTGCGGCTGCGGTCATAGATATATCCCCTCGGTCTATATGGCGTTACAGACATAGAGGATGGTACCAGTTAAAGCAGAGTTAAAGTCAAGTACGGCACCTAGTCATTGGGGACGTTCTTAAATGACTACTCTTGGACTTTGAGGGCCTCGGCCAGGCTCACGCGCTTGATGGAGCGTGTGTGCAGCAGCGCCACGACCAGGTAGGTCGCAAAGCCAATGCCGACGCATGCAGCCATAGACCAAGCGGGCACGTAGATCTCGATATTGCCGTTATAGGCGAGTAGCATCGAGCGGAAGATGGCCGTGAGCGAGCCAATAATGACCGGCAGGCTCAGCACGAGCGACGCCGCCACGCACAGCGTGATCGAGCGGATGTACAGATGCGAGATCTCGCTATCGCGATAGCCAAAGACTTTCATGTAGCTGATCGAACGGGCGCTGTGGTCGATCACCGCCTTGGTCAGCAGGTACATAAACAGCAGGAAGATAAACACCGCGAGCCCGACCATCATGCCGATCATTTTGCTCATCATGCCGATGAACTGGTCGCCCACGGCACGCATGTCGTCGGGCGTGGTGTCGCCGGCAAAGTAGCGCGCGTCGAGGTCGAGCTTCTCGTCGCTCACATAGCCGTTGAAGTAGGCCGCATCGTTGCCAAAGAGCTCGTTAAAGTCATCGATACTCATATAGATATTCATGTCCGACTTGGAGCCCCAGGCACAGTCCTTGCCCGCATACTCAAGGGAATAATTCTCGCCCTCATACTTGTCGCCGAGCGTGACGTTCTGGCCCTCGCTCCAGCCAAACTTGTCGAGCAAGCCACCGCCAAAGACGACGCGTCCGTCGCCGACGTCCAGCCCTTTCCAGTAGCGCGAATCGGGCGAGATGCCGTAGACAGAAATCGTCTCCTCGCCATTACCATCGCCGCGGTCGTATTGCAGTTGGTAAACGGCATATTTCTCGGCCTGCGCGATTGCGCCCGCGCCGTTGTCAATCGTGTTGACCGGGTGAATGTCGTCGTTGTCGGTGTCGATCTTAGAGGCCTTGTCAATCAGGTCGATAGCCTCGTCGCGGTTGCAGCCGAGGATATCGGCAAGGTCATCGAGGCGCGCATAAAGCGCATCCTTCTTGTCCTGGACCTTGGTAAGCGCATCCTGCGCCGCAGTCAGGCTCTCGGCAGACGGAGATGCGGTCGCGGCATCGGCTGCCGTCTGCGCCGCATCGGCCGCGCCGTCAAGCTCGTCATCGGCATCTTGGGCGGCGGAAAGCAGCGCGCCGTCAACCGACTGCAAGCGCTCGAGTGCTGACCACTGCTCGCGCTCCTCGGCAGTGCCCTCGAGCTCCAGCGGCGCCTTGAGCGTGTACTGGTGCTCGGCGACCAGGCTTGTCTCGAGGTTGTCCGCGTAGTGCGTCATCGTGGGCAGAATCGCCAGGCCAAAGAGCAGCAGCAGCGAGGCAAACGCAATGCCCACAAAGAGCGTGGCAAAGTTGCCCAGGTTGCACAGAAAGATACGCAGGCGGAAGCGGGAAACAAAACCCATGCGCTCCGGCAGTTGCATACCGCGCTTGGTGCCCGATTTGCCGCTCGCCTCGTGACGAAGGAACTGCAACGGCGTCTTGCCCATTTTGCGAAGCAGGCCCACCAGCGTGATGAGGATGAGCGCGGCGGCGGGAACCACGGCGCACTTCACAAAGATCTCCCAGCTCCAGTACACCTGGAAAGGCGGCAGGCTGTACGAACCGTAATAGAGGCTGCGCATGGGCTCGGTAAAGAACACAACGCCGAGCGCAGTGCCCAAAAGCGCCGCGACCACGCCCACGATGGCGGGAAGTGCCAGGTAGTGCAGCACGATCTCGCGACGGCGATAACCGCTGGCGAGCAGCGTGCCGATGATGGCGCTCTCCTCCTCGATGGTGGCGTCGGTAAGGACCACAAAGACGAACGCCATGATCACGATGATGATGTCGAGCAACGTCGTCCACATCATGGAGTCGCCGTCCACGTCGTCGCGCGCATAGCCAATGCCCTGATTGGAATCGGCATCGATCAGATCGTCCACGCGCGCATCGGCATCGGTCAGCGCCTCGACCATATCCTGCTCGGCATCGGTGCGGTCCGCGACGGAAAGGTCGCGATCGGTAAAGGTAAAGGAGTAGGTGTAGGCGGGTGCGCCGCCGGCATCTTCGAGCGCGGCAAAGCCGCCATCGGTGACCTCGGCCACGCCGTACGTGATGGTGTTCACCGTAAAGTCCGAATTGTCGAGGAACAGCGCCTGGCTATCGGGCTGGGTCATGATGCCGCAGATGGTGTAGGTGCGGCCCTCAAGCTCGACCTTATCACCCACGGCGAGGTCGTTGTTGGTGGCGAAGACACGGTCGATTGCCACCTCATCGTCCGTCTTGGGCTGCCTGCCTTCGCAGTAGGACGCAATGTCAACCTTGGTGCGATGCGCGTAGGTGCGCAGGGTGCGCTTGGTGCCGTCGTCGCCGGCGGTCTTTTTGATGATGGCGTCGATGGAGAAATTCTTGTAGAGCGTGACGCCGCCGACGTCGCCGGCTGCATCCTCGGCGGCCTTGAGTTGATCGTCGGTAGCCTCGAAGGAGGTGGTCACGCGGCCGTCCTCAATCGCGTACGCATCGCGCATGTCATCGATAAGGCAGCCGATGGAATGCGCTGCGAGCAAAAATCCCGAGGTGAGAGCGATGCTTCCGCACATAAGCAAAAAGATGCCCAGGTACTTGCCGATATTGCGGCGCAGCTCGCGCGGGAGACGTTTTGCGAGAGGTGTCATGGCGCCGCCTACCAATCGAGCTCGGCGGCCGCGACGGGCGACTCGTTGAGCTCATCCTCGACGATGCGTCCGTCGCGCAGGCGCAGCACGCGGTTGGCCATGCGGGCGATGGCGGCGTTGTGCGTGACGATGATGATGGTGCAGCCGTACTCGTGATTGACATCCTCCATGAGCTGCAGGATTTCCTTGGACGTCTTGTAGTCAAGCGCGCCCGTGGGCTCGTCGCACAGCAGCAGGCCCGGGTTTTTGACGAGCGCACGGCCGATGGCGCAGCGCTGCTGTTGGCCGCCCGAAACCTGACGCGGGAACTTGTTGCGGTGCTCGTAGAGGCCCAGCGAACGCAGCAGGTCGTCGACATTGAGCGGGTTTTTGGACAGGTGCGCCGTGACCTCACTGTTTTCCTTGATGGTGAGGTCGGGCACCAGGTTGTAGAACTGAAAGACAAAGCCCAGCTCGCGGCGGCGGTACTCACCCAGGTCGGCGGGCTTGAGCACCGTGAGGTCGCAGCCGTCCACCATGATGGAGCCGGCGTCGGCATCCTCCAGGCCACCGATCAGGTTAAGAAACGTCGACTTGCCCGAGCCCGAGGGCCCCAGCATGACGCAGATCTCGCCGCGATTGATGGACGTGTCGATGCCGTCGAGCACCGTCAGGCGCGCATCACCGTCGCCGTAATGCTTTTTGAGATCCTTAACCTGGACATAGGCTTCCTGCGTTGCCATGGTATCCCCCGTTGTTAGCCTCGTACTACTTTATGAGCGTAATAGTAAACCATGGCGAACTATTTTGGAGCGTGGCCTGGATTTTATTTCAGACTAGTCATTGGGGACGTTCTTAAATGACTAGCTGCTGGGGACACTCTTTCGCCACCCGGCAGTTAGGGACGTTCCCTTTCTGCCGGCAGCTGGGGACAGTCCTTAGCAAGCCGGCGGTTCGGCAAAGACTGTCCCCAATGACTAGTCGTTTAAGTCTGTCCCCAATGAGTACCCAATGACTAGGTGGCTAGGCGTGGGATTTGGTGCGTGCGAGGGCTAGGCCTACGGCGGCGATGGCCGCGGCAAAGAGCACCGTGACGCCCAGGTCGCAGGCGATGTCGCCCAGCACGGTGGACGTCAGGTCCGCGGCGAGCGCCTTGCCGATCGCGTCGTTCACCCAATACGTCGGCACAAAATGCGCCGCGGTCTGCACGGCCGAGCCCATGAGCGACAGCGGCATCCAGGCGCCGCCCAAAAACGTCATGAGCATGCCGAGTAAGTTGCCCACGCCGTTGAGCAGCTCCTCGCGCGCGCCCAAGCTCGACAGCGTAAAGCCAACGGCCAGCGGCGTGCACGCCAGGGCAAACGTCACCGCCAGCGCCAGACACACACGACCCGCGCCGACCTCGGCAACCGCGCCGGCAAAGCCCACGACGCCCATCATGCTCGACACGAGCCAAATGCAGACGGTGAGCACGGCGGCGGCCGCAAACACGGCAAGCGAACGCTGACGCTCGGAGACCGGGCTGGCATCCATGCGGCGCACGCGCTCGGGCTCGTTCATGCCCGAGAACACCAGCCCCACCGACACGATGACCGACGAGATAATCGCATACGCGCCAAAGTTGAAATACGACTCGAGCGTGGCAGCAGCAGCCGAGTCGACCTTGACCTGCTCGATCTGGACCTCCGCGCGCTTTGCAGCGGCATGCTCGGCGGCCTTGGCAACATCGCCGTTAGAAGCAGCGGGCTCAAGCGCCGCCGCAGCGCCCGCGAGCGAGATCCAGCGCGAGGCCTCGGCAGACGAAAGCGCCGCCGCCATGGTGCCGGAACCGTAGGTCACGTCGAGCTTGGGCAGGGCCTCCCTCGCGCGGGCAGCCGCGACCAGGTCGTCCTCGAACCCCTCCGGGATAAAGAACACGCAGTCGGCGCTGCCCTTGGCACTATTGCTCTTGGAGAGCGCGTCCGCGAGGTCGTAGGTGTCGTCGCCGACGCCCGTGACCAGCTCAAAGCGCGAACCCAGATGTTTGGTAAGCGCACGCGAAAGATCGCTGTCGTCGCGATCGATCACGATCACGTTGGTGTCGTAGGGCTTGTACTCGGTGAGCTGCGACGAGTTCCAGCTCACCGATGCCGCGATGAATACGCCCATGAGCGAAATGAACACCGTGTAGATAAGCAGATAGAGCGGGTGTGCGAGCGCCATGCGAAGCGCGGTCTTAAAGGTGCTCATAGCGGCTCCTTCCAAAGATCAGCGTAGCGGCGGCGACAAACACCAGCGTCATGAGGACCAGCGCGCCGGCGCGAACGACAAAGGGGCCCAAGTCCTCAAAGAAATACAGGCGGTTGAACATGTCGCAGACAAGCTTGACGGGGTTGAGCCAACACTCGGCCGGGCAGGCGCGGGCGACGTCGTCGGCAAGCGCCATCGCCGGCTCGCCGTAGAGGCCGGCGAACAGGGCGCACGTGGTGGCAAAGCCCGTGAGGATGCCCGACTTGGACGCCTTGCCGCCCTTAACGGGAAGCGTGCCCACAAAGAGCCCCAAGCCCGTGGCGGCAAGCGCGGAAGCGGCGGCGCCCACCAAACACAGCCCCTCGCGCCCGCCAAAGTCGACGCCCACGACTAGGCGCACGTAGCCGATCGCGATCACCATCGAAGCAAAGGAGACCAGCCACGAGCCGACAAAAATGCCGGCCAGCGACGCCGTCTTGGAAAGGCCGCCCACGCAGCGGCGCGCGCCAAGGCCCGACAGATTGGGCTGCAGGTCGACAACGCTCAAGGCGGCAAACTCGGCAGACATCATCGCGACCAGGCCAAAAAGCGCGTAATAGTAGATGACCGTGCCGTCGGGCGTGGTGCGCGTAAGGCTCACGCGACGGGTGCCGCCCTCGAGCGACAGGGCGCGCGCAACCGCCTCGGGGTCGGCGAGTGCCGCCGGGTTGTCCTGGGCAATCTGGGACATGAGCTCGGCATTTTGTGTATACGAGCTTGCCACCGTCTCCAGGATGCTGCGATCGGTGAGCACCGATGATGCGCGCGAGCTGTCGTAGCTCGAAAGCAGTGTGAGCTTGGGCGTGCCCGCGTCGTCGACCGTATAGATACCCGCGACCTCACCGGCCTTGAGCGCATGGTTCGCAGCAGCCGCGTCGTCGCACTCGTGAATCTTGAGCAGCTGGTCGTCGCCCTCCTTGGCAAGCGACGTCGCCACATCCTTAAAGGTCGAAGCGTCCCAGGCCTCGTCCGCCACGATGGCAACCGGCACCGGATCGACCGTGCCGTCGGAGCTGAGGTTCGCAAACATAAACATGAACATCGTGGAAAGCGCGATGGGAAAGAGAGCGCCCCAGACCCACGTGCTCGGCCGGCGCAGCAGCGTCTTGACCGTGGTGATGATGGTGTTGAACATGGCCGCCCCCTAGTCGCGCAGCTCGCGGCCGGTGATCTCGAGGAACACGTCGTTGAGGGTCGGCGGCTCGCTCCACACGCGGCCGAGCGCCACATCGGCGGCGCGCAGCGTGTCGAGGATGTCGACCAAATTGTGCGGGCTCGCTTCGCAGGTGCAGACGAGCTCGCCGCCGGACAGCTCAACCGAAAGCACGTGCTCGAGGGCGCGCAGCCGCTCGACCGTGGCGGTCTCGACGGCGCCGACCTCGACAGTCACGCGCTCGCCCATTTGAATCATGCGTTTGAGCTCGTCATTGGTGCCCTGCGCCAGCACACGTCCGCCGTCCATGATCATGATGCGGCTGCAAATCTGCTCGACTTCCTCCATGTAATGGCTGGTATACACCACCGTGGCGCCCTCGTCGCGCAAGCGGCAGATGCCCTCCAGGATGGCGTTGCGACTCTGCGGGTCGACTGCCACCGTAGGCTCGTCAAAGAAGATGAGCTCGGGCTTGTGCGCAATGCCGCAGGCAATGTTGAGGCGACGCGCCAGGCCGCCCGAGAGCTTGCCGGGGCGAAACTTGGTAAAGTCGCCCAAGCCCACAAAGTCGATCGCCTCGTCCACCAGCGCGCGGCGGCGCTTGCGGTCGTTAACGTAGAGGCTACAGAAATAGTCGATGTTCTCGCGCACGGTAAGCTCGTCAAACACCGCAACTTGCTGCGGGACCACGCCGATGCGGCGCTTGAGGTCGTAGCGGGCGGGCGTCATGGGCTCGCCGAACAGCTCGATGGTGCCCTTGTCGTAGGCGAGCAGCTGCAGGATGCAGTTGATGGACGTGGTCTTGCCCGAGCCGTTGGGGCCCAGCAGGCCAAAGATCTCGCCGGGGGCGATGCTGAGGTTAAAGTGGTCAAGCGCGATAAGGTCGTCGTAGCGCTTGACGAGGTTTTCGACGTGGACGATGTCTGTCATGAGGCGGCCCTTCTGTTGATTGCGGCCCGGTACGATTGCATCATCGCAGGAGCGGACGGCGCGCACCAGTGAGCTTTGTCACGAGTGCGGGGGCTCGGTCGCGTGGCCCGCTGACGCGACCGCCCCACCGTGCGGGAGGAATGTCACGGTTGCGCTAGGCGGCCCCTCCACCGCGCGCAGCTTCGCGTACAATACCCGTATGAACAGGCTTTTCGACAAATCGATCGTGCTGGCGTGCTGTATTGCGGCCGCCATGGGTCTTGCCGTGGACGCTCGTCTGGTTGTGGCGTTTTGCCTTGGCATTATTGCCACCTCGCTGGCCGAGGTCGCACAGGGGAAACGCACCCGACGCGCAAGCGAGGCAGCGAGCTACGCCTGCATCATCGCGGCTGTCTTCGTGCCGCCGTTTGTGCCGTTTGCGCCTCTCGCCCTCTATGACATCGCGCGACGCGTGCGCCGCGAGCACGCCTGGGTCGCGTTGGGCATTGGCTCCGTCTTTGCCTTTGCGCTCGTCGCGGACCTTCGCGCCGATGCGCTTACCGCACGAACGCTCCTGCTGACCGCCATCCTTTCGGTTGCCGCCACCTTGCTATCGCTACGCACCGCCCAGTTGGAGCGCGAGCAGCGGCGCATGCGCCGCACCCGCGACGAGCTGCAGGAACGAGCCCTCGCGCTCGAGGCGCGCAACCGCGATCTTGCCGATCGCCAGGACTACGAAGTCGAGCTCGCGACGCTCGCCGAACGCGCCCGCATCGCGCGCGAGATCCACGATAACGTCGGGCACCAGCTCACGCGCGCCTCACTGCAGGCCGAAGCCCTACGCGTGGTCCACGCCGACGAGCCTGGCGTCGCCGCCGATTTCGCCGACGTTAAACGCACGGTTGACGAGGCGCTCCAGCTTGTGCGCGCCAGCGTCCACGCGCTCAACGACAACGCCGTCGACCTTTCCGTGCAGCTCGAACGCATTGTCGAAGGCACACGCTCGGACGGCGGCCCGCAGATTGAGCTTGAAGTTATGGCCGAACATGCGCCCGCAAACGTCGCCAACTGCTTTGCAGCGGTCCTGCGCGAAGCGCTCTCCAATACCATACGCCACGCTTGCGCCCAGACCGTCACCGTACGGTGCATGGAGCATCCGTCGTTTTACCAGCTCATTGTTACCGACGATGGCGTGGGTGAGGTCCAAGCAAGCGGCCGCGGCACCGCGGAGGGCATGGGGCTCGCCTCCATGCGCGAGCGCATCGAGGCGCTTGGCGGCACCTTCACCGCCGGCCCGCGTGCCGGCGCCGGCGGCTGGCGTGTGTTTGCCACCGTTCCCAAACAGCAAGGAGATGAGGGCCGATGAGGCTCATCGTTGTCGACGACGACCGCTTGGTGGTCGATTCGCTCAAGATTATCTTGGGCGCCCAGCCGCAGATCGAAGTGGTGGGCACCGGTGCCAACGGCAACGATGCGGTGGCGCTCTACGCCGAGCACGCACCCGATATTGCGCTGCTCGACATCCAGACGCCGGGACGCGACGGCCTTTCGTCCGCGCGCGAGATCCTTGAGCACGACCCTGCGGCGCGCGTGGTGTTTCTGACGACGTTCTCGGATGACGAGTACATTGTGTCGGCGCTCAAGCTGGGCGCCCGCGGCTACCTGATCAAGACCGATGTCGCTGCCATTCCGCCGGCGTTGGCGCAGGTCATGGACGGCAAACGCGTGCTCGAGGGCAAGGCGATCGAAGATATCAACTTTGATGGGGCGGACGTCGAGGCCGGCGCGACCCGCCGGCCCGCCGCCTTTGCCGGCCTGACCGACCGCGAGTTCGAAGTCGCCGAGCTCATCGCCCGCGGCCTCGACAACAAAGAGATCGCCGCCACCGCCTATATGGGCGAAGGCACCGTACGCAACCACATCAGTTCGATCCTGGCCAAAATGGGCCTGCGCAACCGCACGCAGATCGCTATCGCCTACCTGCGAGGGTAGTTGCCCGAAGACCGACCGTTCCGGCATAGCAAAATGGCTGCTACCGATTTAAGGCCATTTCAAAACTATGCCGGTTTACGGGGCCAAACTCAGGACCCCCATCCATACCCGCGTTTTCTGCAAAATGACGGCTCGTCTACCTGCGGTTTTATTTTCACGAATATCGGCATGGTTGGAGACTCGTAACTCAGCCCCGTAAACCGGCATAGTTTTGTTCGGGCGGCCCTGGACGAGTGCCTCCGACAGCCTCGCGGGACCAAAATGATCCGTTTTCCTCCGTCCCCAAGGGATCAGCCGGAACCGCTCGCCACGAAATCGGCCCATCTACTACGTTTGACGCGATACCCATGACCATACCTTCGTTTTGAACAAAACCACAGGCGTTCTACCTGCGGTTTTGTTTTCGCGTTTTTTGGTATGGTTGGGGGTAAGGGGCTAAACGTAGTAGATGGGCCGGTTTCGTGGCGCGCCCCCGGCGCATAAAAGCGCCGCCACGGAGGAGGGAGATGCCTCCGTGGCGGCTGGGGGTAGGAGTAGGTCGGAATTTAGCCCTGCCGGCCGCCCGGGGCCTTTTGGCCCCGGGCGCTGCCAGCGTGCCTAGCGCTTACGGATACCCCAGACCAGGGCTCCGACGCCGGCCGTGGCGATGACAAATGCCATAAGCAGAGCGGCAGCCTGCTGGTCGCCGGTGGCGGGCAGGAAACCCTTGACCGTCTTAACGATGTTCGTCACGGTCTTGGGCGTGCCGGGATCGGGCGTCGGCACGGGCGTCTCGGGCTTCTTGTACGTGTTGTTGAACACGATACCCTCGACGCTCTTGTCGCCCTTGGTAAAGGCAACGTTCGCCTTGAGGTTGCCCTCGCCGTCGTCGACCACGTTGACGGTCGCGGTAAAGACGGACTTGTCGTAGGTCATACCGGCCTCGTCGCCCTTGACCTCGCTGATGGTGTAGACGTACGTACCGGGCTCGTCGTACTCGAACTTGTCGAAGTTGATCTTGCCGTCGGCATCGTTGGTAACCGTAGACTCGATGTCCTCGCCAACGAGCTTAAAGCTAAACTCGTCCTTCTTGAGCTCGCGTCCCTCGAGCACCTTGATGGCGCCGATGGAAACCTGCGTGGGCATGGCGTGATACTTGTTGGTAAAGCCAGCCGACTCGGTGGTTCCCTCGAGCTTGTGCGTCGCGGTCAGCGTGCCGTCGCCGTTGTCGGAGACGGTGGTCACGACGGTGTAGGTCGTGCCGTCATAGGTGACGCCCTTGTACAGGCCGAGCGCGTTGGGGCAAGCCTCGCGCAGCATGTACGTGTGCGTGCCGGGCGCCTCGTAGCGGATCGGGCTCAGCGTAACGTTACCGTCGACGTCATTGGTGCCGCTCGCGACAACCACGCCGTCCTCGAGCAGCTCAAACGTGAACTCGCCAGCTGCAAGGTCGCGTCCGGTCAGACGCTTGACCGTCTTGACCTGATCGGTCACGGAAGAATCGGTAGGTGCCACGCCGTAGGTGTTGGTGAACGTGAAGGCAGCACCGTCGTCGCCTTCGCGCTTGACGCTCAGATGCCCGGCACCGTCGTCAGACACGGTGTAGGAAACCTTGCGCGTGGCGTTGGTGTCATTGGTCACGCCAGGGGCACTACCGGACTCGGTCACCGTGTAAGTAAAGGTGTGCGAGCGCGGAGCGGTGGGGGCTGCGGGCTCGGGCTCGTCGCTGGGCTCGTCGGCGTTGGCATCGGTGTCGGCCTCTTCAGCCTCTGCCTCGTCGGCCTCTGCCTCGTCGGCCTCGGCTTCGTCTGCCTCGGCCTTATCGGTCGGATCGTCCGTCACGCCCAGAGCGCGGTTGAGGTCCTCGAGCGTAAAGTGGATCTTGCCAAAGTCCACGTTGCCAGCCGCGTCGTTGGTTGCGGTCGTGCGCTCGGGCATCGGGGCACTAGCCTCGTCGGCGGTCACGGTAAAGGTGAACTTGCCCGTGATGTCAGCCGGGGTCAGGCCCTCGGCAGCTTGGAGCTTCTTAGTGCCGGTGAGCGCGGCATCGACGGCTTCGGCGCCGTAGACGTTCTCGAACAAGGGCTCGACGCCGCCGTAGTCGACCGTTGCCGTCAGGGTACCGTCACCGTTGTCGACGACGATAATCTTAAAGCCAAAGCTCCACGTTGTAGCGGAAACGCCATTCGGCAGCCCGAATAAATCTTCGTAGGCCGTGTAGTTAATGGTCCAGGCAAGCTTACCGTCCTTATCGGTACGATAAGCAAGCCCAGCAGCCTCAAGATTAGCAAGCATCTTAGTGTCGTAGTGCAGCGTATCAAAGCTCACGTGCCCGCCGATATTGGGCTTGAGGTTTTCGTATGCCACAAGCTCACCCTGATAGGCGATGCCGAACCAGAACTCGCCGTCGGCCATCGGGCGGCCGGTCAGAGTCTTGGTGGCAACGACCTGAGCGGCGGTGCCGCCAGGCGTGTTGGTCGTAGCGCTGTAGCTGTTGTGGAACGGGACCAGGGCACTCTCGACCTTGTTCTCACCGCTCTTGTGGACCGTCGTATGCGTACCCTCGGGACCGCCGGAAACGGTCGTCGTAGCAGTGAGCGTGCCGGCGGTGTCGTCGGCGATGGCGATCGTCACCGTGCGCACGGCGTCGTCGTAGGTGTAACCGGGCTGGCCGTCGTTCTTCTCGGCCACGGTGTACGTAAAGGTCTTGCCGGCGTCAGCCTGCGTAAATATAACCTCATGACCAGCCAGAATGTCGATCAGTCCGACCGTTGCCTCTGCCGCTGCGGGGGACTTGAAGCTATTAGCCCCGGGCAGCAGACCGAGCGCGCGAGCCGAAGCGTCGTCAGCAGGTGTCACGGTAAAGGTGAACTGACCCTCGGTCATGGGGCGGCCATCCAGATACTTGCTGAGCCACAGACCGCCGGCAGCGGTGTAGTTAAGCTCAGTGCGGTACGTGTTGGTAAAGCGTCCGTTTTCCTTCTTGGTGACGTTGGCGGTCAGGCTGCCATCGCCGTTCTCGGTCACGGTCACTTCGGCGGTTGCGACATGCGCGTCATACGTCATGCCGACCGTGCTGCCCGCGTTCTCGCGAATCTCGTACTTATAGGTTCCGGCGGCAGCGTAGTGAATCTTGCCGAACTTGATGGCGGCAATGCCGTCCTTCGCGTCCTTCTTGCTCACGGTTACGGTTGCGGGATCGGGCAGTGGGGCGTCTTCGGGGGCGGTGATGGTAAAGCTGAACTCGTCCCCATCCGTCCAGTCGCGGCCGCTGATGACCTTGCTCAGGTCAAAGTCGAGCTCCGCATCGAGTGGGGCCACGCTGTAGGTGTTCTTGAAAGTCGCAGCCGTGGCGTCCTTCAGGACATGCTCGGCCTTGAGGGTGCCGTCGCCGTTGTCCGTGATGGTGGTCTCGATGGTGTACTTGGCGTCACTGTAGGTGATGCCCTTGCTGGTGGTTCCGCCCTTGATCTCGCGCAGCGTGTAGGCGTGCTTGCCGGGCTTGTCGTATGCGACCTTGCCCGTCGTGATCGCGCCGTCGGCAGCGTTAGTGCCGGTAGCGACAACCTTATCGCCCTCGACGAGCTCGAAGGAGAACTCGCCTTCCTTGAGCTCGCGGCCGGTCAGGACCTTGTTCGCGGTGATCTGGTCGGTGACGCTGAACTCGCCAGGATTCGGCTTGTAACTGTTGCTGAACTTCGCCTCGTCGGCGCCCTTCAGCTCATGCTTTGCCTTGAGCTCGCCCTTGCCGTTGTCGGTGACGGTGGTCTCGATGGTGTAGGTCTTGCCATCGTAGGTGATGCCGTTGCCGGCGTCGCCCGGGACCTCGCGCAGCGTGTAGGCGTGCTTGCCGGGCTCGTTGTAGATGATCTTGCTCATCGTGATCTCGCCGTCGGCGGCGTTAGTGCCGGTGGCGACGACCTTGGCGTCCTCGCCCTCGACGAGCTCGAAGGAGAACTCGCCTTCCTTGAGGTCGCGGCCGGTCAGGACCTTGGTCGCCGTGATCTGATCAGTAACACTGAAGCTCTTGGGCGTCACGTTATAGGCGTTTTCAAAGATCGCCTTCTCGACGTTCTGCAGCTTATGCTCCACGCTGAGGGTACCGTCGCCGTTGTCCTTGACGATGGTCACAATAGTGTACTCAGCGGTGCTGTAAGTAATGCCGTTTTCGGTGGCGCCGGCCTTGGTCTCGCGCAGCGTGTAGGTGTGCTCGCCAGCCGCGGTGTAGGTGACGGGGTCCATCACGATCTTGCCGTCGGCATTGTTGGTGCCGGTGGAGACCGCGCTATTGCCCTCGACGAGCTCGAAACGGAACTCGCCGGCCTTGAGGTCGCGCCCGGTCAGTGACTTGGTCGCCTTGATCAGGTCGGTGACGCTGGAGTCCTTGGAGCCAGGCCTGTAGGAGTTGGTGAACTTCGCCTCGTCGGCGCCCTTCAGCTTGTGCTCTACGCCAAGCGTGCCGTCGCCGTTGTCCTTGACGGCGGTCTCTATGGTGTAGGTTTTGCCGTCGTAAGTGATGCCGTTATTGGCGTCGCCCGGGACCTCGCGCAGCGTGTAGGTGTGCTTGCCGGCCTTGGTGTACTCAATGGTGCTCATCGTGATTTTGCCGTCGGCGGCATTCTTGCCGGTGGCGACGACCTCGGCGCCCTCGCCCTCGACGAGCTCGAAGGAGAACTCGTCGGCAGCAAGCTCGCGCCCGGTCAGGACCTTGGTCGCGGTGATCTGGTCGGTGACACGAGACTCGATAGGCGTCACGTTATAGGCATTGGTGAACGTAAATGCCGCATCGCCGTCCGGCTTGCGGGATACGCGCAGATTACCCTTGCTGTCATCGGTCACGGTGTAGGAAACCGTACGCGGAGGCTTGGCGTCGTTGGTCACGCCAGCGACCTCGCCGGACTCGGTCACGGTGTAGGTAAAGGTGTGCTCGCGCTTCTCGGGCTTCTCGCCCAGAGCCTTGTTAAGGTCGTCGAGCGTAAAGGTGATCTTGCCAAAGTCGACCTTGCCCTTGGCAGCATTGGTCACGCTCGCGTTCGCGGGCATGGGTGCGCCCTCTTCACCGGTCACGGTAAAGGTGAACTTGCCGGCAATGTCAGCCGGGGTCAGGCCATTAGGAACCTGCAGATTCTTCTTGCCCACAAGCGATGCCTCGGCAGGCGCGGCAGTGTAGGTGTTCACGAACTCGTTGCCGGCATCGCCGTAGACAGCCGTCGCCGTCAGGGTACCATCGCCGTTGTCGACAACGGTTACACATGCGTCAATTGCCGACACGGTGGCGCTCACGCCCGCATGCAGCTTGCCGGTCTGCTCGGCAGCAATGTAATGAATGGTCCACGTCGGTTTGTCTGAGCTAGCATCAAGCGATGCCTTGCCTTCCTCGACCAGCTTGGCGAGCGACTTGGTCGTGTACGTCAGCGGACCGAACTCAACCTTGCCACCCTTGTTGGTTGCATTCAACAGAACCTCGTCGTGCCCCGCATAGCTCAGTGCAAACTTGAATTCGTCATCGGCCATCGGACGCCCTGAGAGCGTCTTGGTAGCCTCAAGAGTCAGCGGGGTTTCCGTCTTGGCGCTATAAGTGTTCTTGAACTCGCGCTCGCCCGAGATCTTTTCAACGTCAGCCTTAAGCCCACCCGTGGCCTCAACCGTCACGGTCACTTTGAACGTGGCAACGTTATCGCTGTAGGTGATGCCACCGGCGTCGCCCTTGACCTCGCGGACCTCATAGGTGTACTCGCCCGGCTTGTTGAAGGTGATCTCGCCGAAGTCAATGGCAGCCTTGCCCTTGCCGTCCGGGTCGGGTTTGTGCACGGTCGCGTCCGTGGATGCAGGCATCGGAGCGTCATTCTTGGGCGTCGCGGAGAGCTCAAACTTAAACTCATCCGTATCCGTCCAGTCGCGGCCCTCGAGCGCCTTGGTCAGGCCAAAGCTCGTCTTGGTATCCACCGTTGCCGGCGTCACGTTAAAGCTGATCTTGCCGTTGTTGCCCAGGTGAACGTCAACCTCCGTGGCGTCCGACTTGGCAGACGTGTTGTTCCACTTGGGATTGAGCACGTCGGCCGCGGTACCAGTAGGGTTGCCGCCCACGAGTTCCTTGGTGGTATGAAGTTCGTCAATAAAGGCTAGTCGCGCGGTTCCCTCACTAAACGACAGGTTGCCGCTCGCATCGCGCACGATTGCGCCCTCAAACTGCGCGGCATGTCCACCGGTAAACTCAATAATAGCTGTGCGGGGCTCGACCTTACTGTCTGTGCCTTTCGCCTCGAACTCATCCTTGTAGTAATAGATGCCCTCGGCAGCCAGCGAGCCCGTCGCAGGCGTTGTGCAGTTCTTATCCACATAAATGGGAGTCTGCTTCTGGAAATAGTAATAACGGTTGGAATCGGCGGGCTCAAAGTTCGCAATCGTATCGCCCAGCGTGCCGCCATTCCACTTGTTCGCGTAGAAGTTAACGGTCTTGGAGCCGTCCTCCGCGGTGATCGTATTGCTCTTGATGTAGTCCTTAAGCCCCACTACCTGCTCAGGCGTAAACAGATTATCGAGCGCGTCTTTCTTAACGCTCGAGGTGTAGTTCACCTGGATGAGCTCAGTATTGTCGACCGTAAGAACACCATCGGTGATCTTAAATTGGCGCAGCGGAATCAGCGACGCGGGAATCTTGACTGTTACGATATCGCCGGTCTGAGGCTTGCCCTCTTCGGCATGCTGAACGGTGATGACCAGGTTCGCGGCGGCACCAGTAAATGTATAGGTATCGACGTTGCCTTCGGTCTTCATTTTCAGATCGTCAAACGTCTCGCCGTTGTACACGACAGATGTAAAGTTGTCGACCTGCATAAAGTCACCCAGCTTATCGGTGAACGTAATGTAGCCGGACTCATGCTCGCCATAACCGCCATGGACCTCTGTCGGGTAACCAGCCTGGATAATGCTTCCCGAGATCTCTTCGAAGATCTTCTCGAGCTCGTCGGCGCTGGTTGCCGACTTGTAGTAATCGGAGTTTTCCGCACGTGTGCCATAGTCGATGACCCACTTTTCACGGCGGCCCTCATAAGTAATGCTTGACGAGGCGCTCGGATAGTTGCTCGACACAGCATGCATGAACTTATTCTCTCTGCTTGTGCCTTCAGCCGTGGGGACGGCACTGGGGTTTACGCCGCTAAAGATACCGATCGTATAAATGTCGGCACCTTTATCCTTGATCTTCTTGGCGGTGTTGACGGCGCTATTTGCCACCTCGTTCTCAAAGTCGCTGTAACTCGTAGGCGAGCCATCGGTGAAGAAGACGACGATCTTCTTGGCGTCGGCGCGACCAAGCGAAAATTGCTCATCAGCCAGCTCCAAGCCATAGTCGGCGCGCGTGGAACCGTCAGGACTGATAGAGTTGACCGTGCTCTTTAGGCTCTCCGCACCTTTGTCCTTGCAGGGCGTCAGATTCTTCATGGTCTGCGAATAGTTGCAGGTGGGTCCCCACCAACCATCGCGATATGTTTTGTTGCCAACCTCAGTAGTCTTATCGCCTGCAAACTTAACGATGGCAACCTGATGCTGTTTGGATTCATCTGTGATGCTTTGGTTTTGCGTGGCGATGGTGTCAATAAAGCGATTGGCGGCCGTCTTCAGCGCATCGATGCGCTTGGTGGAGCCTCCGTCGCCCATAGGATCACTCATCGAGCCAGAAGCATCCAACACCATCACAATATCGAGCGGTTTTCCGGAAATCGTCGTATCGGATGTCGAAGAGATGGCCGACAACGTGGTCAGGAAATCCGAATCTCCGTTCTCGACCGCCTTGACCGTCTTGTCGGTCCAGATTCGGCCGACGTTTTGAGTTGTTACTTCTTTGCCGTCATAGCCGCCGGCCCAGAACTTCCAGTGGTTGCTGGTGTCGGGGTCGACGACCGTCCCGGTCGCTGTCGGTCCGTCCATTCCTGTGCTGGACCTGGCGTTGGCCTCGGGCAGCATGGCAAATGCTGCAGCCGGCAACACCAGCACCACGGCCAGTATCACCGCCAAGAGACCCCTCGTGTACTTACTCATCGCGTCTCCCTTCTCGCGGTCTCAGACCTTGCAACAGCCTAAAGTTACGAAATGAGACACAATTTGGGCAGGTGACACATGTTCCAGATTCTGTTTTGGGCGTGAGACAAATGTCTCACCAAAGTTGAGACACGGCGTTTTCGCAGGAAAACGGGTGCGACTCGGAGCCATCAGGCAAAAATGATCCGCTTTCCTCCGTCCCCAAAGGGGGCAGTCGATGGCGCTCGCCACGAAACCGGCCCGTCTACTACGTTTGACCCGATACCCCTGACCATAGCCGCGTTTCATGAAAAACCGCGGGCAATTTACCTGCGGTTTTGTTTTTGCGTTGTTCGCCATGGTTGAGGGTAGCAGCCTAAACGTAGTAGATGGGCCCATTTCGTGGCAAACGGGTCACGTGGCAGCCCTCGCAAGGCCAAAATGACCCGTTTTCCTCCGTCCCCGGGAGATCAAGGGCTGTTACGGATATGGTGCCATTTCAAAACTATGCCGGATTACGGGGCTAAAGTCGGGACCCTCATCCATACCCTCATTTTTTGAAAAACGGCAGGCTATCTACCTGCGGTTTTGTTTTTGCGATTTTCGGTATGGCCGAGGGTCCGCTATTCAGCCCCGTAATCCGGCATAGTTTTGTTCGTGGCGGCCCAACCGCGCGTTTAAGTGCGGGGCCGGTGGGGCAAAATTGCCCCACCGGCCCCTATTCCAGTTCTATCCCAGCGTTACTCCGGCTTGGTTTCTACCGTGGGAGTCTTGTCCGCCGCGACTGGAGTGCGGGCAGCGTCCATAGTCAGGCAGTGTTTAGGACAGCTCTCGATACACTCGCCGCACACCACGCAAGCGTACGGGTCGATCGACCAGGTACCGCCCTTGCGATCGACCGCGAGCGCGCCCGCCGGGCAGCGGCGGGCGCACATGCCGCAGCAGATGCACACGTCCATGTCGTTGACGATATGCCCGCGCAAGCGCTCGGGTGCCGTCAGCTTCTCCTGCGGATAGCGCACCGTGACCGGCTGCTTGACCATAGAACCTAAGGCCGTCTTGGCAAATGTCAGTAAACTCATGCCGCGCCTACCTTTCCGTGCAGCTAATGCAGGGGTCGATGGTCAGGATAATCATGGGCACGTTGGCAAGGAGCACGCCCTGCAGCGCATGTGTCAGACCCGCCAGGTTCTGCGACGTCGGCGTGCGCACGCGGAAGCGGTCCAGGTTCTTGGTGCCGTTACCGCGCACATAGTAATACGCCTCGCCGCGCGGCTGCTCAATCACAACCTCGCCGCGTGCGCCGTCGGCCGGTGTAAGCTTGGTGCGCCCGCCTATCCCGTCGTGCGGAATCTTGCCCACAAGCTCCTTAATGATGTCCATGGCCTGCGTGACCTCGGCACAGCGCACCTGGCAGCGGGCATAGCAATCGCCATCGGTAGCAACGATGGGCTCAAACGCAACCAGATCCGCATAGGCACCGTCGTCAAACATGCGCACGTCGTAATCCACGCCCGAGGCGCGCCCAAACGGGCCGACCATCGACAGATCCAGCGCATCTTTCTTGCTGATCACACCCACGCCATGCAAGCGCTCGCCGCAGCTGTCATCGTCCAAAAACGTATGCGCCAGGGCCTCGTAGTCGGGACGCATGGCATCGAGCGTCTGGACAATTCCGGCCAGCTCGGAGTCCTCGATATCGTGCTTAAGGCCGCCGATCTCGTTAATCGACAGAATCACGCGGCCACCGCACGTGCTCTCGAAGATCTTGAGAATCTGCTCGCGCAGGGTCCACGAACGATAGAACAGTGCCTCGAAGCCAAAGGCGTCGGCGAGCAGACCCAGCCACAACAGGTGCGAATGAATACGCGAAAGCTCGTGCAAAATGGTGCGGATATACTGCACGCGGCCGGGCACCTCGATGTCGAGCATGCGCTCGCAGGCGCTGGCATAACCGTAGCTGTGGCCCACGGCGCAGATGCCACAGATGCGCTCGGCGATGTAGCCAAACTGGTGCATGTCGCGCTTTTCGGTGAGCTTCTCGAGCCCGCGGTGCACAAAGCCGATCTGCGGAATTGCCTCGATGACGCGGTCGTCCTCGATTACCAGGTCCAGATGAAGCGGCTCGGGCAGCACCGGGTGCTGCGGGCCAAACGGAATAACGGAGCGATGTGCCATGGACCTTACGCCTCCTTTTTCTGCTTGTCGCGGGCGGCCTTGGCGGCAAGCGCCGCGCGGACCTTGGCCGCTTTCTCGGGATCCATGGCGGCGAGCTTTGCCTCCATCTCGGCAGCCTTGAGCGCGGCCTTCGCAGCAGTTTCATCGTGCTGAGCATCGGAGCCGGCAGCCGCAGCGGGCTGAGCGACGGCAGCGCCCGCAGCATCGCCAGCGCCCGCGGTGCCCTCCCCCGCAGCGGCCGTGGCAGTAGCAGCCTTCTCGGCCGCGGCCTTGCGCGCCTTGGCCTCGGCAGCGGCACGGACCTTCATGGCTTTCTCGCGCGCGGCCTTCACCTCGGGCGTGATAACGCTCATGGGCTCGGCAGTCGAGACCTGGTAGAAAAAGCCCTTAAAGTCAATCTGTATATCGGTAATGGCAAGACCAAACAGGTCGTGCGCTTCGTTTTCAAACGGGAATACTGCCGGATAGTACGAGCTGATGGACGGAATCTCCTGGTACTGATTAATTCCCTCAACCACCAGGTTCTCGATCGCATAGCTGCCGTCCTGCGCAATCTGCTCCTGAGCAGCACGGACGTTGATAAACGTATAGACCAGGCGATACGATCCGTCGTCCACACAGCGCTCGGCGTGCATTTGCACAAAGCGCGCGCCGACGCCCTTGAGCGCCTGCACATGCGGCAGGAGCTCGTCGAGCCCGACGGTGGTATAGATAGCCTTTTGCATTACTCGGCCTCCTTTGCAGCGACGGGCGTCTCAGCAGGTGCGTCACCAGCGGCAGGCGCTGCGGGTTTCTCGGCAGGCGCGTCACCGGCACCGTCAGCCCCGGCCCCAGCTGCAGCCACGAACCCGTCCTCGCCCAACTCAACGCCGCCATCCCAGGTAGCAGCGCCGCCCACGGTAAGCGGGTCACCGCCGGCGCGCATCACGGCCTCCTTCTGATCAAGGATGCCGCACGCCTCCACGATGGCATCGATCACGGTCTCGGGACGAATGGCGCACCCGGGCGCATACACGTCCACGGGAATCGCGCGGTCCACGCCGCCGATCACGTTATAGGCATCGCGGAATACGCCGCCCGAACACGCGCAAATGCCGCACGCCACCACGCACTTGGGCTCGAGCATCTGGCTGTAGATCTGGCGCACGACGGGCAGGTTCTGGGCATTGACCGACCCCGTCACCAAAAAGATGTCCGCATGCTTGGGGTTGCCGGTGTTGACCACGCCAAAGCGCTCCGCATCGAACAGCGGCGTGAGCGAGGCCAGCACCTCGATATCGCATCCGTTGCAGCTCGAGCCGTCGTAATGAATGACCCACGGCGAGCGCGACATTTTATGATCCATGGATGCCGCCTCCTAAATAAACACGTCAACGAGGATGGGCATAAGGTTGAGCAGGCCAAACACCAGCGCCACGCCCCATCCGAGCCTAAAGCAGCTGCGCCAGGTGCTGCGTGCGAAGGTGTTGTCGATCAGGACCTCGACAAAATACGTCGCGGCCATCACGACCAGGGCTACAACCCAGCTCACGGGGTTGTCCCAAACAAAGAACATGCCCACCCACATCAAAAACAGCACGGTCTCGCACCAGTGCATAAGGGTCATCTTGGCCAGCGTGCCGCCGCTCATCTCGGTGGCGACGCCCTGGACGATCTCCTGATGCGCGTGATGCGAGTACGAAAGGTCAAACGGCGACTTGCGCAGCTTGATGGTAAGCACCGCGAGCAGCGCCAGGAAAATGGGCGCGCTGTACACGATGATGGGGGCCGACTGCCCCGTCACGGCGATGGAATCAAAGCTGTCGGTGGCAAGGTACAGGCCCACGCTCATCAGCAAAACGGCGGGCTCGTAACTCATAACCTGCAGTAACTCACGATCGGCGCCGACCTGGGCAAACGGGCTTTGCGTCGAGGCGGACGCCAGCACCACAAAGATCGCGGCGAGCGTCACCATAAAGGCACACAGCAGCGTGTTGGAACCCGACACAAAGATGCCGCCGCCCACCACGGTAAAGATGAGCGCGCACGCCATATAGGTATCGTCCATGGTGTTTACGCTGGCGGGGGCCTTGCGCAGGAGCTTGGCAACGTCATAGAACGGTTGCAGCAGGCGCGGGCCCACGCGGCCCTGCATGCGAGCCGAAAGCTTACGGTCAAGACCGTCGATCAGGCCACCCACAAGCGGCGCTAGCAGGGCAAACACCACGGTACCAATAAATATGCCCACGACGCCCGAACCTTCAAAATACTTGCCGCGCAGCACCGAGGGCGCACTCATGGCAAGCCGCTCGGGCCCAATCCACGCGCAGCACAGCAGCGCAAACAGGATGATGGCGCAGCAAACAACACTACCCGCGGGGCCAATACGCTTCTCGCCAAGGGCGTCCTCCGAGTACCAATTGCGCTTTTCGGCCTTCACCTCGTGGCCCATCGAGCCGCGGAAATGGCAGTAATTGTCGGTTCCCACACCCGAAAGATATACGTTTACGTGCGGTTTGTTGCTCACGCGGAATGAAGTCAGCAGCACCACGGCGATAAACGCCACGATAACCACCATCAGATACATGGCGTCCTTGCCGATAACCTGCGGCACGCGGCCAAACACCATGGCCAAGTAAGGCGACACCAGACCGCTCGAGATAACCGGGAACGCCACGCAGCACAGAATCAGCAGCGCGGCGATGGTGTTGAGCGCCATCCATTCGGTCTTATGGACATTGACCTCAACGTTTTGGGCCGTGGGATCGACGCCCGAAAGCTTGGCAAGCCACTTGCCCCAGAAGAAGAAGGTCGCGGCCGAGCCAAAGGCAAGCACCATGATCATGAGCACGTTGCCGGTCTGCGCAAACGCCACCAGGGCGCCCCACTTGGACACGAGCATGCCAAACGGCGCCACAAACATGCCCATGATGCCCAGCATCATCAGGCGCGTCAGGTGCGGCATGCGGCTGAACATACCGTCCATGTCCTCGATATCGCGGCTGCCGATATGATGCTCGGCCGTGCCCACGCACAGGAACAGCAGCGACTTTGCCACCGTGTGGAACAGGATCAGGAAGATGGCGGCCCACACGGCCTCGGGCGCGCCGACACCCAAGCAGGCGCTGATGAGGCCCAAGTTGGAAATGGTGGAGTACGCGAGCACGCGTTTGGCGTTGCTCTGCGAGATCGCCATAAGGGCTGCCAGCAAAAACGTGATGGCGCCCACACTTGTGACCATAAAGCCCGTCACGGGATAGATGGCATAGAGCGGACTCAGCTTGACCATCAGGAACACGCCGGCTTTAACCATGGTTGACGAGTGCAGCAGGGCGCTCGTGGGCGTGGGGGCAACCATGGCACCCAACAGCCAAGTGTGAAACGGCATCTGTGCGGCCTTGGTAAGTGCGGCGAGCGACAACAGGATGACCGGCATCACCAGCAGCGCGGACTGCGCGGTTCCGGTGCCGGAAAGCTCGATCATGCCCGAGATGGTCAGCGGCATGCCGTTAACGTGCAGGTACATGAGTCCGACCAAAAACGCGATACCGCCCAGCATGTTGAGGATGATCTGGGTGAAGGCGTTCTTGATGGCCTCGGGCGTACGCGTGTAGCCAATCATGAGGAACGAGCACACGGTGGTGATTTCCCAGCCGCAGAACAGCCACTCAAGGTTGTCGCTCGTCACGATGACGAACATGGCTGAGAGGAACAGGAACATAAGCGCCAGGAACTGCGGGCGACGGTCGGGCGCGGTCTGCCCGCGCAGCGCAGCCTCGTGCTCGTCATGAGCCTGGAAGTCCTTCATGTAGCCCAGGGCATACACGCAGATTAGGCTGCCGACGATACCGACCGCGAGGACCATGATCACACTCATGTAGTCCAGGTAGAGCGGCATCGCGGTGACGGCTTCGGCCGCGGGCAGCGTCATGGCTGCAAAGGCGAGCGAGCCCACCAGCTGGACTATGCCGAGCACCGTGGTGAGCGTGCTCTTATATTTACGCGCGTTGTACAGGATGACGGCGCACAGGATCACGTCGATGACGGAGCTGATGATCGAGAGCACATGCGAGGTGCCCGGTGCCACCTCGAAGCTCTGCGGGCCCGTGCCAAAAAACATGACGGCGACTACAACCGTCACCGCCATAATGATGCCAGAGCCTACAAGCCCTAGCGCATCGCGGGCGCGGTCACCACGCGCGAGCAGCATGCCCAGCGCCGGTACCAGCGGAAACAGGGTAAGGAAATACAGTAGCGTCATACCATCACTCCCCCATGCAAAAACGCTGCAATTGTTTAACGTTATAGCTCAGTTGAGGAGTAGCGGCGGCAGGTTTTCGGTCAACTGGGGAGTTTTAGGCGCACGGGGCAAGGAGTCTGTCCGCATTGGAGTAGAGGGGCGGCAAGAAAAATGCGCCCCTGTGGGCGCACCATCCCGTTTGCTATTCCGCCTTTTTAACGCGCGGCTTGCGGCCGCGCGGCTTATCGACCAGCGCGGACTCACCGCTCTCGCGATACTGGCGGCACCAAGCCTTGACCGAAGACTCGCTGGGGATCTTATGCTTGATCATGGCCTCGCGAACCGTCAGGCCGTTTTCCAAGCGATCCTTAACCACGGCGAGCTTAACTTCGAACGAATAGGTGTGATGATGCGAACCGGCGTTGAGAACGGCGTCGGCACCGCCCACGGCATACGCGCGGGCCCACTGACGAGCCGTGGCCTGGGGAATGCCAAGCTCCGCGGCAAGGGCGCGATGACCGACCCCCTCTTGGAGGATCTCGACGGCGCGCTGCCTAATCTCAGGCGCATGCGTGCGAGTCCTAGTTGCTTCCGACATACCTGCCACTTCTTAGCCTTAACCGTTAATCTGCTTTCTTACGTGCATGTTAGATAGTAGCATTTTGCTGTTTGCGCGTAGCAGTTAATTGAAAATTGCAACGGTGGCATCTGGGCATTTGCCATTAATTTGCAACAGTTCTTTAGGTTTTATTTACGCAGCTAGTTAGCTCGCGGCTTATTGACGGTGTTTTACCAACCAGATTGGCATCTTTTTGTTTCGCTTGGTATGGCCTACGCAATTATTGACCCCCCTACCCGCCCGCAATGGCGCGACAGCTTCCCACCAAACTTTCCAGCTTTCCACCTTAGATGGTAAGTTAAGTGGAAAGTTGGAAAGTTTGGTGGGAAGCCGAAGCAACGGCAGGCCGCGCGAGCAAGAAAGGGGGCGGCAACCGGGTGGTTGCCGCCCCCTTTGCGAAGCTAGTTGGCTTCGGAACTAGTGATCGATGCCGTTGAGGTTCACCCTCGTGAGCGTGTAGGTCACATAGTCGGGCGATTGAGGCGTTGCGCTCGCCACGTCACCCTTAACCAGGCTCGCCGTCATCACCAAGCGATAGTTCGCGTAGAACCGACTCGGCTCAACCTGCGTGTTGACCTGAACGGTAAAGGGCAGGCTAAACGCAGTTTCACCGTTCTGCGTTTTAAACTTGCCATTCTCCTTCGAGTCAGTGAAGGTGATCGCGCTACCGGAGGAAGCGGCCGTAGCAAGCTTACTCTCCGTCACCCTTACGTAGTTGGAGATATCATCCGTTACGCTCTCATACGTGTCACCGGTTCCGCAGCGGCGCTGCAGCGTGAGCGTGTACACAACAGAGTCGGCGTTCGCGATTGCCTCGGTGGCGTTGTTAAGCCCGCCCAGCTCATACGTGGCACCCAGGCCAATCGTGCCGTTCGCAATCGGGCGCAGGTCATCAACGTTTATACCAAGCTGCGACTTATCTGGCGCCGAAAGCGTAATGGTCGCACCGCCCTTATTCATGCGGTAGTACCCAACCTTGCCACGCGTCGTCACTGCCAAACTCGAGGTATCAAGGCCGGACTTGCGCGTCGAAAGCTTGGCGGTATAGGACATCTTGGTGCAAGCGTCCTCGCCAGACTGCTGGGACAGGGCGATAACCTTGTTGCAGCCGTCCGGCGTAAGGCGAATCTCTTCCACAACCGTGTGCACGGTAAAAGATCCGCGCGTTGCACGCTTGCGAATTTTGGCAAGATCGTGATCGAGCCTAAGCTTCAGCGAATCATCGCCTGTATCCGTCACGGTCTGCATGAATGCAGGCGTCGAAGAATCACACTTCGCCCAATCTTCGCCATCCCACTTATAGTTCTGATTGTCGATGGCAACATAGAATTTAGCGATCGCCGAGGTTCCGCTCGGGAAACTACTCACCCCTGTCAGGGTATTGTTGGCGCCATACTTGCACAGTGACGTATCGAGCTGATAGAACAACGAGTCCGAGTCAGCATAGTTCTGACTTGGGTTAAACGTAATCTTGTCGGTAACGTCAAGAGAAAGAACGTAGGCGGCGCCGTCCGTCGACTTCGAAACCGGAGCGCGCGCCTTCGACTTCCCGTCGTTAACTTCCTGCCTATAATTGGACAAGATGCTGTATGTCGATGCCGTACTGTTTTGATTATCTTCGCCACCGGTGCGCAAGACGTGATGCAGATTCCAAGATATGCGGGCACCCGAAGAATTCGAGTCAATAGACGAAGCCGTAAAACCGTTGATATTAGCTTGCGTCATGCCGTCGCCCGACTTGGGCACGTTGACAACTAGGTAGACGCTCTCCGACGCACGCTGCTCCCTGCCGGTTTTCTCCTCCTTAGGTACCTTTAGCGTATAGCGACTTTTGCTGGGAACGTCAGCGCCTGCAACCTTAAACAGCTTCCACGTATCTCCGAGTTTCGCCTTAGCGGTCGCCTCTGCCTCGTTATTACACTCGGCCCATGTGCCGGCGCCATCCTTTTCGGCGTACACATCCAAAATCTCGCTCAGCCATCGCTCCTGATATGGATTGCCCGCAGAATCCTCAAAACCCGCATTTCCGCTCAGGGAAACGCTCGTTGCTCCGCCTTCGCCCACCGTATAGTGGTACTCTCTGCCACCGGCCTTGCCATCAACGTTCGCATCGATGAGCGTAAGCTGGGTGCCCTGGGGCAACCTTCCGTCGGCACCATTGAAGAGGATGCTCTTGCCGAGCCCCTTCATCGAGCCGCCGGCAGCCATATAGCTGTCCCAGCCAAAGTCGACTTCCTTCCCATTAGCAGAATTGTATGTCCAGGTAAGCAGACCCGTCATCGGCTCGCCAAAGCTCGTAAGCACGTGTGCATCTTTTCCAAGGTTAGCGTAGTCTTTTTCTTTAAATTTGGTGCCGTAATCATACGTTGCAGTGAAATCGATCTCGAGCTTGCGTTTAACGATGATCGGCACCTGAACGTTGTAGCTCTGACCCGCCTCGGTAAAGGTAACAGTCAGGAGCGTGAAGCGGCCCTTGCCGTTGTCCCAATCGGAGCTTGGGCTAAACGACATGTTGTTCTTGCCGTTGTTCACCACGCGAAGCGTGGGATTGTTCGACGCGTCATCGTCCTTAACGAACACACCATCCTTGAGTTGGAAAACCTCTGCTTTGGCCGTCACGTGCGGATTGGTGTCATTCTCGTTATTCAATCTGCAAGCGTCGGAGAAGCCGCCGTTCGTGACGATGTTTAGATAGCTCTTGACCGTCGTATTATCGGTACCCGAGATCACCAAAACGGGAAAATCCGTTGCGACCTTGCTGTCGCTTGCATCGTTATTCACATTGAACATGCTCGCCACGGATTTGGCGTTATAGCTCGACGTATTTTGATAGGCGCCGTTGTCATTAATGCCGCCGATATTGGTGTAGGTGTAGCGGCCGGGAAAACTGGTACCCGCCTTGCTTTGGATGACCTCGCTCTGGATTGCCGCCGCAGTGTCGATGGCGGCACCGTCGCCAAACAGATAGCGGTCGGTGGTGTCGCCGTCGGAGGCACGCACCGCCAGCGTGCTCACGGGCCTCGTGGTCACGTACGGACTCGTTGCCGTGGTAGCAGTATCGCCTGCGCCGTAGAGCGTTTTGTTCTCGTTGGGCGCGGCAGCCGTGCCGTTGTAGTCACCGAAGGCAATATAAGTTTTCCTGTTTACGGCGGCCGTATTGGTCGTGTAAACCATCGGCGGCAGGTCGCTCGTGGTCTTGCCACTACCGGGCTTTACTTCCACGCCCGCTGCGGAAAGGCTGTACTTACCATCCCCCGTGTCAACCTCGCCCAAGAGTACGCCCTGGGTTTTGCCCGCATTGTAGCTATTGCTGTCCATGAGCACGTTTACCAGATGGAACTGGCCACGCCCATCGCCCATAATGCCGCCGTTGGACTTTTCGCTAAACGTGGTGTTGGATACCTTTGTGTTTGTGACATTGATGATGACGGAGCCACTGTTAGACGCGTTATTCGCGCCAAGCAGACCGCCGCTCCAGCTGCCCTTAATCGTAGCGTTCTCGATCGCAATGTTGTTGCAAGCAATATTCACATTGCTGTAGAAGTAGCCGATAAGCCCTCCCGAGCATTTGCCGGTGCCGGCGATGCTAACATTCTTGACATTGCAGTCGTCGAACCAGTACTTGTTGAGGCTACCGCTACTCGTAACCTCACCAATCAGGCCGCCCGCATTGTAGATGCTATTGTTCGTTCCGGTCTTATCGCCGATGACGGCGTTCTCGGCGCCGCCCCTGCCATCAATGCGCACGTTGCTCATAGAAATAACGCCGCCACGGGCGCGTCCGACCACGCCGCCGGCGCCCATATGGTCATCGGAGTTCGACCCGGTGGCTAGCACGTTTACCCCAGAGATGACTGCCGTGCTCGACGGGACTACCTTGGTGGTGCGGATTTCGGTGTTGACCGAGATATCGCTTCTTTCGACATAGCCGAGCACGCCGCCCACGTAGGGCACTGTCCCTGTGGCAGTTATGGTCGAGTTTTTGCCAACGGTCCTTTCACTCACCCCTGTGCCTGCGGTTGTCCACACACCGCACGCCGAGGCGACCGTACCCACGTAGCCGCCGACATTCTTCTCGCCCGTGACGTTAAGGCCGGTGTACGAGCAGTCATAGAGATACGCGGGGCCCCACCCGTCCCTGAACTCGACCATATAGGTTCTGTCTTCGCTCGTAGTTCGTCTGGCGCGGCCCGAGCTGCCAAGAAGCCCTCCTACGCTCTTTGCGCCCAACACGGTGCAGTTCTTCATCTGCACGTTGCGGTAGAAGCCCCACGTGCCGTCATCGTAGTTGGCCGTTGCGCCCGCCAAAAGGCCGATTCCGATAAAGTCGTTCGATGCTTCCCCCGTTGTGGCGCTGCCGCTTGCGTCGATATAAGTATGTTTAACGTTGCAGTTGCTAAAGGTGAGGTCTTTGACTTGTGCGTCGCCGTTCGCGGTGACGCTGGGGGCGACATAGCTTGAGGTGAACATCACGGTGCTGAATAGGCCGCCCACGCCCGAGACCTTATAGTCGTCATCGGCATATTCGACGACGCCGTAGGCGGCGCCTTTGGCACCCACCGTAATGGTGGCCCCGTTGCCGTCGATCGTGGCCACGTGCGGCGTGATGCGGTCGCGATCGGTGGCCGCCTCGTTCGAGTTGCAAGCATTGGAATAGTAACGGCCGCTGAGGCCCACGTATCCCGTGCCGTAGTCGGTCATATCGTAAATGGTATTTTCCTTGAACTCCAGGCTCATGCCGATCGATTTCGACGCGCACACGTAGCCCGTTTGGTAGTCGGCAGCGTAGGACGCCACCAGGTAGGGCGAATTTACATCGTCATCATGGTCGAGCGGGCCGTGCCACCCCTGCTTGCCGGGGGCCTTCTGGTCGTCGTTTTTGGCGGTTGCGAAATCTTTGTCAGCGCTCGCAGGCTTGCCCACACTGTCGTAGCTGGCATTTCGCACCTTGCCATATTCCTTGTTGCCAAACAGGTAACCGCATATCGCCGGGTCTTGCGAATCGCTGCCCCAGTAAGCCTTGGAACCGCGAAACACGCCATTGTTGGAGTAATTGGTATGTGCCGCGCCAGCACCCGCACCCGAGCTGATAATGGCCGAGAGCACCAAAAGGCCCTGGGCGTTTTCCACCATGGTCACAGGAGCCTCGGCGTTAGTGCCGAGGTACTTGTTGTCGGTGCCCGTGGTGGTGATACAGGGGGTTCCCTTGTCTTTGAGCTCGTTAATCTTGTAGTTAGCGTCACCGTTTTTAACCTCACAGCCCTCGCTAAAGGCATAGCCATCAATCACGCGACCGACGTAGGGATTGTTGTAGAGATCAAAGTTGCCCTTTCCCAGACCACGAGATTTGTAACCGGTTCCAGCACGCCAGGAAGATTTTTCGCTTTTGTTCATATTGCGGAAGATCACACCGCCTCCCGCAATGGCACCGACGTAACCGCCGATGGGAACAAGATGATGCTTAGTTCCACCACCGGCAACCGTAAAGCCGGTTGTAGGGCTATCGGCCGCCCCATTCACGACCACGCCATCGATAATGTTATCGCCACCAAGGATGCAGCCGACAACGCCGCCGAAAAACGCTGTCGGGACGCCGTCCGCATCCTTCTCAGAATAAGTAATAGTAGTAATAGTCGCCTGCGCATTCACATAGTTGATGTTGAGATTGCGCACTACGCTGCCATAGCTATAGGGAATGAGGCCGCGAAGCTCGCCCTTGTTGTTTTTGATCTCAATTGTTGCAGGCTCAGAAGACTTAGGGTCGCCAACAATAACGCCCCTAAACGGGTTGGCCCTATTTCCAAAACCGCCAAACGATGCGCCGTCGAGAGTAATCGTATTGCCCTCAGTAGGCTCGATGCTGTAATACGCGCTCTGCATATAGCGGTGCATGGTTTCGTCGCTCAGCGTCTGCGGGGAATTGGTCGACGCGTCTCCGTTCTTCTTCTCCCATTTATTATCGGTACCGTTCGCCTGCTTGTAGACGTACGTAACCTCATTGTCGGTCGAGTGATCGCTGCTGCGGCGAGTGCAGAGCCTACCCTGGTCGGCGACAATGGTGACCTCCCAGCCGTCAAGCGCCGTCATGTTATTAATGTAGTTGGCAATGGCATTCATCTCCGCCGCGTTTGTGACGGAATAAGGATCGCCGTAGGTACCACATCCCATTACCAGCTTTGGAATGCGCTGGTTGACTTTAATTTCGTGATACTGAACGCCAGGCTCGTCGGCTTTTCCCTTATAAACATAAGGAAGGAAGTCACCGAACACGGGGGCATCGACATTCGCCGGCTTATCCCCAGCCTTTACCAAGCCATTAGGAGTGTCATACGTCGCTTCGTCGTAATACCAAAGCTGCTTGCCGGAGTATTCCTTACCCTTTGCATCGATTTCGCTTCCGTACGTCACCATTCCGTCATTGGCATCGACCTTAGTAAAGGTGTAATCCGCAGAGCCTGTGCTCGTGCTTCCGTAGCCAAAACTCTCCAGCAGGCTCGCATGGGTGAAAATCGTATTGCTATTTTGGCTGGGCAAGCTGATTCGCTCAAACTTTGCCGTCACCTGATCGGCCTCACTGCCTACACCAAGCTTTCCGAACAGCGACGTAGCCGCCTTGGCGCCACCCGTGTACCCAGTAGTCTTGATGTTCTTCGCGTTCAGGCTCACGTACTTCTGCATCTCGTTGATGAGCAGAGGCATATAGGCGTTAGCTTCCGTGGCGCTGTTGGCGCCGTCGACAATCAGATTGTTGAGCGTAAGATCATCAATTGAGATCTTTCTAATCTTGGTGCCATTGCCGTCGCTGGACCCATACACGTAGCGGCACACGAGCGCGCCCGAAGAGCTTCCGCTTGCTCCATCAGTGTCTTCAGAGCTCTTTCCGTCATTGATAACGGGCCCAACAGTACCACGCAAAGTGACGTTTTTTACTGTGAGATCGCCGTTTGCCACCGTTCGAAAAAGACCGCAGTGCATGTTCTCGTGCTGGGTAGCATCGGAATTTAGCTTGTTGCCATTCTGCTCGTCCTTGATCTTGGAGTAACAGAAGGTAATGGTCGCATTCTCAACCGTCACCTCTCCGCTCGGCTGAGTGGGATAATAGCTGTAGCCGGCCAAATCGATTGTGCCCGTTATGGTTATGGAATCATCGAGCCCTGTCGTACCATTGGGAACGATTGTCGAACGAATACCTTCGGGAGCATAACGGTAAGCAGACCATAAGAGCAGCTTTTCCGCTGTATCGATTTGACTGCCACTAAAGCCGCCTACACAATTCTTAGAGGCTATGTCGAGGTTGTAGAAGTAGCGGGTATTGCCGTTCGTATTCTGGCTTCGACCGAAAGACGAGCGATTATGATAGCTGTTGTCTTTTGTGGAATCGCCGTCCATGTCCAGCTTGTTTTTCTGTGTGTGTAGCGAAACGACCGTGTTCCAGTCGGCGTCCATGAGCTTGCTGCCGTTGTTTGGTTTTACACCGCTGCCAACCCATTCATCGAAGGACGTTACGCCCGACGCAACGATGGCCCCCTCGCCGGTGGGCACCCTATAGGCGGTATCCCAATAAGCCCTGTCCTCCAAGTACAGGCCTAGGTAGCTCTCGACGCCATATGTCGTCTTATTATCCACCTTGCAGCCACGACAAACTAGAACGCCGAGCGTCTGAGCGGCGCCCGCTTTAATGGTTGTGCCCGAGAGATCGATGGCATAGTTGTTGATAATCCAGTGGCCGCTTGCGGCGTATACAAGACCACCGAGTTCCTTGGAATTATCCGCAGTCGCGGTTATAGAAGCGTTGGTCGTTTTCAGAGCATAGGAGTTTTCATTCTTGTTAATGCTGTCATCTCCGATAGTTACGACCGCGTTGCCCCAGCTATAACCCAAGAAACCACCCGTGCCATTGAGCTTATCGCCGTTCCTGCCGACTTTCATTTCGAATGAATTGAACGAAAGGCCCGAAATGTTCACGTACTTATCAGCTGAGCTGGCTATTGTCCCTGCATTGTAGGTACTCTGTGCGATGCAGCCGATAAGACCACCGACTTGGGCAATCTTGCCGCCGGCGCAATCGCCGGTTTCGATTGATCCGGCGACTTCGAGGCCCGCAACATTGAATGACGAGCCATAATCGCCCACATAACCAATGGCGCCGCCAATGCGACTATTGCCGTTAAGCGTTTTAGTTGCAGCGATGGTCGCTTGAGCCTTGCTGTTATCCTTAAACGCAACCGTAGAAGCCGCCAACACGCTTCCCGCAATACCACCAATGTTCACGTCATTTGCAAACGTATCATCGCACGCGATATTCGTTTTGCACGTTACGCCAGACAATGACAGGTTGCCGACGATGGCACCCGCAAGCGACCCGGCATCGATAGCCGAACCGTTATCGAACTTCATGGAGCCAGCGATTGTGACGTTGGAAATGGTTGCACCGTTGACGGCCGCGAACAAGCCCAAGCGGCCGTGGCGGTAGATTTTGCCGTTGCCGTTGCTCGTGTCATTGCCGTCGAGCACAGCTTCACCACGCTTGCCGTACGGTTCGCCGACGGCAAGGTTGACGGCAAGGTTAATTGTGCCGCCACCGTTCAGCGTTCCCGAGAAAACTTGCGAGCCGTCTGCACGATCCTGCGTGAAGCCCGTCAGGCCCGTGCCCTTGAGATCAATAGTGCTGTTCACCGTAATGGTCGAGGACTGCAAGCCGTTCGGGTTGTTTTCGGTAACGCCTTCGACCATCGAGTAGTAGCCGTTGGTTTGCCAGGTAATCGCAAGTTTGGCGAAATCGCTCACCGAATTCAGCGCATACGTTCCACCGCCTACCAACGAATTCGGCAGGGAAAGCTTGTGCGTCTTCGGGTCCAGCGTAATAAAGTCGCTGGGCAGCCCACTGCCCAAGCGAATAACCTCACCGTAGGTCGCGATATCATCCGTCTTCGAGGCTTTGTTGCTGCGCTTAAAGGTCCAACCCGTAGCGCCTTCGTCGGCTACGTTGCCGTTAGAGCCATTGCCGACAGCAAAGATCAGAGCGTTATTGTTCTCGTAGACAAGCTGGCCCGTCGTATCGTTCTCGGCAAAACTTGCGCCCGACAAGTTCGTGATGCCACTGAACTTGATTACGGCATTCCGGGCGGAGCCCGCAATACCAGCCGCGCGATTGTTTGCTGCACCGCCAATGGCATTATCGCTTGTAAGCGTAAAATCGCGCACGTCGAGCACGCTGCGCGTGTCGATAACACCCACGGCGCCACCGAACTTTCCGGCGTCCGTTCGTGCCGAAGCAACTCCCTTGCACGTAACCGTCACGCCGTCGAGCACAACGGCGACAGGCTGCGAATTGGAATCCGCGTTATCGCCAACATAGCCAACAACACCGCCCGTATCGGACAGCTTGCCCGCAAGTTCAAACTCAATTGAGCACGTTTTCTTATCCGCATCCTTTTGGACCACAAAGGCGCGCAAAGCGCCGTCGTCGTCCGTTTTCGTCGCGAACACCTTGCCGACAAGGCCGCCGTAGCTGCCGTTGAAACTAACATCTTCTGGTAAGGCGAGTTTGCTCTTATACGTCCCGCCTTGCACCACGATGTCTCCATTAGAGATATCGGCCATGCCAAAAAGAGCGCCGGCGCGCTGCGACGCACCAAGTGTCACAAGGTTGCCCAGGTCGAACATATTGGGCTTAACGATAAATCCCTGCGCAAAGCTCACGTCGCCGATAACGCCACCAGAACAAGCGCTGTTCTCATCGCCAATATTAAGAGGACACCTAATCTGCTTATTATCCGCGCCCAGCGTGAGCACTGGCGCTTTGCCAATCAGAACCACCCTTAAAAAGGGTGGTTTGCTCTTAGGGTATAACCCACGGGC
>DXZU01000021.1 GCA_019419525.1 Collinsella sp.
TATGAGCGAAAGCCCGCCAGAGCGGGCAAGGTGCCTTGAAACGAGGCGGCATTGATCTTTCGATCATGCCGCCGAAGTTGAAAGGCAGATTGCCGCTCTGGCGGGTTTGCAGCGTCGGCCAGTTACGGCGTTCGGTAGAACGCCGTAACCCTAAGACTCGATGTAGTCCTTCAGCTTGCTGCTGCGGCTCGGGTGGCGGAGCTTGGCCAAGGTCTTGGACTCGATCTGGCGGATACGCTCGCGCGTGACGCCAAACTCGCGGCCGACTTCCTCGAGCGTGCGGGGATGCCCGTCGACAAGGCCAAAGCGCAGCTCGATAACCTTGCGCTCACGATCGGCAAGCGAGTCGAGCACCTGAGTGAGTTGCTCCTGCAGCATGGAGAAGCTGGCGGCATCGGGCGGAACGATAGCCTGGGAGTCCTCGATAAAGTCGCCCAGCTGGGAATCCTCTTCCTCGCCGATGGGGGTCTCAAGCGACACGGGCTCCTGCGAGATCTTCTGGATCTCGCGGACGCGGTCGGCGCTCATGTCCATCTCGGCACCGATCTCCTCGGGGGTCGGGTCGCGACCCAGGTCCTGAAGGAGCTGGCGCTGCACGCGGACGAGCTTGTTGATAGTCTCGACCATATGCACGGGAATACGGATGGTACGGGCCTGGTCGGCGATAGCGCGCGTAATGGCCTGACGGATCCACCACGTGGCGTACGTGGAGAACTTGAAGCCCTTCTGGTAGTCGAACTTCTCGACGGCGCGAATCAGACCGAGGTTACCCTCCTGGATCAGGTCAAGGAACAGCATGCCGCGGCCGACATAGCGCTTGGCGATGGAGACGACCAGACGCAGGTTTGCGCTGATGAGTGCCTGCTTAGCTTCGAGGCCGACGTTCTCAATGCGCGTAAGACGACGCATCTCGGCACGCGTGAGCTCGAGCTCACCGGCATCGGCGGCCTCGAGCTTCTCGGTGGCCTCAAGACCGGCCTCGATCTTCATGGCCAGATCGACCTCTTCGGAGGCGGTCAGCAGGTCGACCTTGCCGATCTCTTTGAGGTACATACGAACCGGATCGCCGGTCAGCATCACCGTGGAGGCATCGATGCCACGCACGCGCGAGCGTGAACGGGACGTGCGCACGGTGCGCTTCTTCTTGCTCTTGGAAGAACCCATCTCGGCGTCGGCCTGACGGGCCATCTTGAGCTCGTGATCGTCGAGCGAGCCGGAATCGTGCTCGTCGTCGTCATCGAAATCGTCAGTATCGTTATCGTTATCGTTATCGTCATCGTCGACGTCCATGGGGGCGTCGTCGTTACCGCTCGCGGAGATAATCTGGATGCCGCTGTTGCGCAGCGCGGAATACACCGCGGTGAGCTGCTCGTCAGAAACATCGATATCCTTCAGGGCGACCTGAATCTCGTCCTCGGTTACCGAAGTCCTGTTTGAGCCGTTGCCCATGAGCTTTGCAACGTAGGATTCCAGCCCAGTACCCGTGCTCTCAGTCTTTTTTGGCACAGATTCTCCCTTCATAGTCCACAGGACTCATTACTTTAGCACACACATTGACGTCTATACCCAAAAAGAGGACTGGATATAGGCGAGAATACGCTGCTTGACCACAACATCTAGGCCTGTTCGGTGCCCGCGGTCTCCAGACCAATCAAACGGAACGGGTCCGCCACGCCGCCGATAGACTTTTGCAGCTCGCGTTGACGCTGCGAATCCTGCGCGGCCTGCACGGTCAGCGCGCGACGGGCCTCATCATCGAGCGAACGGTCCTGGCGCAGCTTGGCCTGGGCGGCACGCATGCGGCGCTTGATGGTGTAGAGCTCGAGCGTATCAAGCATAAACACGATGTTCGTCTCGGTGGGGTGCTTGCTCGTCGCCGAGATGCGCCCGGCACTCACAAGCGTTGCCGCCTCGGGACACACCGAGCGCGCCGCATCCATGCAGGCTGCAGGATCGGTTCCCGGCGGCGTTGCCAGAACGGCCCATGCGATGGACTCGTGACGTGGGTCAACCCACTCGATAGAGCAGATGCGGTCGGCATACGTGCGGAACAGGTCGGGGTAGCTCGTGAGCATCGTCAACAGCTCGCGCTCCCCTGCCAAGGACTTGCGCTCCAAATCGGTCAGCACCATAGGGGCCGAGGCGTCTGCCGGGGCACCGGCGGGCGCAGAGCCCATACCATCAGGCACATCAATCGGCGGCAGGTCGTCGACGGCCTCCACGGGCGCGGCACCGTAGGCATCGAGCGGGACGTAGTCATACGGCTCTTCTTCGACCGGCGCGGACACCGGCGGCGTCGCGCCCGATGCCCAAGCACCGCGAGATGCCCCCTGCGAACCAGACGTCCGACCGCCCGCGCTACCAGAGCGCTCGGCTTGCGCCCGCTGGCGCTCATAGTTCTGCTCACGACGTCGTTCCGCATCCTCGCGCTTGGCGACATCGCGAAACACACGGCCCGAGCTCGCACGCACTGTCTCCAGATCCAAGCCAAGCAGATCGGCAATCTGGATAAAGTATGTATCGATCATGTAGCTATCGCGCAGCGGATAGATAAGCGTCAGCGCATCTTCCAGCGCCTTGGCACGACCGCCCGGCGTGGTGATGTCACTCGACTCCTGCAGCGAACGGTAGACAAAGTCCATAAGCGGCTCGGCAGCGTCGATGCGCGCCTGAAGCTCCTGTCCACCATGCGCTGTGATGAACTCCATGGGGTCGTTGCCGTCGGGCAGCACCACGCAGCGCAGATCCATCGAATCCCGCTCGATAAACTGAATCGCACGGCGGGCGGCCTTCTGGCCCGCCGCATCACCGTCAAACATATACACGATGCGCTTGGCAAAGCGAGTGAGCGTCTTGACGTGATGCTCCGTGAGCGCGGTGCCCAGCGTGGCGACAACGTTTTTGATCCCCGCCTCCCAGCAGGCGATGCAATCGGTATAGCCCTCCACCACGATGGCCGTATCCTGCGCAACGATAAACTCCTTGGCCCAATTAAATCCATAGAGGTTTCGCTTTTTATGAAACACGCTCGTCTCAGCGGTATTGAGGTACTTAGGTTGGCCGTCACCCATGATGCGACCGCCAAAGGCTATGTTGTGACCCTGCTCGTCAAAGATGGGGAACATCACGCGGTCGTAGAAGCGGTCGGCAAGCTGCCCGCGCCCGCGACTCACGGCAACGTTGGCGTCGATCATCTCCTGCGGGGTAAAACCCGCCTGGGACAGGTGCGACACCAGCGCGTTGCGGCCCGGTGCAAAGCCCAGGCAGTAGCGGCGGCAGACGTCGCCACCCATGCCGCGGCTGGCAAAGTACTCACGTGGACGGCCATCCTTACCGCGCATAAGCATGGTGTGGTAGAACTGGGCGGTCTCGGCGCACAGATCGTAGATGCGGGCACGCTTGGTGCCGCGCTCGCGGCGATCTCCGGTGTCGTGCAGCTCAATACCCGCACGATCGGCCAAATAACGGATTGACTCGGGAAAGCTAAGGTTTTCACGCTTCATGATATAGGTGAAGACGTCGCCACCCTCGCCGCAGCCAAAGCAATGCCACACCTGCGTGGCGGGAATAATGTGGAAGGACGGAGTCTTTTCGCCATGAAACGGGCAGCAGCCCCAAAACTCATGGCCGCGGGGCTTGAGCTCAACCGTTTCCTGCACAATGGCAACCAGGTCGGACGCAGCGCGTACCTGATCTTTTTCCTCATCGCTAATCACGGATGCCCACCCCTTGCTCACCCAAGTTGTGACGAATGTCCTCGATATTCCCCTCGACGGTCGCAATCAACTCATCCAGCGATTCGAACACACGCGAGGGACGCAGCCAGCGCGTAAACGCCAGCGAAACGGAAGCATCGTACAGGTCGCCCGTATAACCAATTAAGTTAGCCTCGAGATGCGATGAAGCGGCATCGTCGGCATACGTCGGCGGCAGGCCGACGTTAACGGCAGCAGGCCATACGGTGTCATCGACGAGCACCAGGCCCTCATACACGCCATCGGCAGGCACCTGAATGCCGTCGGGAACCTGCAGGTTTGCCGTGGGAAAGCCCATGCCAGAACCCTCATGACGGCCGCGAACAACACCGCCACGCAGCATATACGGGCGGCCGAGCAACTCAGCAGCAAGCTCCACATGGCCCTGTCCCAGCTCATGACGAATGCGGGTGGCGCAAATGGCCTCACCGCCCTCGCAAAGCAGGTCGTGCCCGTATACGTCAACGCCGCGCTCGGCACCCCAGGTGCGCATCTCGGCAACACCAGAAGCACCGCCACGACCCAGCCTAAAATCGCTGCCAACGCGAATCGAACGAATGTCGACCACGCGTGACAGCAGTGCGAGAAAACCGACATGGTCGAGTGCCGCAACCTCAGGCGTAAAGGGAACGGCCACCACTGCATCGACCCCGGTCTGAGCCAAGGCATGTAGACGGTCGGCCGTCGTCATCAATTTTTGAGCGGGCGAAGGGCTCACCACAACGTCCGGGTCGGGATCGAAAGTGACCACGACCGCCTTGCAGCCATGGGCACGGGCATCACGGACAAGCGCCGCAATGAGCTCCTGATGTCCACGGTGCACACCATCGAACACGCCGATGGCAATCGATGCGGCAGCCAAGTGCTCGCACTCATCAAACGCATCAGCAGTGACGATGCGAGCCTCGTCCGACTCGCCCGCGAAAAAGATACGCGCGAGCTCGCGAGCGGACAACATCATCGAACACCGCCGATTGCCTGCGGAAACACGTGCTCCATGACAAAGCGGCCTCTCTCAATGCGGGCAAGCGCCTTGAGTCCCTCATCGAGCACCAACGCAAAAGGCGACTTCGAGGTATCGAAATCGGCAAGCGCACGCTCAACGGGAATGCGTCGGCCGCAGAGCAGATCGTCGGCAAGATTGCCAGGCAAGTCAACACGCGTGGCGCCCAGGGCTGCAATGGGATCCAGGGCAAAGCCAGCCGCGGACTCGGGAGAAAGCTCCTCGACCGCATGACAAGCGCCAATGGAAACAACACCGGAGGCCGTGCGGCGCAGCGCGGAAATGTGCGCGGCGCTCTCGCAGGCGCGGCCCAAGTCGCGAGCGAGCGCACGGATATAGGTGCCCTTACTCACCGAGAACGCCACGGTCCACACACACGTATCACCTTCGCCGCCCACGGCGATCAGGTCGGCGGCATAGACCTCGACGGGACGCGGAGGTAGGTCCACCGCATTGCCCTCGCGAGCAGACTTGTAGGCGCGAACGCCATTGACCGAGATAGCCGAAAACGCCGGCGGCACCTGCATCTGCGGACCCAGCATGGCGGCCAGGCGCTCACGGGCATAGGCAGGATCGCGGAGCTCGTTGGCAACAGCCACCGTGCGGACTGCCTCGCCCTCCGCATCATCGGTATTGGTCTCGGCGCCAAACGAGATGTCGGCGACATAGCTTTTGGTATCGAGGGTTAGCATGCCCAGCAGACGGGTGGCCTGGCCAACACCCACCACCATGACACCCGATGCCATGGGGTCGAGCGTGCCGGCATGGCCGACGCGCCGCTCATGGAGGGCGCGCCGGCATTTCGAAACCACATCGTGGGACGTGCAGCCCACCGGCTTATCGACGGCGAGCAGCATATTCAGTTGAGAAGGTGTACGACGAGCCATGTACCATCCAAAAAGTTAAAGCTCGACGGTCACCGAAGCGGGATCCTCCCCCACCAGCTCGGCCAGCATGGGAAGTGCCACGGTAAGCGTCTCGAGAATCGTTCCGTTGTTGGAGAAACCGGCGGCAGCGGGATGTCCGCCTCCGCCAAATGCAGCAGCGATCTCGGACACGTTGAGGTCGCCCTTGGAGCGCAGGTTGCCGCGCACCTTGGTATCGCCCTCAATGCCCTTCAGGAACAGGCAGACCTCCACGCCCATCACCGAGCGCACCACGTCAACCAGGCCGTCACACTCATCCGAGGTGACACCGCAGGCCTCAAGGTCACTCTGGTACGCGTAACTATACGCGACGCGCCCGTGGGCCACCGTCTTGATGCGGCCCATAACGATGGACTTGAGGTGCAAAAACTCAACGCGCATGCTCTGGTAGACCTCGAGTGCCACACGCGCCGGATCGGCACCGTGGGCAACCAGACGCGAGGCTGCATGGAACGCGGCGGCATCGGCGTTTTGGTACTGGAAACGGCCGGTATCGGTAACCAAGCCACACAGCAGGCAGGTCGCAACGCCATCACGTGCGACAATGCCGCAATTGTCCAAGAAGCGGTCGATGATCATGGCACAGGCTGCAGCTTCGACGCGCCTCAGGCTGAGCTCGGCAAACTCCTCGCGCGCCGGATGGTGATCGAAGCACACCACATGCTTGGAGCGACGAAGCACCTCGGCGGAATTATTGAGACGCTCGACGACCGGTACGTCCACCGAGATGAACAGGTCCGGATTGCCGGTATACGCAGATGCCGGTACCAGGCGATCGGAGCCTTCCATAAAGCGGTAGATGCGCGGAACCGGGTCATCATCTGCCAGCAGCAGGGCAATGTCCTTGTTGGGGAAAAACTTCATAAGCGAGAGGCCCAGACCCAGCACGGAGCCCAGGGCGTCGCCATCGGGAGAAGTGTGTCCCGAAATCGCAATGGAGGACGCATCCTCGATGAGCTCGAGGATGCGTCGCTGAATATCTGCAGACTCGCACGAGGCGAGGTCGGCGGAATTAGTCATCTAAAGCTGCCTCCTGGGCGGCATCCGCTATCGGATAGCCGTCCTCGTCCTTTTCGATCGCAAGCGTGGCGGGAACGTTTTCCAGCGCACGCGTGATGCGCTCGGCCTCATCGGTCGAGCGATCGATGCGAAAATCGAGCTCGGGCGTAACACGCCAATCGAGCGAGCGAGCCAACAGGCTGCGAATACGGCCCTTAGCGCTTGCGAGCGCCTCCATGACCTCGTCGTAGCGGCTCGCATCGCACGACACGTACACACGCGCGAACGAACGGTCCACCGCGACCTCGACCGCGGTCAAAGTAACCAGGTCGAGACGCGGATCGGAAACCTCAAAGAGCAGGATATAACCGAGCTTCTCGCGAAGCTGCTCGCCCAGACGGCGGGTTGCCTGCGTTTGCTTCATAGCGCTACCCCCTACTCGGTACGGGCAACCTGGTCGATGCGATAACCTTCGATCTGGTCGCCGGGCTTGATGTCCTGGAAGTTCTCCAGGCCAATGCCGCCCTCGGAACCGCTCTTGAGGCTCTTGGCCTCGTCCTTGTAGTGGCGCATCGAGGCGATCTTGCCGTTGAAGACCACGATGCCGTCGCGCACCAGACGCACGGAATCGGTCGCGGCGATCTCGCCCTCTTCGACACGGACACCGGCGGCGATACCGACTTTGGGCACCTTGAAGGTGTCCAGGACGGTCGCGGTACCCGTGGAGACCTCGACCTCGGTGGGCTTGAGCATGCCGATACGGGCGGCGTCGAGCTCCTCGAGGCACTTGTAGATGACGTCGTAGCAACGGATCTCGACGCCCTCGCGCTCGGCAGCGGAGCGGGCCTTACCGTCGGGGCGGACGCCAAAGCCGATGATGATGGCGTTGGAGGCGTCGGCCAGGACGACGTCGGTCTCGTTGATGGCACCAACGGCGGAGTGGATCGTGTTGATACGAACCTCGGACTGATCCATCTTGTCGAGCGAATCCTGAAGGGCCTCGATGGAACCCTGGACGTCGGCCTTGATGATCAGGTTGAGCTCCTTGACCTCGGCGTCTGCAATGGTCTCGAAGAGGTTCTCGAGCGTGACGTGCTTGACGCGGCTCTGCTCCTCGATACGGGCCTTGAGCGAACGCTCGTCGGCAAGGGCGCGAGCCTCGCGCTCGTCCTCGAACACGCGGAACTCGTCACCGGCGTTGGGCACGGACTGCAGGCCCAGGATCTCGACGGCGTCGGAGGGACCGGCCTCGGTGACGGCGCGGCCCTTGGGGTCGAGCATGGCGCGGACGCGGCCGTAGGTGAGGCCGGCGACCAGCGTATCGCCCACGTGCAGGGTACCGCGGGTCACGAGCACGGTAGCGACCGAGCCGCGGCCCTTGTCGAGCTTGGCCTCGAGGACGTTGCCGGAGGCAAAGGTGTCCGGGTTGGCCTTGAGCTCGAGCACATCTGCCTGGAGCAGCACGGTCTCGAGCAGATCGTCGATACCGATCTTCTGCTTCGCCGAGATGTTGACGAACATGTTCTGTCCGCCCCACTCCTCGGGGATGACACCGTACTCGGTGAGCTCCTGGCGCACGCGGTCGGGGTTGGCACCCGGCTTATCGATCTTGTTGACGGCGACGACGATGGGTACGCCGGCGGCCTTGGCGTGGTTGATCGACTCGACGGTCTGGGGCATGACGCCGTCGTCGGCAGCCACGATCAGAATGACGATGTCGGTCACCTTGGCACCACGGGCACGCATGGCCGTAAAGGTGGCATGGCCCGGGGTATCGATGAAGGTGATCTTGCGGTCGTTGATCATAACCTGCGAAGCGCCGATTGCCTGGGTGATGCCGCCCGCCTCGCCGGCAGCGACACCGGTGTGACGGATGGCGTCGAGGAGGCTCGTCTTGCCGTGGTCGACGTGGCCCATGACGGTGACGACCGGGGCGCGTGGCTTAAGGTCGGCGGGATCGTCGTAGAACGAGAAGGTGTTCTCCTCCTCGGGGGTGATGATCTTGATCTGACGACCCAGGTCGTCGGCAACGAGCTCGACGAGGTCATCGGACATGGACTGCGTCATGGTGAGCGGCGTACCCAGCAGGAACAAGCGCTTGATGATGTCGTTGGCCGGAACGTCGAGCGCCTCGGCGAGCTCCTGAACGGTAACGCCCTGGGAAACCTTGATGGCGTCGAGCTCCTCGGGGTTCACGCCCTGGGCCAGCGCCTCCTCTATCTTGCGCTCCTCCTGAGCCTTGGCAGCCTCGCGCTCGCGCTTCTCCTTGCGCTTCTTGCGGCGACCGGTGGACTCGCGAGAGGCCTCCTCGACGGCGGCACGAGCCTCCTCGAGCACCTTCTCGCGGCTGTACTCCTCGGCCTCGCGAGCCATGCGGCTATAGTGGTCCTCTTCGTTGTTGTGACCGCCCTTGCGCTTCTTGCCCTTGCCCTGCTTATCGGGGTTGGGGAAGTCCATGCCGGCAGCGACGTTGTTGCTGGCGTTGGTGCGATGGCTGTGCGGACGGCTCTCGGAGGCGTTACGCTCGGAGTTGTTGTCGGAGGCGTTGCGATCGTTACGACGGCCACCGCGGCGGTCGTTGTTGCCGCCACGACGGTTACCGCGCTCGGCGGCGCGCTCGGCCTTGGCCTTGTCCTCGGCGTCCTTCTTCTCCTTGAGCACGGTCTCCTGTGCGGCGATCTGGTCGAGCAGGGAACGGAAGCGCGAACCGGAGTCGGAAGCGGGAACGGCGCGGCGCTGGGCCTCGCGGGCAGCCTCCTCCTTCTCGCGGGCAAGGCGCTCCTGCTCGGCCTTCTTCTTGGCCTCGGCCTCGGCACGTGCTGCCTCCTCGGCAGCCTGGGCTGCGGCAAACTGGCGGCGCTCCTCCTCGCGTGCCTTCTCGGCGGCGATGCGCTCACGCTCGGCCTCGGCGGCGCGTGCGGCCTCCTCGGCGGCAGCTGCCTGCTCCTCGGCCTGCTTGGCGGCCTCGACTTCCTGAGCGCGAGCCTCGATCACCGAGGCGAGCTGCTTGCGGACCATGGCGACATAGGCGTCCTCCAAGGTGGAGGAAGCGGACTTAGCGGGAATCTTCATATCGGCGAGATGACCCATCAGTTCCTTGGAGGTCATGCCGAACTCTTTGGCCAGGGTGGACACACGGACTTTTGCCATATGACTTCACCTACCCTTTCTGGCACCTTGGGTGCCTAGAGACTGAACGAGCGTGGGAGATGCGCCGGGACCTGCCCGGCGCGACCGCGCGCTAGATCAGGTCCTCAGCATCATCGAAGGCGTCGGTGTCGTGGATACCGCAGAAACGGGAGCCGGGACGGGCCTGGTTGCGGCACTGGATGCCGTCCTCGGACACGTACTCGCAGCGACGGACGTCCTCGTCCTCCTCGTCACCGATCAGGTCGGCGGCGGGCTCCTCGTGAACGGGGACGTTCTTGAGGATGTCGGCGGCAAGCGTCTCGGACTTGATGTCGATGTGCCAGCCGGTCAGGCGCGCGGCGAGGCGGGCGTTCTGGCCCTCCTTGCCGATGGCGAGGGACAGCTGGTCGTCGGGCACGATGACGCCGGCGTAGGCCTTCTCCTCGTCGATGAGGACGCGGGTGACCTTAGCGGGCGACAGGGCGTTGGCAACGTAGACGGCAGGATCGGCATCCCACAGGATGACGTCGACGCGCTCGCCGCGGAGCTCGCCCACGACAGCGCGAACACGGCTGCCCTTGGGGCCGACGCAGGCGCCCACGGGATCCAGACGGTCGTCAAGCGAGTGGACGGCGACCTTGGAGCGCTGGCCGGGCTCGCGGGCGATCGACTTGATCTGGACGGTGCCCTCATAGATCTCGGGCACCTCCTGCTCAAACAGACGACGCATGAGCTCAGGGTGGGTACGGGAGATGACAATCGGCGGACGGCTGTGCTCGCCACGAACCGGCTGCAGGTTGGAGTTGGGGTCGCGAACGTCGATGATCACGGCCTTGATGTGCTGGTTGTGCAGGTAGCGCTCGCCCATCGGACGCTCGTTGCGCTCGTTCTCGTAACGGCGCTGATCGAAGTGCGGCAGCTCGGCCTCGACGCCTTCGCGAATCTTGACGATCGTGAAGTCGGGCGTGGACTGCAGCACGGTACCGCTGATGAGGTCACCGATGCGGCCGGAGAACTCCTCGTAGATCTGCTCTCGGGCGGAGTTGCGCACGATGGCGTTGATCTCGGCCTTGGCGTGCTGGGCAGCGATGCGGCTCGTGTTCTTGGGGGTAACGTCGATCTCCTCGAACTCGGTGAAGTTGCCCTCCTCGTCCATGGAATCGTCGATCGGCTCCAGGCGGTAGACGTAGATCTTGCCGGTGGTGCGGTCGATGGTCACCTTGGCGCCCCACTCAAGATGCAGGATCTCGGCATAGCTCTTGGCGAGCGACTGCTCCAGGCGGTCGATCAGGTAGAGCTGGTCGATGTGCTTCTCCTGGCAAAGCTCCATCAGGGCGGACATCATGTCGGATGCTGCCATCTTACTTTCCTTCCTTCGCGGGCTTGAAGTCGTAGGTGAGCTTCAACTTGCACTTTTTAACATTAGAGAAATCGAGGGTAACGGACTCGCCGTCCTCGAGCTCGAGGGTCACCTCGGTCTCGGTCGCAGCGGCAATCTTGCCGGCGTACTTGCGACGGCCCTCGGTGGCTGTAGAGGTGAGCTCGCAGTTCTCGCCCACAAAGCGGGCAAAGTCACTCGGGCGGCGCAGCGGGCGCGCCATGCCCGGGCTCGACACCTCAAGCGTATAGCTCGAAGAGATAGGGTCGAGCTCCTCAATCACATCGCCGACCCACTTGGTGTTGGCCGTGACGTCGTTGAGAGACAGGCTCTGACCCTCGGCACCCTCGATACGCACGCGCACGCAGGGGGCCTTGGTGGCGCCCACGAGCTCGACGTCGACGATGTCGACATCGTGCTGGGGAGCGACGGCCTCGAGCGCGTCGATGATCGCCTGCTCGGTCTTGGTCTTGACCATTGCGGCACCTCCATCCATACAAAAAAGAAGCGGGGCCGAAACCCCACTTCTTTAAATTACAACTTCATTTGCAAGCAAACTATACCAATAGCTGCGGAAACGCGCAAGCACAGTACGAATCTGCAGGTCAGCGTGCGCACAGGTTCTCCACAAGAATAGGACAATTGACCGCAAGCACTTGGTCGGGCACACGCAAAACGAGGGACGACCCAACCGGACCGTCCCTCGTTTATTGCATGTCAGCTTTACGCGCAGCGCTTACTTGACCACCAGGTTGACCAGCTTGCCGGGCACGCAGATGGCCTTGACGACCGTCTTGCCCTCAAGCCACTTGGCAACGGCTTCCTCAGCGGCAGCTTGCATCTCCTCGTTGGAGGCGTCGCGGGCGACGTCGATGCGGCCACGGACCTTGCCGAGCACCTGTACGACGATCTGCACCGTATCCTCGATGGACTCGGCCAGGTCGAACTCGGGCCAGGCGGCGGTGTAGGCGTTGCCCTCGCAGCCGAGGGCCTCGTGCCACAGCTCGTCGGCCCAGAACGGGCAGATGGGGGCAAGGACGCTCACGATATCCTTAGCCACGCCGTAGCACAGCGCCTTGTCACGGGAAGCGCCCTCAGTGGCATTGAGGTAGGCACTCGCCGCGTTGACGAGCTCCATGACGGCCGAGATGGCGGTGTTGAACTGGCCGCGGTCGAAGTCCTCGGTGCACTTGGCGATGGTGCGGTGACGCTCGCGATAGAGCTTCATCGCAACCTCGTCGAGCGCGGACTTGTCGAAGGCCACGTTGGCGTCGCCGGACTGGACGAGCTGCCACACGATACGCCAGGCGCGCTTGATGAAGCGGTTGGCGCCCTCAACGGCCTTGGGGTCCCAGTCGAAGTCCTTCTCGGGCGGGGCGATAAACAGGATCGCCAGACGCATGGTGTCGGCGCCGTAGGGCTCGATGACCGAGCTCGGGGGCACGACGTTGCCCTTGGACTTGGACATGGTGTCGCCGTTCTCGTCCTTAACCATGCCCTGGCACAGCAGGTTGGTGAAGGGCTCGTCCACACTCAGCAGGCCCAGGTCGCGCAGCGCCTTGGTAAAGAAGCGGCTGTAGAGCAGGTGCAAAATGGCGTGCTCGATGCCGCCGATGTAGTTATCGACGGGCATCCAACGGTCGGCGGCTTCGCGGGAGAAGGGCAGCTCGGTGTTGTGCGGGTCGGTATAGCGCAGGTAATACCAGCTGGAGCAGGTAAAGGTGTCCATGGTATCGGTCTCGCGCTTGGCCGGGCGGCCGCAGACCGGGCAGGTGGTCTCGTAGAAGTCCTTGCACTCGGCAAGCGTCTCGCCGGCGCCCAGGTCCAGGTTCTCGGGCAGCGTCACCGGCAGCTGATCCTCGGGCACGGGCACAATACCGCAGTGCTCGCAGTGAATGGCCGGGATGGGGTTGCCCCAATAACGCTGGCGGCTGATGAGCCAGTCGCGCAGGCGGAACTCGACCTTGCGACGACCGCAGCCCATGGCCTCGAGGTCGGCCACGATCGCAGCCTCGCCCTCGGAGTGCTTACCGCCGCGCATGCCGGTGTACTTGCCGGACTGGACGAGCGTGCCCTCGGCAGCGTGGGCGCAATCCCAGTCGACGGTCTCGGCATGGAAGGTATCGATGGTCTCGCCGCTGGCCTCGACAGCAGCGCGATCATCGTCGTCCAAGATGATCGGCACGATCGGCAGATCATACTTGCGGGCAAACTCAAAGTCGCGCTGGTCGCCGCAGGGAACGGCCATGACGGCGCCGGTGCCGTAGTCAGCCACGACGTAGTCGGCAACCCACACGGGGACCTTTTCGCCGTTAACGGGGTTCACCACGTAGCGGCCGGTAAAGGCACCGTGCTTCTCGAGAGTGCCCTGGGCACGCTCGACGGCAGAAATGTGCTTGGAGTCCTCAACGATCTTGGTGACGGCCGCCTCGTACTCCGTGCCCTCGACGAGCTCGTGCAGACGGGCGTACTCGGGAGCCAGGACAAAGAAGGAGACGCCAAAGAGCGTGTCGGCGCGCGTGGTGAAGACGGTGATCTTGCCCTCGTCGCCCTCGATGGGCTCGCCATCGGCATCGCACAGGGTAAAGTCGACCTCGGCGCCCTCAGAGCGACCGATCCAGTTGGCCTGCATCTGCTTGACGCGCTCGGGCCAGCCGGGGAGCTTCTCCAGGTCGTCGAGCAGCTCCTGGGAGTACTCGGTGATCTTGTAGTACCACTGCTCAAGGTCGCGCTTCTCGGGCTCGGTGCCGCAACGCCAGCACTTGCCCTCGGTCACCTGCTCGTTAGCCAAAACGGTCTTGCAGGTGGGGCACCAGTTAACCGGATTCTTCTTACGATAGACCAGGCCCTTTTCCCACATCTTCTCAAAGATCCACTGGCCCCAGCGATAGTAGTCGGGGCTGCAGGTCTTAACGGTGCGATCCAGGTCGTAGGAGAAGCCCATGCGCCTCATCGTGGCGAGCGCCTGGTCCATGTTCTTATACGTCCAGGCGGCAGCCTGCGTGTTGTGCTTGATGGCAGCGTTCTCAGCGGGCAGGCCAAAGGCGTCAAAGCCGATGGGGTGCAGCACGTCAAAGCCGCGCATGCGGGCCTGACGGGCCATGGCATCGCCGATGGTGTAGTTGCGCGCGTGGCCCATGTGCAGGTCGCCCGACGGATACGGGAACATTTCGAGCACGTACTTCTTGGGCTTGCTGGCGTCGGTGTCGACGGCAAAGAGGTTGGAGTCCTCCCAGGCCTTCATCCACTTGGACTCAATGGCCTGTGCGTCGTAGGCAGGGATCTCATCCTTATGATCTGTGCAATCGCACATATCAGCTCCTTTGTTAGCTGGGTTGGGGCGGGGCGTTCTTACCTTTACTCGCTGCTGCGGACAGTCCTGCTCGCACGAAGAGCACATTAAGTGCTCTTCGGCTCGTGCGGAACTTGCAGCGAGCAAAGGTAAGAACGCCCCGCCACATCGTTAACTCGACTGATGATAGCAAATACAACAAGCGAGATGCCTGCGACTTGCAGGCATCTCGCTTTATCTAAATAACGTGGTTGAGGCTCAACCTTTATGTGCAGGTCTTATCTTATCGATACGTTACGCTCTGTTGGGAGTCCTTGACTACGACGTCGTGGGCTCCGCCTTCGACGATCGAGGTCGAGGAGACCAAGGTCAGACGTGCCTTTTCCTGGAGCTCGGGGATCGAGAGGGCGCCGCAGTTGCACATCGTGGACTTGACCTTGTAGAGCGTGCCGCCCACGCCGTCCTTGAGGGAACCGGCATAGGGAACGTAGGAGTCAACGCCCTCGACGAAGCTGAGCTTCGCCGCGCCGCCCAGGTCGTAGCGCTGCCAGTTGCGAGCACGCGCAGAACCCTCGCCCCAGTACTCCTTCATGTACTGGCCGTTGACGTTGACGCGCTCGGTCGGGCTCTCATCGAAGCGGGCGAAGTAGCGACCCAGCATCATAAAGTCGGCACCCATAGCAAGGGCGAGCGTCATGTGGTAGTCGTATACGATACCGCCGTCGGAGCACACGGGCACGTAAACACCGGTCTCCTCGTAGTACTCGTCACGGGCGCGGCAGACGTCGATCAGCGCGGTGGCCTGGCCACGACCGATACCCTTGGTCTCGCGAGTGATGCAGATGGAACCGCCGCCGATACCGACCTTGATGAAGTCGGCACCGCAGTCGGCCAAGAAGCGGAAGCCCTCGGCGTCGACGACGTTACCGGCACCGACCTTGACGTCCTCGCCGTAGTTGGCGCGAATCCACTCGATGGTGCGCTTCTGCCACTCACTGAAGCCCTCGGAGGAGTCGATGCACAGGACATCGGCGCCAGCCTCGATGAGCAGCGGCACGCGCTCGGCATAGTCGCGGGTGTTGATACCGGCGCCGACCATATAGCGCTTGTCGTTATCGAGCAGCTCGTTGGGGTTGGTCTTGTGGCTGTCGTAGTCCTTGCGGAAGACGATGCCCATAAGGTGATCGTTGTCGTCGACGATCGGCAGGGCGTTGAGCTTGTTGTCCCAAATGACGTCGTTGGCAACCTTGAGGCTGATGTTCTTGTCGCCCACGATGAGCTGCTCACGCGGGGTCATGAACTCGGAAACCTTCTTCTGGTGGTCATCGCGGCTGGGGCGATAGTCACGGCTGGTGACGATGCCCAGGAGCTTGCCCTTGGGAGTGCCGTCGTCGGTGACCGGCATGGTGGAGTGGCCGGTCTTCTCCTTGAGCTCGATGACCTGCTCCATGGTCATGTCGGGGGTCAGCGTGGAATCGGACTGAACGAAACCAGCCTTGTGATCCTTAACGGCCTTAACCATAGCAGCCTCGGACTCGGGGGTCTGAGAACCGTAGATGAAGGACAGGCCACCCTCGGTAGCGAGCGCGACACCCATGTCGACGCCCGAGACGGACTGCATGATGGCGGAAACCATGGGGATGTTCAGGGTGATTGCCGGCTTCTCACCGCGCTTAAAGCGGGTTAGCGGCGTCTTAAGAGAGACGTTGTTGGGGATGCACTGCGAGGACGAATAGCCAGGGACCAGCAGATACTCCGAAAACGTGTGGGACTCACCGGGAAAGAACGTAGCCATGTTTCTCCTTTTTCCATGCGACCGGTCGGCTGCAGGCCTCATAGGACCCAGCCCAACCTTGGGCGCCCAATACTGGGGAAGTATCTTAACGCACTTTGACTGCTACAATGCATGATTTAAGAAGAGCACACGAGGGTTTGACGCAGGCTTTGCGTTTGCCCAGCAAACACTTTAGCGGGGAGACGTGGAGCGTATGAAGTACAAGACGACGGCAAAGTTGGTCATTCAAGCGTGCGACAAAGACCTGCCGGGCGTGTTCGGCCACGGCTGCGTCTTGCTGCTGCAGGGTATTGCCCACGAACACTCGCTCAACCGTGCCGCCAAGAGCATGGGCATGGCGTATTCCAAGGCATGGCGCATCGTAAACGAGGCTGAAGGGCAGCTGGGCTGCAAGCTCATCGAGCGCGACGGCGCCCGCGGATCCACCCTCACCCCCGCCGGCGAGCGAGCCATAGCGGTCTACGAGGAGCTGCAGACCGACATCAACAACGTCATCGCCACCAAAGCCAGCGACCTCATCGCCAGCATCAACGCAAAGTAGTCCTTTTAGGCGGTTTTTAGCCCACAGCGCCCTCGGGTTGAGGCTCGCGCCACAAAACGGGCCCATCTACTACGTTTAGTTGAATACCCACGACCATACCGGACATTATGAAAATAAAACCGCTGGTAAACAGCTTGGTATTTTTCAAAATAGGCGGGTGTGGTCGACCCCTATTGCTTAAACGTAGTAAATAGGCCGTTTTCGTGACACAGACCCCGATTAGCTACTTGCGAAGGGCGTTATCGAGAGTGGCAGCCACCTGCAGGGGGTCGTCGGTGCCGGCGAAGAGGCGGATGGCGCTCCCCTGCTTACCGCGCGGGGCCGAAAGGCGCGTTGTTGAGCCGCCGGCGGGCGACGTGCGGAACTCCCCCGGCAATGTGTCGAACAGCTCGCCCGCGCTACGATCGATAAGGTCAAACTCAACTGCCGGACCAAAGCCGTGCTCGAGGATTCCCGTTGCAACCGAATGGTCGGGATGCGAGCTCAACCCGGAATAGCACACGTCGCGCACCATCTCGTTGGCGGCCAGATACTCGGCCAGCGCACGGGCGCGGTCGAAGCGTGCCTGCATGCGAGCGTTAAGCGAGGAGAGCCCACGCTCCAGCACGTCGGCCTCCTCGGCAGACAAATCGAGCGCCGACGCCCCGCAGCTAGCAAACAACGTATGCGCGCACTCGGAAGCGGCATCCACGCGATGGCGCTTGAGCTGCGAGCGTGCCACCGAAGCGGCAACGAGCTTGCGCGGAGCCTTACCGGCGCACACGCGGTCGAGCGCCTCGAGCGACAGGACGGCACCCAAACGCAGCGGATCGCACCCAAAGACGCTTGCCACGGTGTTATCCACCACGAGCAACGCACGGGCCTCACGCGCCGCCCGACCCAGCGCACGCAGATCGGGCACACGTAGGCCAAACCCGCCGATGGAGTTGACGAACCACCACAGGTGCGGACCCTCGGCATCAAACGAAGCATCCAAGCCCTCGGACGCGGCGGTAAACGCCGCAACCGACGGCTCCCCCACGAGCACAACGTCGCAGGCATCAAAGCCGCACGCAAACGCATCGGCAAAGTCATCGGCAAACACGACCAGGCGATCGTTGGGACGCACAATCCCCAGCAGCGACAGCGCCGCCGGCACGTGCGAGGCCGCAACAAGACGCGCCTCACGCGCGCCGGCCCTTGCAGCCCAGGACTCTTCTAGCTGTTGCACGTCCACGCGGCACCATCCTTTACATAAAACCAAACCAAGACCAGCCCACCCAGGTCGAGAAAACGTCAGCGCAAGCAGCGTCGAGCGGTCCGGCGTTCGTTAGAACGCCGGAACAAAATTAGCCGTGATATTCGCCGTTGTATTGGATCAACGTTAGATCTTCCACGCCATCGAGCGCGCGGATGGCGTCGGCATAGGGCATATCCACACCGTCCGAGAACACCTCGACGGCCATCTCGACCTTGTCACCGCGCATGGTCTTGGACTTGACGGAAAACTTGGTGCGCCCAAATGCACGCACGATATCATCGCCGGTGGTCTGCCCCGTGTAGTGGATGACCATCATGTACACGCGCGCCTTGTCCTGGTGGCTCGCAAAGCCGGCGATCATCACCACGATCACCACTGCCGTGAGTCCTACGAGCGCATACATACCGGCGCCTGCAGTAATGCCTGTGGTAATGGCCCAAAACAGATACAACAGGTCGAGCGGATCCTTGACCGCCGTGCGGTAGCGGACAATAGACAGAGCACCGACCATACCGAGCGAGATGACCACATTCGTCGAGATCGCGAGCGTGACCATGCAGGTGAGCACGCACATGCCAACGAGCGTTACGGCAAAACTGCGCGAATACACCACGCCGGTAAAAAAGCGCTTGTACACGTAATAGATCAGGATGCCCATGGCGAGCGCCACGAGCAGCGACAGGCCGATCTTGGCAGGGTCGACCTGACCAAACGCCTCCAAGACGGAGTTCTTAAAAAAGTCCCTAGTGCTCATGGTCTAAATATCCCCTCGGTTCCCAAAATCCGATTCCCAGTAGTTAAAACCGCGCAGGTAGGCGGTCTTGTCATAACACAGGCAGTACTTAGAGACCGCCGTGAGTTCGGCCGCACCTGGCGGCACCATATCGCGCACCAGCTGCGGGCAAAACTCGGTATACTTGACCTCCATCACCAGCTTGCCGGGCTCCAGCACGGGCAACGCGGGCAACGTCGCGTCAAAGATGTCAAAGCTCCCCACCGCCGCACGCACGTTGCTATCAAAGGTAATGCGCACGGTGCCCTCGTCCATCACCCACGGCTCGCGCTCGTAGTCCACGATGGTTCGCGGGCGCATCATATTACAGATGCACTCGATGTAGAACTCGCGACAGAGCGGATAGGGGCTCCTCAGCAAAAAGTCGTAGTCGCCGGCCAGAATCTGCTCAAACTCGCTACGCGTGAGCGGCGCGTCCTCCTTGTAGATCCAGCTGCCGTACTTCTTTTTGCGCTCGAGCTTAATCACCTTGTCGCTGCCGTTATAGATGCGCACGCGATACTTTTTGCGCATGAGAATACCGGCGTCTTTTTCCTCGTAGGCCGAGTTGCAGTAGTCGTCAAAGTACAGGCTGCGAATGGTGTAACCACCTGCCCGCGCATGCTTGTCCAGCTTAAACACCGGCGCCATGCGGCAGGCAAGCGCGGCGTGCTCGCCCTCGTTAATGAGATATTTGAGCTCGTGGCGATAACGCTCCTGCGTGGCGCGCGCGGGAGGTGCCGCCAGGCGCTCAAGCAGCGCGCTAGCCCTCCTCATACGTGTCCTCCACGACCTTACCGCCGTCTTGCACGTAAAAACACTTCATGCCGTAGTGCTTGCCGTCGTCGGCCACATAGTAGTCAAACGCATCTTGTATATAGCCGTCTGAGTTGGTGGCGCGCACGCGCACAAAATACTGGCCGGTATCGGGCGCATCGCAGGTCACCTCGGGCAGTAGCACGTCCTCGGCCTTAAAAAACACGTCCTTGATGGCATAGTCGCGCGCCAGCTCCACGGTATAGCGAATGTCGCGCGCCTCAAAGTCGTAGGACGCATCCCAGTTAATGCGCAGCTTACCGTTATCGATCTGCGGCACGCCAATGTAGAACGGCATGGGCTTTTTATAGCTCTCGCGAAAGCTCTTATAGTTCTCCTCGATCTCGGAGGGAATCGCCGCGGCGATCTGCTCGTATTGGTCCTTGGTGACAGGCAGATTGTCGATATCGGGCGAAGCAAAGACCAGGGATTCAGTCACATCGCGGTAGTGCTTGATCATCTTGCTCAAGCGTGCCTCGGTCATATACGAGCGCAGGTCCTTGACGGCGCGGTCGAGCTCGCTGCGGAACGATTTGCTGCGCAGCGCACGATTGAACAGTACGTTGCCCCAGTAGTTGCTTGCGCCGCGCTCCCAGCTCGCGTAGTCCGAAAACCCGGTAAGAGAAAGCTCCAGCTTGCGCAGCATGCCGTCGTTATCCCAATCTAAAAAGTACCAGGTATTTGAGTTGAGCGGGCTGTACAGATAGCAGTTACGGTTCTGCGTATCGCAGTTGCCCGTCAGAATCTGAAACGCCAGCCAATAGACCAGATTCTCGGAATCAAAGTAGGTGTCGAGCACGTCATCGATCTTTTGCGATTCGTCGTTGAGCGCATCGAGCATCTCGATGAGCTTGGTGTGGTCCGAATCGCCCTTAATCTCAAGCATGCCCTCAAAGCTTGCCTGGTTGTAGTCAGGATCATCGGCAAGCTTAATGGTGTCCTCGTAGCGATGGAAATCAAAGCTGTTCACCTTGTACAGGTGCCCGCTCTTATCCAGGCCATGCGCCTTAAGCGCCGTCTTGTTGAGCTGCTCCACCTGCGTAAACAGGCCGTAGTCCTCAAAGGTATCGTTGGACTTTTCGGTCTGGTCGCACACCCACAGATGCACAAACTGCGTGCGCAGGCCCATCATCTGGGGGATTCCGCGGATAAGGTCGTAGGCCATCTTGTTGCGAAAACGCACACCCTCGCCCATGTGCTTGTTGAGCGCAATCGCGCGCTGTTGGCGCCAGGTACCCTTGCCCTTTTTGAGCTCCACCTTGTAGTTCTTTTGCGAGTTCATGCTCGATGTCTGACCGCGCACCTGCACGGTGGCATTGGGCGCTTCCTCGCCATAGCCAACCTCGCCGGCCACCGGGCCGTCTTCGTCGCCCGCCTGCAGCAGGCCCATAACCTGATAGCGCGTCACGCCCATGTCGGCATAGTCATACACCGAGTACGTGTTGATCTCGGCCCAGCTATGGTCCGTGTTCTCGGAGCTGTTGCCGCGCGAGACCGTCAGGTACATGGTCACAATGTCCGAGTCGTCGTAGACCTCGTACAGCTCATCTTTATCGCGCAAATGCTTGGACTGGTCGGAGGCCTCGGCCTTTTTAATCTTGTCCTGCTTTTTTACCTTATTTGTCGAGGATTCGTCCTGAGATGAGCAGCCCGAAAGCAGCAGCGCGCCGGCAGCCGCCTCGATCAGACAGCGGCGAGACATCAACTTATCGATCATCAGAACCTCCCCAATGGTTGCGATACACGCGAACTACTGCGCGCTGAAACGCGCCGTGCGGCACGCCCTTGCAGCGGCACTCCTCATAGCGCTGCTCGGCACGGTCGAGCAAGCGGCCCAGCTGTGTAAAACGACCCGTTTTGTCGGTCGCCACAATGGGCTGCTGACTCAGGATACGATACGGTAAGTTGGCGGTATAGGTATCGAGCCGCAGCAGCGCCACGATAAAAAACACCACCGCACCCAACAAAAAGCCAAAGCCGTAAAACTGCTGCGGCAAAAGCAACGACACGGCGGTCGCCAGCCCTGCCACACCGGCAAACAGGCCCGAGGCCAGAACGGCTCCCTTGTAGTCGGTAAAGTACAGCAAGATAAGCAGGATCGTGTTGCCCACGGCATACAGGCCGTAGCCTACGCACAGCGTGCGAAAATACCCGTGCATAAGATTGTTAAAGCCCAGCGGCAGGGCCGAGAGCACTGTAGTCTCGAGCGAGATGACCGCCGCGGTCACAAACAGCTGCTTGAGCGCGCAAAAGCGCAGTTCGCTGTTGAGCGTGGAGAGCATCTCCTCCTCGGCCACCACAATATCGCCCACCACGCCGCCGTCGTTGAACAGGCTGTAGTAGTCACGGTAGCGCGGATAGAAATTGACCTCGACCGACACCACAAAGTTGACGGTCGTGACGAGTGTGGTCAGAAACGCAATGAGTGCCGGAACGTCATGGTAAGGAGCCCCGTAAAACAGGCCTTTGATCTGCACGCCAATAGGGCCCGCCCAGATAATAACCAGGTGTACGAAAAGCCCCAAGTTGGTAAACAGCCCCGTAAGCGCAAGCGGCATAAATTGATCGAGCCAGCGCAAAAAACACCAGGGACTCCGATCACTCTGTGGAAAATACCGGTACAGCAGTACCACATCCCAGGCAAGCATGACGCCGTAGCCTAGGGCGATTGACGCCAACAGGCCCTCGACCGGCGGCAATCCCAACGTCAGCGCTGCCAGGGCGCACAGGCACGCCACGCCAATGGCGGCCGCAAAGCTGCACAGAATGCCACGATAATCTTTGATGGCCGTGAGATAGCTCATGCCGTTCCAGTTGACGATCATGATGTTGAAGAGCCACAGGCACAGCAGCCCCTGCAGCAGCGTGGCCCCCGAGAACAGCAAAAAGACGCCGTAGAGCACCGTGCCCGCAACGAGCATGATGGCATTAGATCCCCAAAACGAAGGCAGGATCTCATCCTCGCGCTCGGCAAAGAGCATGTCGGCCAAAAAGCGCGTGACCGGCATGGAGAAAAAGCTTGTGAGCGTGAGCGATGCCAGCAGCGTATAGGTCACCATGCACACCAGCAGGTCCTGGTTGGCGCGCCCCACGCCCCACAGACCGCACAGCACCAAGATACCCACCTGGAGCAGCACACCCAGCAGCATGGGGCCCGTGCATACAATGCCGGCGTAGCCGTAAGCGCGCATCGTGGCAAACAGACCCTTGCGCCTAAACAGGCGTTTGAGCTCAAAACCGATTCCGGCCACCGGCTACTCCCCCTCTCTGGGCAGGTCAAACGCACGCGCCGTCTCGTCGTACAGCGCGCGATAGTTGGCGAGCATCTGCTCGTGCAAAAATTACGTGGCAACGCGACGCTGGCCGCGCTCCCCCATCTCAATGCGGCGGGCGCGGCTTGTGCACATGCGCTCCATGGCATCGGCCAAGCCCTTGCGATACATGGGCGGCGTCACAAAACCCGCCACGCCAAAGTCATCGCCCGGGGCACCTTCGAGCAGCTCGCGGCAGCAGCCCACCTCGGTCGTCACGCAGGGACGGCGCGCTGCAAGCGACTCCAGCACGCTAAGCGGCTGGCCCTCGGAGATGCTCGTCAAAATGGTAAAGTCGAGCTTTTCCATGTACTCAACCACGTTGACGCGGCCGGTAAAGATCAAGTCGCGCACGCCCAGGGTATCGACCAGCGCGTGACACTCGGCGCCGTACTCCTCGTCATCCACGCCACCCATGATGTGCAGGCGCACGCGGGGCAGGCCCTCGTACTGCTCAAAGAAGGCATAGATCATGGTCTTGACGTCCTTGATGGGCGCCAGGCGCACCACCGCGCCAATGTCCACCCAGCCGTCATCGGGCTTTAAGGGAATGTCCTTAAAGCGATCGAACTGGATGCCGTTGGGGATGACCAGGCACTTGTCCGCATCGCAGCCCATGTCGATCTGCGTCTTACGGGCGTTATGGAACAAACTGGTCACGCGGAAGGCGCGACGGTAGATCTCCTCCGAAAGCAGGTAGAAAAAGCGGATCCAGCGGTCCTTAAACGACGGCACGACCCAGTCGGCACGAATGATCTCTTCCTCGCGCTCGCGGGTATAAATGCCGTGCTCGGTCAGCAGCACCGGAGCCTGGTGAACGCTTGAGCCCAGACAGGCGAGCAGGCCGCCGTAGCCGGTCGAGATGGCGTGGTACACATCGGCCACCGGCACCTCGCTGCCCAGAAGGTAGAGCACGGGCAGCAGCATGGAGCGCATGGTGTGGAATGCATCGGCAAAGGGCGTGTATGGGTACTCGGCCAGGCACACGTCGCGAAAGATATCCATAAACGTGCGGCTCTGCAAAAACGATAGCGGATGCACGCGACGGCGCTGGAAGATATCAAATAGCACGTCCCAGTCCGGATTAGAAAGCGACACCAGGCGGCGCAGCGCCTCGCGCTCGCGGTTGTTAAAGTCGGCCTCTTCTTGCTCGCCCGAAAGCCGCAGGGCGTCATCCAGAAATACCTCGTGCACCTCGACCACGTTGCCGGGCAGCTCGTAGACAAACTTGCCGCGGTCGGCAGCATGCGCGCCAATCACCCACAGCACAAACTCGTGCTCGGGCATGGCCTGTATGTAGCCATGCATCCAGGTAGATACGCCGCCGTGCACATAGGGGTAGCAACCCTCGAGTACCAAACAGATTCTCATTTGTCGCCACCCTCCTTGCGTGCAATGGTCACCGTCTTGTCCGTGGCTTTAACCAGGTACAGATCGCCCGTCAGATGCGTAATCTCGCCACCCGTGACTGCACCCGGCTCGCCGTTGTTGGCGCGGAACATGAGCCAAGCCTCGTCGTGGAAATTGCCCAGGCTGAGCGTCCAGGCATTCGCGTCTGTATCCACGCTCACCGTCACGGACGAAAAGCGCTGGATGGCGCCCGAGCATTCCGAACCGGTCTGGCGCCGCAGGTCGGGCGCAGACTTGGTAAGCCACTCCAGGTAGTTGGTCAGACCGCCCTTGTAGACCTCCCAGCCCTCCTTGGCTCCGCGACCGGGATCCAGTAGGTCGTCCGGATGCATAAAGTGCGTACTCACGTAGTGCATGTTGAGCTCGGACACGGCTGCCAGACGCATATAGGAATCGTCGACCATGCCGCCCGAGACGATACGCGGCTGCTCCACAATGCCGTCGCTCGCCACGCCAAACTCCTGCACGTACGGCAGATCGGTGCCGTCCTCAAAATACGTACTGGCGATGGTCTTAATGCGCGGAACGTCGGTGCCGATAAGCTTGCGTGCACGTGCCGAAAGGATATTCGACGGTGGCACATAGACCGAGCCGTGCGCGTTGGGCAGCACCTCGTCCTGGAAAGCGATAAGCTCGTTGAGCGATGCGACAAGCGTTTCCTTGTTCTTCCACGTCTTGTAGTCGTACAACGTGCCGTAATCGGTGTCCCAGAGTGCCAGAGGCTGATGGTTGTAGCCGTGAAAGCCCAGCTCTCCGCCCATCTGCAGCAGCATGCCGCCAAAGTAGCGGAACTGTGTGGTATCGGCTTGGCGCGCGGGCTCGGTCTGGTTAACCGCGTCCTCGTAGTTTTCGATCATAACGCCGGTATAGCGAATGCCGTATTTTTGCGCGAGCTTTTGCAGATCGGGCCACCAGACCTTGGTATAAAAGTCGGCGATGGAAAGCCCGTAGTCGCGCTTGATGTAGGTGCCGTCGCCCGAGGGCACGGGGCTGGGGAAGTCGTCCAGATAGAAGACGGCGCTGTTGATGACGGGGTAGGCCGTGGCATCGCCCAGCAGGCTGATCGCCGCGGCGTAAAAACCGCGCATGACCTTGTCATAGATACCGATATTGCACACCACGGTGCGACCGCTACCGCAGTCATTCGACCAAATGAGCGGGGCGCCCGCATCGCCGGTCTTAGCCCACACACGAGCCGTCTCGCGCAGCGAAACCGAAAGCGACGAATCAAAGGGGTCCGAGAGCCCGTAGCGCTCTCCCCCGCCCAGCATAAAGTCCTCGCTCGGCACAATGCTTTCGGCTTTTACATAGTCATATCCGGCAGATTCAATGCCAAGCTTGGGAGCAATCACTTGCAGATAGCCCGAGTTATCCGGAGGCATGGCGAGCATAAGCGAACCGCCGGCACTCACCCAACTCATAATGTCGCTCAGGTGCGTACCGAGCCCATCGAGCGACGGCATGAGCAAAATCACGCGATCGTAGGAGGTCAGCGAGGGAATGGCATCCGCGCCGTCCAGGGCAAGGTCCACGTCGCGGTGCGCGATCTTCATGTCGAGCAGAATCTGGTCGAACTGCTCCTTTACGTCCTCGACGCCAGCTTGATCGGAATCGGTAATGACCAGGCACGTGGGCTTTTGGCCAAAGATTGCCGAGGAGGCCGGCACCGCGTCGTTGGCGGCGAGCATGCCCAGCTTGTGCTGTCCAGCGCTGTACTGCACGCCGGCGCGTTCGATCAGCAGCACGGCGGCCATGACGATAAAAACAGCCCACACTACGAGCAGCCCCATCCAACGAAAGCGGTCTGCACGGTCGCGGATATGTTGCACCACGCTCATCTGGCCTCCTCCCCGTCGCGCCAAAACGCCAACTGTTCGCGGTTGGCGGCACTCAAATACACATGCTGATTGTCGATCGCGTCGATCACACGGTGGACCTCGTCACCGTCGCGGCGCATCACGGCCAGGCGCAGGCAAAGCATCCAAACCTCCTGCTCCTCGGGCACGTCGAGCACCAGCTGGTCGGTCACGGTCTGCGCCTCGTCGATCTGTCCGACATCGGCCAGCGCCGTCGCGTATCGAATGCGCAGCTTAAGGGTATCCTCGCGTTCGCAGCGACGCGCAAGCAGGCGCGCGTACTGTTGGCGCTGAATCTGAGCCACGTGCCCCTCAGCCAAGCCCGAGCCCAAGTATTCACCAAGATAATCGCAGTATTCGTTGAGGTTTTGCGCGCTCGGGTCGGTCTTAAAAGCACGTTCCAACTGCTGCAGTTTAAGGTCAGACTCCTTGGAGATCTGCGCCACCGCCGTCGCGGCATAGTGCGCCACCTCAACGTCGTCGTTAAGCTTAGCCGCCTGCAGCTGCGCCAGGTACGCGTCGGGCTCCTCGGTGAGCATGGAAAGCATTAGGCGGCGCCGGTATGCCGGGTCGTTGACGATGAGCGCCTCCTCGAGCGGCACTACGCCTGCATCGTCCTCACCACTCGGTACCGACATACTACGATGCAGGTCATCGTTGAAGCGCAGCGACTCCAGCGCAGACTCTTTCAGCCCCTCGCCAAACACCGCGCTGCGGACCGATAGCAGAACCACCAGCAACGGGCCCCACAGCGGCACCAGCACTATCACAGCCAGCATGTGTCCGCGCACCGGCAGCAGGCCCAGCTTCATGAGCGTCCACAGCATCAGGCAAACCAGCGCATGAATCAGCAGCAAGACGGCAGCAACGACAAGCGAGATCAAGCGGCACCCCCCTCACCGTCACCGGTGTAAGAGATGTACTGCAGCAACGCCACGATGTCCTCGCCGTCGACGGGCTCCACCGCAACCTGCTTTGCACTCAGGCGCTCGCGGATAATGGGCAGATCGCACGCCTTTGCCTGGCGCATAAGCAGGTAGAGCACGTCGCCGTTGACCAAGCCCGCCGCGTCGCTCTCGCGAATTGCCGACCCAATTGCGCCCACAAGCTCGCCGACAGGCTCCATGCCCGGCACCACGCGCAGGAGCAAAAAACTCCCCATCTTGCTATCTGCCAGCGCCTGCTCCGCCGCGAGCTCTTGGCCAAAGGCAGCCTGCTTGAGCACGCAAGTGCCGTCAACGCAGCGTTTATCCTGCGCCACCGCCTCATAGTCAAAGGCACGGCCCAGCGCGCTTTCGACCAGGCCGCACAAGATGCGGAACAGGTTTTGATAATAAAGGGTCATTTGGTTTTCGGCCGCGCTACGCACAAAGATCAACACGGCGGGTGCCCCGTCGCGCTCGATCGTGTATCCAAACATGGGAAGCCCCGGCGTCAGCTCGCGGTTCACCCACAGGTTCGAACGACCCCCGTCGCCCAAAAGAGGTGCAAGCTGCTCAAGCGTGAGCGAGCGTGCGGCATCTTCGGCAATCGCGGGACTTGCAGCCACCAGGCGTGCAAATGCCCCGCCCGAAACATGGTAGATCGCCACCGAATCGTTCTCGAGAATCTCGCCCAGAAGCTCGCAGCACTTGCGATAGATGTCGCGTGGGTTGAGCACGTCGAGCTCCTGCGTCACGGCAAAGATCTTGCCAAAGCTGTCGTGGCGACCCACGATCTGGCGCCTGTACGCGCGCTTGTCCTCAATAGCGTCGTGATAGAGCTGCGTAAGGAACGTATTGCGGTTGCGCACGAGCTCGTTTTGATCGCGCTCCGCCCTGATGGCTTCGCTGTTGCGCAGCTGCACATAGCCGCACACGGCACCCACCACAAAGTACGCAATAAACGGCAGCCAGTTGGACGGCTCGTAGAACAGGCCCTGGAAGGTATAGCCGTACTGAGTAAAGTAGCTCGCGGCCAAACCCACCGACGCCAGCAGCGCCGCAACTAGGCCAAAGTCCAAGCCATACAGCGTGCCGATGAGCACCACGTAGAGCAGGCGATAATCGAGCACGTTGAGCTGGGTCGATTGGGAGAACAAGCGCTCCAGCACCTCGAACAGAACCCAGGCAACGCCCGTCTCCAAGCATTTAATAGGCAGCGTGCGCATTTGGATGCGGTCGATGGCGGCGCGCAAGGGGTTGACCTTCTTTGCGCGACCAGCATCCCAGCGAGCCTGAATGGTCGAGAGGTCGCGCAGCAGGTCGTAGCGCTGAAACCAACCATAGCGCACGCGAGCGACGTCGCTGGCGGGCAGGGCGTAGCCGGCAGATTCGCCATAGGCAACTGAGAGCCCTGGGAACAGCGCCTGAAGGGCCTCGCCCACCTCACCCACCGTGTGATGGAAGGTATCGGCTACATCAAGCGTCTCAAAGTTGCCATCCCAGCTGTCGAAGATACGGCGTACCAGCACCGAAAGCTCCTCGGCACACAGCAGCGGAAACGCCGCATCCTGCGCACCCTGCAAAGCGGCCGATCCGGTTGAGCATGCGTCGAACATCGGCACCAAAAACGGATCCTCCAGCGCGGCAGACGCGGTATACAGGAACGGCACGCGCAGGATCTTGGTCTGAACGCCCTCGCGAGCAGCGTAGTAGCGGCACAGGTCGTTGGCTGCGTGCGCGATAATGCCCTTGCCCGTTCGCCCCGCGGCATCGGCGGCACCCTCGGCACCCGCGGGCCCCGCTACATACAGTAGTTGGACCCGGCGACCCGCGCACGTACGAAAGACCGAGCGCAGCAGCTCGATATCGCCCACGGAATCGGTATGCGGGGTAAGGTAATTAGACAGGTAAACCACGCGGTCGAACTCGTAGGCCTGATCCAGGTGCTGGAGGAGCTCTTTCCACGAGGCATGGGGTGACGACTCGTCGCGGCGCGCATCCCCGGCGGCGACAACCTGAACATGGTCCCCGGGGAACGCCTTGGCGCAAAAGTCATCGTCAACATATGCGGTGTTGCCAACAACCAGCACCTCCATGGCGTACCCCTCCCCCAAAATCCACTTTAGTTATAGTCAAACATGCGTATTTTACGCTGTCAACGCGAGTTGGAACGCCTTTAAGGCTGTTTTAAGAACTTTTTTAGGGGATGTGGGGACATCGAGAGTGCTAAATGAGCACCCAATCCAGAAGTGCGGTGAAAAACCGAGATCTGTCAAACAGGCCCCTGTTTTGAGCATCCGCGACCTGCAGTTTTGTTGGCAAAAATCGGTGTGCGCTCGGCGAGTTTCGATTTTCCCCGCACTTCTCCTACGCACCGGACTCGCAATAGCGCAGTACAATCCGCCAATCGCACTAACCGGAAAGCCAATCCAGCGACTCGCCTAGCCAACCAGATACGGCCCGATTACATCGAAAATTTCGCCCACCTTAGTTGCAGGGTTTTGCGCAGATGGCTTAATGTTACCCAGTTCCCTATGGTACGCGACGAGGCGCCCAGCACGCTGCAATGCTTCGCCTCGCCTATCATCCACTGCCCCAAACATCCCGTCCAGGTTCTTGCGGTACTCGATGCCCAAGTTCTTCGACATCTCCTGCGCGAGGGCATGCTGGCAGTCGGACGCGGACATATGCGCGGTCGTGTAGCGAAAGTGCAAAAGCGGCCACAGCTCGAAGCAGGGGTTCGACCACAACGCATGGAAGGTCCTCGAACCATCGGGGAGCTCGTCACATTTGCGCTTCATCGCATCAAAGTCGGACGCAGGAAAGTCATCCTTGTCATACACGAGCCACACGTGATCGAACGTCTCGGGCGCATAGCGACAGTGTTCGACGGCGAAGTCAAGCAGGTCAAGCGTGTGTCTGCCGGTCCCCTTAACGACAATGGCAACCTTGCGCTCGTTCGCCGCGCCCAACGCCGCACGCACGCCCTCAAAGTAGCGAGGCTCGGTCTCCTTGCCCTCGCTCACTACAAGATGACGCGTCATCTGAACCATGCGCGAGCGGCCCTCTCGCTTGCCGCTACGCCAGCCCTTCGACTTCTTCGCCACCATGCTAATCCCACTCCTCGATGCGGGTGAGGTACGGATCGGCACCGTAGCGACCGGACAGGTATTGCTTGTCGAAAGCCGCGTTCTTACTTACCAGATTACCGTTTGCCTCGTGGATATCGGCGAGAGACCACAGTTGGCTCGCCTCCCCCTCGCCGCGTGCAGCGAACCATATCTCGTCACGGCGGAAGACATCGTTTCGCATGGTTGACACATCCTGGGACGAGAAGATGAGCTGCGCGCCACTCTTGTTGACCTCAGGATCCTTAAACAGCAGAATCACATAGCGAAGAAGCTTCGGGTGCAGTTTGGCGTCGAGCTCGTCTACCACAACGGTGCCACCACGCTCAAGCGCTGTCATCAGATACGCAGCCAACCCCATGAGCTTCTGGGTACCGGCAGATTCCTCGGATAAACGCAGCTCGTACGCCTTGCCGCTCACCTTGTGCCTCACGAAGACGCGCTGGCCGCGCCACTCCGGCGCCCTCTCCACTCTGAAGCCATCAATACGCACATCAACGGCGCGCAAAAAACGCGTGACCTCGCGCGAGTCGCCCTCGTCGAGCATTTGCTCGAGCATCCGCTCCAGGTAGGAACTGTTGTAGTTGAGAAACACGGCGTCGAGAAACCAGCTGGCCGCCTCCTGGACCACCGGCGCATCGAAGTTGATGCAAAGGAACGATAGGTACGGCAGGCTCGGGTTGAACCTCGCAGCCGTCACAAGCTTACGCAGTGTGGGGCCGAGTTCAACCTTTGTATCCTCGCGCTCGAACAGCATCGCCGTACGCGACGCTCCCAATTTACGCCGCCACAGCCCTTCGGACATGATCTCATCGGCGTGTACAGACAGAACATAGCGGTACTCATGCTCACCCGCGCGGTAATAGAGCTCGAACTCGGTGGGCTCGGCAGCAGACACGTCATCGAACTCAAACGCCGAACAACGGGCTATCAAGGGGAGATCACTCTCTGGTGCATCAGCGCTAGCAGACAGCAGTCTAATTGGTCTGGCCACCGCCGAACGAACGTAGTCAAGAGCCTCGAGCAGATTAGACTTGCCGCCAGCGTTGGGCCCGTACACCGCAGCCACCGGAAGGAAACTCTGCCCGTCGGAGCACTCGATGAGGGAACGCTCAAACTCCTTCATCGGCATCGCCTGCATGGAAAGCTCAGCCTCGTCGCGATAGGACCGATAGTTCTTAAAGGTGAACTGACAAAGCATGGTACTCAACATTCCTTTCATTATTTTGAAAAGATATATCAGAGTTTTTCTTTGATTATAGACTTTAAGTAGTCTAAATCAAGTGCTTGCCTCACCAATGACAGCAGGCGCACGGTGCCAAACCGAGCATACTCGACCATCCCATTGTCGGAATGGCGTTTAGCTAGCACGTCACACATTACATGCATGAAAAAAGGGCAACACTCTCTAACAGAAGGCGTCACCCTTAAAGCTCCCAAAGAGCTTTTGTATATTGCTATATAGAATATGCAACCGATTCGAGAGTGGTTCAAAAAGCTAACCGAAACAACCGTCACGTGACCCCCACAGAGGGTCACCTAACAATTACCCATAGGCGAGCTCCACTAACGCTGGCATAACGCCTCCACTAGACACAGCCTTACCATAGCTCGCGTACTTAGCTAAAAGTGCATTGCAATACTCCGGTTCAACCTGTTTACAAAAGCTCAAGTGGCCTAAAACGCGATGGGCATGATTACGATCGCACTCGCGCATAAGCACCTGGTATAAAGAGCGCTTTAGCTCTGCTTTTCTTTGAGGCCCCAGTCGAAGGACGCCATCGCAGTCGAGATAGATGCCCGTGATTTTACGTAGGTGCCCTCGTCCAAAACAACGAGTTTTGTCATTATTCAAATCAAAACCCTTTAGCCGTAGGCGGTCACCAACAAAAGTTGAAATCTCCGCAGAGTCTATCCATTCAGTTGATGAAATGCAGATGTCGTCAGAGTATCGCGAGTAGACGAATCTTTCGCCTAGTCTAGCTGCAATCTCATGATCAAACGAAGCCATTATGCGATTGGCAATAAAGGGCGAACACGGAGAACCCGTTGCAAGAGAACCCCGATAACATGATAAAGCTACGAGAAGATCGACATCGTCTGCAGTAAGACGCGAGCGAGATTCAGCGTTTGTCGACCGATACGTTCCCCCTGAAAACAAATTCCTGACCATTTGCTGAGTGCAGGACTCAAAGAAATGGCAAATATCAAGCAGAAGAAAATGGCTGCTCTTAGCATGGAGCCCGGCATTACGGCAGACGCTTGAGCCCTTTTCGTAGGCTGTAGCGTAAGGAAGATCTATATCAAACTCAGTATTTATATAATCCGAAATCCAACATTGGACGAGCTTCAAATCTGGCCGAGGCGCAACAATCTTTCTTCCACCGGCTAAAAAACTGTGGTACTTATCTGTCGTTGAGCTCGCAAGGTCCAGTAGCTGGCGATTTGTCATTCCAAGATCGAAGCAAATTCTATCCGCAATAGACACCGGCAACGCCTCCATACCCCATTGATCTCTTACGAAGGATTACCCGCGCCCTCATGTTTGAGAAATCTTGGTCTTCGCTTCCCTTAAACATGAAATAGGAATCGAGGTGTATCGTGCTTTTAATCAGATAATCCGGACCCCTATTGCATCTCACTTTAGAAACAAGACCGGTAGCTCTCATCATGCAGCAAACATCCGACCAAGATATCGGAACGCCGGCATTTTTCATATCCGCATTTAAAATGGGCGAGTATATTTTGAGCTTACTAGCACGGAAGCCTTTGGCCGCACAGTATATCGTTCGTAAATCGGTCTCTGACATGGGGCCCAATATTTGAAGCAAATCAAGTAACTCGTGGACGAGCGAGCCCACGTTAATCTTGGACTCATCTCGATTGATCATCTTTCTAGCGGCCTTTAAGCCAGCCTTGCCCCGCTTAGTAGCATTAACACCAATGAGGGGTCTTAGTTCAGAAACAAAGCGGCACAAGTCAGGCGAAGACATTGGGTTATTTAAGTCTAAGTAAAAGACTTTGTTAAGCGAAGAGTCGCCTGTGGCTATTTCTTTCACTGGCCCATCAATCAAGAAGCTCCGAGAGCCCTTATATTGCTTTCCAACAGCAACAGAGGTGATCAAAGCAGCATGAGGCAAAGCAGAGAAAGCGCCCAACTCGCAAAAAGATCCACAGCTCTCTGCAAAAATCAATATCCAGTCAGATATGTCGGCAAGCATGGCCTCTTGCTGAAGTAAATTAAGTCTCGAACCGTCCATTTCCGCCGCTACGTCTTCGGCGGTAAGACAAAAAACGTTTTTTAAAGCCTCGGTGTGATTGTTGGACACATAAGCTCTAAAGAATCGTCGAGAGGAATGCAGGCTCTGATCACCGCCGCAGGGAAAGATAAACAAGGGCAGTTTATTAACGTCACGATAAACCCTCAGATGACTTCTCAGGATATTCGAATCAGTTTTACTGATACAGTCGCAGAGCATTGCACCTCGATTCCAATAAGGACAAGGCCGCACAGTCCGTGCATATGGTTATTCCGTAGGCACGGTTTCGGGTCCGTGGCTACGGAATAACCATATGCACGGACCCGAATTGGTAAAAACGTCTCAGTCCATCTTTAACAGAGGACTCGCTCCAGTCGGGGCAATCAATGACTAGCTGCGACCTTGTCCCCAGTAACTTTACCATCAATTTGTGTCTTAGGCTGGATATTGGCCGTCTTTAAATCCCACGGCAGACATATGCGCTCGCTCTTGGCTATATTTGTCGTCACCACAAATAACGACAGTCCTAAACCAAACCCGAATCAAACATCAGCAGAGCCGCGACGTTGCGCCAAGTTCCACCATCAAGTGAACATCACATTTATGCGCCCTGTCTACAAAAGCAATATCAATATTTGCAAAAATCGGAGTTAAATTCCCTAGCCAACAACCGTCCAATCACTACCGGCAGTACTCGAAATCTTTGAAGAATCACCGTTGCACACGATGGTCGCCGAAGCGCCGGGCACATACTTGACCTCAAGAACGGAAACGCCTTGTTCCTTAAGCTTCGAGGTCATCTCGGTTATCTGGGTTTTACTCACATCATTTTTGCTAACCAGCTTGACACCATTGGCATCATTTTCAAGCAGGCAGGATACTGCCGTTTTGTAATCGGACCAATTAACAGTACTCTCCAGAAAGCCATCCAAGCTCGATGGCACATATCGAACCGGTCACAGAAACCGTCATTGGACGCAAACCGTAGCGCTGCCTTTCCTCAAATTCCAGAACATCGCAAAAGACGCGGTCAGCATTAAGCAATCTCGTTCCACAATAGTCCCCGTAAAATGGCGCAAAGTGATTGCGGATAGCCCGCGACAACATCCAGTTGTCGCAGAAACGTCAAAGGGCCGTTGCCGGAAAACCGAACAACGACCCTTCTTTGTCATCGCCTCACGTAGAGTCCACGATGGCTATATCACTGAGAACATCTTACAGCGACGCTTATCGACCCAGCTGGGCGATAATCAAACCAGATCAAAGAACGCAATTCGTGCTTTGAGCTAACTGATAGGAACTTCAATTCTAGATCGTGCTATACAAACGCCGTTCCTAACCGCATAGCACTCGACATAATGTGGGCCAACAAAATCAGTCTTCTCGTCATGGAAGCCATCTTTATTGCCACGTTGAATTTCGCCTCGGATGCAGTTTCTCTGAAATGCCGCTTCACCGCGGTTGCGAACTTTCCAGTAAAAAGAGCAATCCCTAAAAGAAGCAGCATTGACAACAAAGAAATGAAGCGAGCGCTTTCGTAGTAAAGGACAATGTCTAGACAACATATCCCTAAGTAATGAGGGCCTAAAACCATGTTGTATAACTTGGCAATCGATTTCCATCGAACGACGAATATCAACCTTAAATTGGTCCTCGACAAATCGCTCATCAATGGCCACGCCATACTTGGAAGCAAATTGGGCTTCTTCACTATCGGAAGAACCATCGACAACAGCTTCGGAAAACGACTTTCCAAATAAATCAATGAGAACTTGCTCTTTTTCATCAGAGCTAGTGGCATCAATTAGTTTTCCATGAGCTTTCTTGGCTTTTGGTACAAACGCCCCATTGTCATCATTCGTAACCTGTTGGTTGCTGCCCAGAGCATGCCAAAAAGATTGTTCGCAATCTTGCTCGGACAAAAATTTAAAGAGGTCGGACAAGAGATCATACGGGTCGCTGGAACGGTCTTTCTGATTATAAAAACTATTAACAAGAGTATCGATGAGCAAGCCCTTAAAATGAAATCCAAGAGTATTTTTCCAAACCCTTAGAGCATTGCAGAGCCTTTTGCCATCTCCATCGGTCCTTTCAAATAGAACAGAACAGGCATCTTGCTCAGGAATAGGATCCGTCTTTTTCCAAGACCCACCATCATTTGAATCGGGATAATTGAACGATCCGTCGTCCTGCTCAAAAGCAGGAACCAAATCAATCGAATAAAACCTATCAGTGAAGTTAATCACTACAGCTTGTCCGTCACCTTTTATGTCAGTCTTGGAGTAACGGCTTTTAATTGTTTTTTTGACTTCTTGGAGAAGCGCCGACTGCCCATTAGAGTCATAGGCATTGAATCTCGTATAAACTTCCTGCGGCAGTACAAACAAAAGGTCAAGATCGCTAGTTTCGGAAACAGCAGTTTGCCGACCAACTGATCCAACCACAAGACAATGATCATCGACAGAATCCAAATCGTAGTATTTTTTGTTCAATAATTTCGTCAATGACTCAATCGACGATTGATACTCACTCAATGAATCAAGCGAAATTGATTCGAAGAAATTCTCAAAAGATTGCTTTTCGTCCATGTTGGTCCCTTCAGTTATCTAACCAGATCCCTCAATCCAACAGGGAGAATCTGTTCTATCTCTACCGGAGAAAACCCACAGTTGCCCGCCTTAATGCTTTCACGGGCCTTTGAATAGGCTTTGGGATTTGTCATAGGGCTTTTTGCGTAAATTGAAGCAACTTCCTTTTGAAAAGAATCGCGACGAGATCTGATTTCCGCCAAATCAAATGAGCGGCTGTCAGCAAGAAGTGATAGATACCCCTGAAGAATCACCCAAATTGCATCTGCGGTAGCGCCATGACAATTTGCCCTCTCGCTCAAGTTTGCCCCTTTAAGATAAATTGTTATTGCTAGACTGATGACAGATAGCCCGGCGGCAACCAGCGCCGCAATTTCCATTCCAGATAGCCAGATACTTACAAAGCCACAAGCGGAAACCGATGTCAAAACAGTCTGCATTACGGATAAACGGTTGTTGAGTCCGTTGGCGCTGTCTGCCGCAACGAGCTGCGTCTTATACGTATATAAAAGATTTGCATAAGCCTCAGCTATTTGCAGTAAGAGCCTGCGGCTTTCATCAAACTCTTCAGCGGTTGTTTCCATTGCTATCCTCCAAACAGTCAGTGTTTTTCTAAAAGGATAGGACGCCGCGAGGACAAAAAATATTGCACAATAAGGCGGACATTAACCCCGAGATTCGAGTACCAGAAGTGAGCCATATGCATAGCCCCATTGATAGCGAAAACTACGTCAAGCCCATCCTTGGCAGGACCAAAATCGATATCTGGGAGTGTTATGCAAGACATGTTCTGCAATTTATCGATAGCAACAAATATGGCAATTTGGCTTACAGCGACAAACCGGATCTGATCGATCGGGCGCAGTCCCTAGGCATCGAGGTAACAGCTTCCCAATCGCAAGACAGCAGAAAGGCAGAATCCCTCTATTCCAAACTCCTATACGAGAATGATTCTTCTCAGGAAAAACGCCGAATCGAACTTATTGAGCAATGTGGAGCGCATTTCGAAAAAGGAGTCCTGTTTGGTCCAAATGGTACGGATTCATTCGAGCCGATTATTGAAGCTCTTCGCAAAAAGCTGGACAGACTCGACTCTGGTGACTACGAACTCTTTAGGAGAAACGAGTTGTTTGTCAGATCCAATATTCTTGCTGACGAGGAAATGCTTCGCGAAGCGCTCTCCAACATGAAAAAAGAATCCCGAGATCACTCATGGCACTTCGTATCTGTTATCGTCTCGGTCCCTGGATACAATTACATTTTCGACCTCGATGCATCGACATGCGTATCCCTTGAATTCGGATACGCAGACCAGTATCGAATTGCTCTTGAAGCAAACAAGGAAGTGAACATCGCAGAGTCAAGCCGAGCTGAGTTACTATAACCGATCAACTAGCAGACCATTTCGCAGCAGGTCGGAATAAAGCCCCCAGAGTTCTTTGCTGTACAAGCCTCAGAGTCCCAATGAGCCAGCACACCCAAGCGGCGCAGGTCCACGTCAATCCGGCACGAAGGTTTTGAGAATTTCTCTTATCTTGGCAATGAGAAAACGGGGCACACACAAGGTGACCCGGGCACCTCCACCCAAGAAAGGATCCGCCATGTCAAAAGACGACATCGAGTACCTTCTAAAATTCGCTCCCAGGGAGGCATACGTCGACGACTTGATAAACGGTCGCCTCTACATGAACGCGGCCGGCTACTATCATGGCCTGCCTGGCGAGCAGGGCGATCCGCTCGAGGCGTCCATGGCTCCCGGGGTGTGCCTCTACAGATATACTTCCCTGCCCATCTACTGCATGTACACGGTCCGCGAGAACGATATCGTCAACAACACTGTGAAAATCCCGAAACGCATGATCCAGGAGTTCGGATGCGAGGACGGATGGATCGGCATTGTGCAGTACGCCAGCTTCGCGCGCCTCGCCGACAGACACATTGCCGAAGGCGGAAGCATCTACGCCCACGGTCCCATCTCCTACGGCGTCCCTGGGCCAAAACTGATCCGCGAGATCTTTGGGGGCATCCCGCACAATCTCGTTATCAAAACGCCCAAGTATGCATATCAGAAGGAGTATCGAATCATCGGGTCGCGTCCGGTCGAATGTCGCCTTTTACCAGACGAGAATCACCCGGGCTGCAAAATTGAAAAATACGACCACGCAGAACTTGACCTAAGCAGCAGCCTAGCGGACTTTTCCTGGAAGGTCTCGGTGGCGAGTCTCGAAGAAGCGCGAGACGGCCTCATGCTGGATTTGCCGCATCAGGCATAGTCAGCCCAACGCGATCCACAACGTCACCGGGCAACCAACCACCCCTCCCCCTCCCCAACATTCCCCAGAAAGTTCGCTGATGTTGACTGGGGTTCCCGTAAAATTAACCCTTACAAAATATGTGCGGAGTGCTGGCCTGGAGCTGCCTTCGGACCCTATTGGCTGCTCACCGAGAGGCTCCGCTATGAAACGACCCCTTTACTACCTGCTCTGCGCGATCGCGTGCACATCCATGGTCGGCGCGACGATGCCCATGGCAGCCATCGCGGAAGCCATCCAGCCTCAGGCAACAGCCGAGCAGCAGGCACAAGCCAACGCCGCGAACGGAGACACAGGCAAGGCTGAAGACGGCATCAACACAAATGCGACAGCAGACACCGCAGAGGACAGCACCGCAACATCCACCGGCACCAGCGCAGTCAACACGGAAAGCGCCGACGCCACCACCGCCGCAGCCGGCGCGGCCACCACAGCCCCCGCCCCATCCCTCCGCGCCCAAGCCAACGGCACGCCCGCCGCAATCTCCACCACGTCACAAACCGGCTACGCCCACTCCGCCACCGCAAGCCAAAACGGCGTCACCTTCACCGTCTCGTGGAACGACGCCCCCGCGGGCACCGCGACGACCTTCCACGTAACCCAGGCCAACGGCTCGTCCCAGGCCAAGGCGCGCATGGACGTGCCCACCTATTGGGACGGCGGCAGCCAGGAAAGCGTCTGCGACCCGTCGCGCCCGGCATGGGCCGGCTACCACAGCCTGGGCACGGCGGGCCACGACTTTGCCTTTGAATTCACGGCGTCGGGTACGTACCGCATCTACTTCTACTTTATGGACAACGACAGATACGACCCCCAAAACGACAAGGGGATCTACTACCTGCGCACCACGGCGGAGGTGACCGTAAACGACGCCGCCCGCCCAAGCGTCACGCAGATCGTCAACAACGCCGTGGCTCAGTGCAGGCAGGAGACAAACGGCTCGGAATACGACATGGCGCTGTGGCTCCACGACTGGACGCTCGACCAGCTGGAGTACGACCACAGCCTCAACTGGTGCTCGGCCGAAAGCGGCCTCACGCGCCACCAGGGCACCTGCGAGAGCTACCAGCGCATCTACTCCAAGCTCCTTGACGCCGCGGGCATCGCCAACGGCCGCGTCACCGGCAACGGCCACACCTGGAACGCCGTAAAGATCGACGGCAAATGGTGCCAGATGGACCTAACCTGGGACGACAGCAGCGACAACTGGTACGGGGACCTGGACCAGCACCATCTGTACTTTGGCCTGACCGACGAGCTCATGGCAATCGCCCACTCCGACCACACGGCAAACTACCAAAAGGCCGACTACGCCTACCGCTCGACCGGGTAGTGTCGCGATAGTTGGTGTAATGGACACTTTGCCCCCTGCATCCAGGATCCGGAATCTATCGAGATCCTAGGCCGTCTCCACGCCGTCAGCAAGCTCCAGGCTGGATTCGACCATCTTCCTGTCGGTCTTTCCCAGCTCGGCCCAGTCATGACAGCCCAAGGCGCCCCTCCGGAGGGGCGCGTCGTGCATCTCGGCCATCTTCCTCTCCGAAAAGTAGCGTGAGCCGGCCCATGTCTCGGCCTGGTGCACACGACGGCTCCCACGAGCCTGAGCAGCGAACTCTCCGACGGGAAAACCTGCACCACGCGCGAGCCGCGTTTAGTTTCCCTTTTGGCGCGCTCCCGCAAGTTGTTGGTGCGCAGGCGCTTCCAGTGCGACGGTGGGAAGTCCAGGTGCGCTAGCGCGTCAGGCTCCGCCTCCTCGAGTGCCCTTGCCGCCCTCAGGCAGCACCCCACCAGCATCTCGCACGCCGCGTGGTACATGGCCACGGCGGTGGCGGCGTACCTGGCGCGGAAGACCGAAGAGAAGATGCTGGCCCACGCGGCGCCTCAGCTGCCAGGAGCCGGCCTCGCGCATGCAGTCGCGCATCGCTGCTAGGCCGCCCCCCCCTGGAAGACCTCGCCTATGGCCCTGACCAGGCCCCCGGGGGCATCGGATACGGACGAACTCGGTGCCGGAGGTGCCACGGTCGCGCGGCGCCTGCAGGAAGCCGAGCCACGAGTCATGCGACTCCGTGTCCACCACCGATACGCCGAGCACCTGCCTCCAGCCGGACTCGTCGCAGCCTATCGCCGTGACAGCCGCGGTCGAAGCCGCGCGGCCCCGCAGCGGCACTTGAAGTAGGTCACGTCGAGCCAGATTAAGGGTATCGAGCGCACCTCGAACGTCCCTCCGCCAGGTCGGCTATCTCGGCGTCGAGGCTAACGGCGATTGTACCCACACGGCCCCTGCCGAGCCTCCCGATGCCCATCTTCTCGGCTACCCTCTGCACCTTCCTAGTGCTGGTGCCGGTAGCGCACATCTCGGCCACCGCCGCGACGAGCGCGCGGTCGACGCGCCGGTGGTGCTCGAGGACGTCCTCGGGGAAGAAGCCGCCCGTCCAGAGTTGAGGGACACCCAGGTTGAGCATACCCACGCATGTCACGAGGCGGCCTCTGTTGCCGTTCCTATTGTTGGCCCCATCGCCGCAGAGCTGGTCAACCTCGGCGTCCATGATGGCGGTAACCACCTGCACGCCAAGCGGCATGAACAGAGATTGGATGTCCACCACCCCGTCCGCCAACTTCAGCATCGCAACGGACGCGGCATCGCGTCTGACAGCATCACCATAGCGGTCACCGCTCTTTCCCAGAATCCGTATTATGGTATTCCGGATTCAAGAAAAGGGGCAGTTTTCCCCTTTTCGACGGCAGGCCGTCGGCGGATTTACATCAACATATCCGGTGCGATCGAAATCATAAGTCACATTAAAGCAGTGATTAACACTTATTTCTTCAATGCGCAGGACCACTGCATGAGACCAGCTCTAATCAACGCAAAATAATTGGAAGAGAATTTACGCGCAAGGTATATGGGCCATTTCCAATTATTATATGCAAGCTGAGCGGCCCCATTACCAACCACAAGCGCCCAGACGCCCATGCCAGTAAAGGAAATTAAGACATACGACAATACAAAACCTGCAATAGCCGAAACTATATAAGCCGGGAGATAGGGGATTTCATTCGTACTGATAATGTAATTACAACACAATGAATGATGGTTCCAAACCGCAAGATAAACAACCAAGGCGAAATAAAGAAGCCCGTCGGGGGAAAAACCTTTCTTAACTAGGAACAAGACTGGGAAGCCGACAAACCAGACACCGATCGTGCATACAACAATTAAAATCCAATATAGAGACAGACTTTTTTCAATAATTTTTCGTGCAGTCTGAACTTCGCCACCAGCATAAGCAGATTGAAACATTGGAATAAAAGATCGAACGTAGGCGCTGGCAAACCCGTAAATTGCACCGCCAACTTGAATAATTAATGAATACTGAGAGTTAACCTCCACACCAAGAAAATAGGAGCAGAGCAGCGAACTCAACTGAGTGGAAGCATAGCAGCAAAGTTGAACAACGCCGTCCCTCCACGCCAAATAAGCCACTGAAATAAACGTTTCTTTTATTTCAGAAATAGAAACACCCGTACAAGCATCGTTTGCTTTTTTTATCGCCTCTGAGTGAACCTCCAGAAAGCGACCGCAAAAAAATCTCAGCACAATGTCATTAAACAGATAACCGATGGCAGCGCCAATGATGCCAAAACCCATAAACAGCAAAAACGCAGAAACCACAAGCTGCCCAATGCGACCATAAGACTTTGCCCTGCTTTCAGCGGAAATATCCCCGAACCCTCTCAGGCAGGTCGTATAATGAAAAAAGAATAGATTAAAAAACACATCAAAACAAAAAATTAACCATGCGGTCCAACAAGAAAAGGGATCAATAGCACTTGAAATTGAAGAAATGTAGGCAGTTCCAACTGTAGCGGTAAGCATCAGGACAACGCAAGAAATTAACGCGTAAACAATCCGGGATGTTTTAATCAATTTGCCAAGCAGCTCATAGTCTACAGAATCACCAACTTGAGATGAATCGTAGCCGCTCTTGCTAATGCTACGCGCACCGCTAAGACAATAGACAATATTTCTCGCAAAAGTTGGTGTAAAGCCAAATTCAAATAACAGCGTTAAATTCCCAATGGCAACAAAAGTGTACCAGAGACCAAGTTCGGCGTTAGATAAGTAAGCAAGCAGAAACGGAAGAAGAAGGAAGCTGCTCCCCATTGAAAGAACAGTGCTTACATAGTTCCATATAATGTCTGACTTGGTAGTATTAATTTTTGCCATTATTTAGCCATCTCCACAACATCCTTTGATGGCACCCTGGATTGACAGGGCCCCTTATCTGAAAAGGCGGGCAGCGCCATAAGCATAAAGAAATTACATGCTGGATATAACATTCCGCATTCAACAAACCCCATTAGGGAATACAAGACCAAGCCCATGAATGTCACGTGGGCCGAAATACGCGCTTTATTTATCGCTACGCAATAGAAAGCAACAAACGCGGTAAATGGGATCAAACCGTATTGAATAAGTAGTCGACAATATGCATTGTCAAGCATGACTCTTGTTTGTATTAAATAACCACCCGTTGCAGACGGCAGCGAAACTATGGCCGTTAAGTCATTACCAAAAACAGTCAGAGGGTAGTTTTCAAAATAATAGGCGGAATAAAAAATCCGGTTGGTCATTAAATTATCAAGCTGAACAAGACATTTATTGGCACCATGGGACCACATAAAGGGCAGGGCTATACTAACAATCGCCAGAAAAAGCGGTAAAAAAGTAAATAGGGACCCATATGGTTTTGAACGGGGGCTTCTGAATGAAATAACCGAATACAAGGCCATTACGAAAATGCCTGCTGCAGAAGTTTTAGAATCAGCTACGAAAAAAGCAATTGCGAAACAGAAGATGCCCGCAAGACCGCTTCTGCCTTTCAGCTCAAAAATAGAAGCAGAATAAGCAATAAACAAAAGCTGTCCAAAATTATTAGGATGGGCAAAACCCATCGAATTTCGTACAAAATTGCTACCGCGCGACATTAATACAGAAGGAATGGCACCGACACTATTGAGACCAACAACCATCAATAGCATAAAGACGGACGATACAAGAATAGACCTTGAGATGTAGTATTCAGGGACGTCTTCAGCGCAAAGGCAAAACAGCGCCAACCAAATAATCTGAGGGGCTTTATTTGATTTCAGCGACCCGACGCAAATTAAAATCAGCAGCAATCCAACTAGCACTTTCACATGAGAAGTCTTTTGTAGTAAAAGCTTCAGCAGTAGAAACGCTAAGGCAAACAACTCAAGGACCAGCGAAAGCACCGCAGGAGAAATCCCAAACACATTGGTAGCATTTACTGATCCAATATAATAGGAAACTGAAAATAAAGCCAAAGCAAAGCTGAACAGTACAGCCCCGGCATTTGCTCGTATAATCTCAGTCCATGTTCTTTCCACATTAGTCAAATTCAATTAACGTACCCCATAAACAAACTTAGTAAAGCCAATTGCAGCCATAACACGCCTCGCAAGAAGCAGACGGATCGTAATGCGATTTTTCACTTCAGAGATAAATCGACGTGAATAGCGGTGAGAAGCAAAGCCTTCCATTAAATAGCTGAAATACGGCTGGCAGACCATATTAGAGACAGGCTTAAAAAGCTGATTCGATTTCAAACGTGCACAATTACGAATCAAAGATAAGACTTCCCTGACTGCAGATTGCTTATATAGTTCGCTTAAATCCGGATTCACGTGACATAGCTCATATAGTTTTACCAGTAAATTATCAACACTCTCGATAGCCGAGATATCAGTATTTCTCGTTACTGAATCACTATTGTTGACATAGCAATAGACCGCCGAGTCCACTACTTTTACACTTTCAGCCAGACGATAAGCATCTACCATAAACAACGCGTCTTCACCGAAACGAATGCCATCTTCAAATTTAAGAAAACCATTCCGGAATAATGATTTCTTAAATATCTTTCCACAAACGCTTCGGAATACAACACCTTTAGTAAAGCTCGAAAACGGAACTTTATTAACATTATCCCAAAATGCAAGGCTAAGAGAGCATGCTGTTTTCCAGTCGATGCTTATAGCCTTGCCCGAATAATCGCCATGCTCATTCAGTAGAGCCCCGATAACCAAGCTACAGCCATCTGAGGATTCAAGCAACAGCCTAACTGCATTTATAGGCAGCATATCGTCAGCATCAACAAATGCCACCCAATCACCGGAGGCCTCATCGATACCCCTATTACGCGCCACGCATACACCACTATTGTTTTGACTAATCAGCTTAATCCGGTTGTCGCCCTCTGCAATAGCCATAACTAGCTCAGCGCCACGATCTGTCGACCCATCATCAACAATAATTATTTCAATGTTGCTCACACTCTGACGCTGAAGACTATTTAATGTCTTTTGAATCGTTTTTTCAGCGTTATACATCGGCACAATCACGCTCACGAGAGGATTGTCGACCAAGGAAGATTGACAGCAATTTACCTGCTTGCTTGTTGACGTCATAAACAGACGCCCCCCCCCGCAAGCTTATTTGGACGACCCATAGAAATAATTGCGTCAATCCATTCGGCAACATTAAAGGAGCACTTTAAAAATTTATCAGAAATATCAGCCGCATCTGGAACGCCAAATGAACAGACACAAGGTAATCCGTTAAGCTGGGCTTCAATTGCGGCAACACCAAGCCCCTCAAACGTAGATGGAAATACAAAACAGTCAAATGAAGACAGAATGTCTTTAATATCTTTTCTTTCGCCTGCAAACAAGACACTAGATGAGATACCCAGCTTAGCCGCAGATTCCTGAAGACTCTTGTGTAGGGGGCCATCGCCAACAATCATTAATTTACAGTTGGATTTAACTGTTAGCAGTTCCTTCATTATCTTTAAAAGAAAAATATGATTCTTTTGACTAGTCAAACGTCCAACAGTACCAATAAGAAAATCTTTTGACGAAAGGCCGAACTCTTCCCTAATTACTACCCTGCTGACGGGATCGTACTCCATGTCATTAAAATTTAAGGCATTTGGAAGCACCTGAAAATTATCGCCCCAGAAGAATGAACCCGCTTCTTTTGAACACGCAAGCCTAACATTAGAATTACGTAACGCCGCACGACGATTAAAACGGCTTATAACTTGAGTCGGCAAACCGCCCAAAAAACGAGAATTGTGAGAATGAGCAATGCGGACAGAGACATTCGCCCGTTGAGCTGCTCGCAAGACATCCGCATATAAAAGATGATTAAAGTTACACCAAACCGCCTGGTAACGATTTGGTTCATCTTGAAATAGATGGTCTAGATACTCAAAGCGCTTAATGGGCCTATCAATATCCGGGCAAATGTGGATTTCGGAGTTCATCTCATGAACGAATGCAACATCTGATAAATCAGACGTTGCAAGAAATTCAAACGTAGCATATGAGCTAAGGGCCTTTATATACCTACCAACAACGATTTCGGTTCCACCCAGCCCATTTGAAAGGCCAGATACTAAAACCCTAGGCTTATTGTGGTCTAAGGCAGACGAAACCATTAAAAAGCCTTCCTTCCAAATCTAAGTACCGATAGAACAGAGGAGATGAACCAAGACAGCTTGGGTCCAATTACTGGCGCAAGCTTTTTCCGCATTTCAACACGGAACTTCTTAGCGGGTGACAACCAGGTGCCTGAATAATGGTGAATAGAATATGTATCATCAGTAATTTCAAACTTGCCACTATGACTGTCTAGGGGATCAAAATAAGTAGCAGGGTATGCAGTGAAACCATTTAACTGCTGAAATGAACCATCTCTCTTAAGAGCACAACTCACTTCCAGGTAATCAGTTAGCACCCTCGGAGAGGTATCCATAGAGTTGCGGCCTTTTCGCATCTCAAATCTCATAGATTCATATAATTTTGCGACATCGCTCATGACATGGCTTCCGGCCTCAGAACCCATGATGAGGCCGGGATTCAAGAAGAAATTATTCTTCATGAATCCCGCAAAAGCCTCATTATCTAAAAGCTCGTCCAGAGGCTTCAGGACTTCGACATCTGTATCGAGAAGGATTCCACCCTCTGAATACAGTATTCTGTAGCGCGCATAATCGCTGACAAACGCCCATTTTTTTGAGGCATATGCCTCACGACAAAATTCACATTGATTTATATCGAAATTGCTTTCGTCCCATCTACGAATTTCCCAATCAGGCATGATCTTCGACCAAGACTCAATGCATTTTCTTTCAAGTTCAGGAAGCTCACTTCCACCGAACCAGATGTAGTGCAGAACTTTAGGAATCATCAATTCCCTTTCGAACAATAGGCTACTTCTTTATGATTTTTTTAACCAGACGCTTCATCGGGTCATAAATTCCAAGCTTTTCGCATGTATGCCTAGCAAAGCGCTCGGCTTTTACTTTTCCGGAATCGGGGAACCACTTATTCATAAGCTCCTCACCATCCAGATTCGCCACATCAGCCATGAATTCATCGCGATGCGGATTCAGCTTCACGGACTTAGTAAGTTCACGAACACCTTCTACTGCAGCCTCAACATCAATCTCCTTCATACGGGCATAGCTTGAGGCTCGATCAAGCAATTCTTGTCCCTCATCGCTTTGGATGAGAACTCGAGTGACGCCTCGATTGTCGTCGAACTCTTTCGAGAGTCGATAAACATCGAAGAAATCCCAGCAAGTCAAATCAGTAACGCGATAACGCTTTTTAAACGGGCATTCGTAACAAATGGGTCGATCTGAAAGATCAGCAAAAAAGGCCCTTAGGTAAGGATCTGTTTCGACACCTTCACTGTACAGCCGTTCACCATACAGAGTCTCGCCTTCGAGCTCGCACATATTTGAATAGCGATAGCCAAACCGTGTTTTATCTCTAAAAAGAACGGTCTCACCTTTTACGCCAACCTTTGCGTCAAGCCATTCGACCTGCCGCGCGAACACAGCGCGAGCGGGGTTCGCGCGGCAGACGAAGTCTGCCGCGCGTAAATTTGCCGGCTTGCCGCCCAAAAATCGAAGCAGGCCTTCGCATTGACAAGGGGTACCAATAAAGAGAACTTCACGTCCAGTTTTTAGTTGTTGTTTGACCTCGGGATACGCAGGGCCAACAACGCTCTGAACATATTTACTGTTGCGGAAGCGCCAAAGTTCATCAACGCTTTCCACAGAAAAATGTCCGACCTTAAGTCGCCCAGGGGCTCCTTCGGCTCGCACAAGCTGTTCACCGCGCAAATAACCTGCACCAAACACAATACCGCCGTTGGCAATCACGGCCTGAGCAAGGGCAGTGAAGGCTCCACCAGAAGTGCTTTCAGCAAGCACCTTTTGATCATTATGCTGGACTAGAAAGGCTCGTTGGGACTTAGGCTCGTCCTTATCAACATTAAGCACTGGGCAAGCCTTTTCGCATAATCCGCAATCAATACACTGGTCAGCATTGACTACGGGGTACTCGCAGCCCTCGGCGTCATATTCCATTGATATGCACTGCTTGGGACATTTTTGAGCACAGGCAGCGCAACCGCAGCATTTACTTTTGTCCGTGATGGAGATCATACTGTTCCCTACAACTCAAGAGCTGATTTAAGCCAATTGGCCGATTCATTCCTATACACATTAAGTCGTTGACGTACTGACACAAAGTCGATTTCATTTGCCATTGCGGCACGGAAAGCATCCTTCGATTCGCAAATACGATCGGAGTTTCCAAGGACACGCAACAATGTATCAATACGTGAGTTCGTAGACTGAGCACCCATATTCTCGTGGCGACGGAACGAGAAGAAGGGCACCTCAAAAATATTTGAGAAAACGCTTCCGTGGAAAGAGTCAGTACAGACATACGAAGCATGGGCAATCAAGTTGACCCACTCAGCCGGACCGGCTTCCCAAGGATAATAATCCGCGTAATCGTCATCAGCCTTAACATACTCATCGGGATGAGCAATGGCGACGATCTTCAAATTATGCTGCTTGGCAAGCTCTTGGGCACATTCACGATTCCATGCATTCTTACCCATGAAATAGCAGAAAACATAGGGCTCGTCAGGAGCGTCAATCGAAGAGGAACAAGCAAGGCTTGCCCACTGATCTCTAGCCAGCAGCATCGTAGGGTCGCATACAACAGAGCATCGGACGCCCGTAGCTTTCTCTACCAAATCCGCTCCCGTATCCTCGCGAACAGAAATGGCCGAAAAATCGGAAAGAAAATCTTTTGTTTTACGAAGATATTTTTCAGAAAGGGAAGATACTCCAAAACTAGTGGAATAAGACACCTTGCGGACAGGAGGCTGCACGAAAGATAGTGTAAAGTACCTACCAGCAATGTTAACAGGCAGCCAAAGCTGATCGCTGCCAACAACAACGCTGTCATAATCAGCCACAAGCGCCCCAAGTTCTTCAAACGAAGCGGTTTGAGGAGTAAAACTAAAATGTGTTGACTCGAAAGATGAAAATGCACTTTTCCTCTTTGCCATTTTCTTTCCAAAGTCAGCATCAAGCTTCTGCTTGATGCGATGCTTTACAAAACCCAGCTTTGCACGATAAAGATCTACATCAAATAGATGCTCAAGATAGTAATCATTGCGTCCTTCAGAAATAGCATGACCCAGGCCACGTTTATCAATAGTATTGACTTCAACTCCCAGCTCCTCAAGGGCACGCTGGGTCGCGTACGCCTGAAGAACGCTGCCAAAGTTGATTTTGTCATGACACGACGCGACTGCGACTCGCTTAGAACATGTAATAGTCAAGCTATCCCCTTAATCAACAGAACCTAAATAGGTCATATAACAATCCAATAACACTCTGGCCGCAGCATTAATTTCAAATACCTGCAAACCGGCATCGTCGCCAGGCGCGAAGACCTCTGTGCTCAACTCAATAAGTCTTTCGGCCCACTTTATACAGGAGCTAGAAAGTGATTCAAATTGCATCATGGATGTAACAGCGGTCTCAGAGGTAACGGTATCAGACGCAAGAATGGGTGTATGCGATGCCTGGCATTCAACTCCGACCATTGGGAGGCCTTCATACAGGCTCGGCAGGCAGAAAACATCAAATGCTCGATATAAAGATGCTGCGTCGCTTCTAGTGCCCAAAAACCGAACAGAATGGCTAATCCCCAGACAATCAGCTTGGTCCTTTATCTGTTCAACCAACGGACCAGAACCAACCAAAACTAAAACTGCATCATTACGAATCTTTAAAACCTGATCGAATATATTAAGCAAATATGAGTGATTCTTCTGCTCTGTAAAACGACCAATGTGCCCAATTAGAAGCTGTCCGTCAGCAACACCAAGCGATCGCCGCGTCCTTAGGCGATCCTCATCATCTGGCGCGAAAACAGACAAGTCGACAGCATTACGCATGACTACAAATTGAGAACTCGATCCAAATAACCATTCACCAGCGAATTTACTACATGCAAAACGGTGAGTCGGATACCGGTTTGATTGCGTTTTCAGCACGGCCTTCAGGGCATTCTTGGCATACTCACCCTTACCACTCGTAGAATGGCTATGGGCGATACGCACGGGGACACCCGCCTTCTTCGCAGCACGAAGAGGAAAGACCGAAAGCGCGTTGATGTGACTATGGACAATCTTCCAGCCCTCTTGCTTAAAGAGACGCTGAAGCTCTCGCTGGTATTCAGCTACATGCTGATAGGGCGGTATCTCAAAGACCCTGCCACCGAGCGATTCGATCTCGTCACGGGGAACAAGCGTCGAATCGGAATCAACAAGAAAGTCAAACTGCACTTTACCGCGATCGATGTGACGATAGTAATTCATAACGACAGCTTCGACGCCGCCGCCAACCATCTTGCCAACAACCTGAGCCACCCTAACCGGTTCAGTCATTTAGCAAGCACCTCCACCGGTAAAGACCTCAACGACCGTGAGGAGAACAATCTTCAAGTCCGTGATGGGGCCGCGCTTGGCGATGTACTCCAAATCACGGCGGACCATGCCGTCGAAGTCGGTATCGTTGCGGTCAGTCACCTGCCACCAGCCGGTAATGCCCGGCTTCACAGCCAAGCGCTGCAGGTCGTACTCGGTATACTCCGCGACCTCGTTGGGCAGCGGCGGGCGCGGGCCGACGACGGACATCTGGCCCATGAACACGTTCAGGAACTGCGGGAACTCGTCGATGGAGTGCTTGCGGATGATCTTTCCAATCTTGGTGACGCGGGGGTCCTCCCTCATCTTGAACATGGCGCCGGCGATCTCGTTCTGCTCCCTGAGCTCGGCGAGGCGCTCGTCGGCGTCCTTGTACATGGAGCGGAACTTCCACATGCGGAAGGTAGTCAAACTACCGTCGGGACGGGTGCGGCCAACGCGGATCTGACTATAGAAGGGGCTGCCCTCACTCTCCAGTCGGATGGCCGCGGCCAGCACCAGGCTGGGCACAGCGATGACGACGAGCACGGCACCGCTGAACACGATGTCGAATGCGCGCTTCACTGCCCTATATGCCAAGCGCGAGCGGTCCCAGTCCATGATGGATTGCATGGCCTTGTAACGGCCGGCGCCCTCGCGCCGGTCCATGGCCTGGGCAATCAGTGCCGCCCCCGCAGGCGCACAGCTCTTTGTTACTTCTTTAGCAGCCACAGTCAAAATTACATCCACGTTCCCCAGTCGGTAAATTCAAAAATGCAAACGAATAGCTGGTGCAACGTCTCCCTTACGTTTTGCTGGGAACGTCCAGCGCAAGCAGCTCCCTAAAAGCGGAGTCGCCTTCGCCCACGTCTACCAGGCACCAGCGCTTATGACGGTCGATCTTCTTTACACGGGCCTCTTGCCCCACCAAGGGACCCTGTTCTATGTGCAACACGCCGTCTTCTATGCGCGCGACGCTGTTGCGCACCACGCCGTCGTCGTCCAGTACGCTGCGGTACCAGTCCTGCGCGTCGTCCGGCATGGGCATGTACGCCCGCTCCCTACTGCCGGCGATACGGCAGCCAAAGCTCAACTGGGCCAAAGCCCTATCGAGCGCGGCAGCATCGTGCGTAGCGACGAAGAAATATTCCTTGTACATGGGTTTGGTTTGGAGCGACCAGGCACCGTCCCGCTTAAACCAGAACTCCTTTTGCATCACAAAAGCGTCCTGCATAAGGTTGTGCGGGATAATGCGGCGGACCTTTTCGCAGGTCTCGCGCTCTTTTCCATGGGGGGTGTGGACTAGATACCAGCGGACGCGGCCGTGCTGGCTGTTGGTGGTGGCGCCGTTAAATGCGCCCGGCAGCTGCTCTTGGCGCCGTGCCGTCTGTTCCATGTTCTCGCCCCCTCTATTTGGCTTTGCGATGCACGCAAATGCAGGGGCGTTTAGAACAGGCTTCTCGCTCGCAGCTAGGCGCAGTCGCAAAAGTACAGGTTTTTGCATCTTTCGACAAACGACATTATACAAGCAATCAATCAGCGTTTGCCCAGATTACGCAAATGTACTGCTAGTAGGTACATCTCCATACCCCTCTACAAAAACCTGTACCTTTTTGTGCAACAAAAAAAGCCGCTCAACCAGCGGCTTTTCTTATTTTGACATGAAAAAAGGCGACCGCCCTTTGTGGACGGTCGCCTTTGTTAATTGTTATGAAGTTTGCCTTAGGCGCGAGTCTTGATCTCCTCGAGCACCTTCGCAACAAACTCGTCAACGCTCATCCGAACGGTCTCGTTGGAGCGATCGCGGACGGAGATGTTGCCGGCCTCGACCTCCTTCTCGCCCAGGATGAGCATGTAGGGCACGCGGTCAATGCTGCGGGCCTCGCGGATCTTGTAGCCGATCTTCTCGTCACGGTCGTCGCAGACCACGCGAATGCCGGCCTCCTCCAGCTTGGCGCACACCTCGTGGGCGTAGTCGCGGCTCTTCTCAGAGACGGGAAGCGCCTTGACCTGCACGGGAGCCAGCCAGGTGGGGAACTTGCCCGCAAAGTGCTCAATCAGAATGCCGATGAAGCGCTCGATGGAGCCAAAGCATACGCGGTGCAGCATGATGGGGCGCTTCTTGGTGCCGTCGGCGTCCACGTACTCCAGATCAAAGTTGAGCGGCATCTGGAAGTCGAGCTGGACGGTACCGCACTGCCAGGTACGACCGAGCGAGTCCTCCAGATGGAAGTCGATCTTGGGGCCGTAGAAGGCGCCGTCGCCCTCGTTGACCTCGTAGTCCATGCCCAGCTTCTCCAGAGCGGTGCGCAGGCCCTCCTCGGCGCGAGCCCAGTCCTCGTCCGAACCCATGGAGTCCTCGGGGCGGGTGGAAAGCTCAACGTGGTACTTAAAGCCAAACTTTTGGTACACGGAGTCGATGAGGTTGACCACGCCCACGATCTCGTCAGTCAGCTGGTCGGGACGCACAAACAGGTGGGCGTCGTCCTGGTTAAAGCAGCGCACGCGGAACAGACCGTGCAGGGCGCCGCGCAGCTCGTGGCGGTGCACCAGGCCAATCTCGCCGGCGCGAATGGGCAGTTCGCGATAGGAGTGCGGCTTGGAGGCGTACACCAGCACGCCGCCCGGGCAGTTCATGGGCTTAATGCAGTACTCTTCGTCGTCGATGACGGTGGAGTACATGTTGTCCTTGTAGTGGTCCCAGTGGCCCGAGGTCTTCCACAGCTGCTTGTTCATGATGAGCGGCGTGGAGATCTCCACGTAGCCGGCCTTGTGGTGGATCTCACGCCAGTAGTCCAGCAGCGTGTTCTTTAGGATCATGCCGTTGGGCAGGAAGAACGGGAAGCCGGGGGCCTCGTCGCGCATCATAAAGAGGTCCATCTCGCGGCCGATCTTGCGGTGGTCGCGCTTCTTGGCCTCCTCCAGCATGTGCATGTGCTCGTCGAGCTCTTCCTTGGTGGCAAAGGCGACGCCGTTGATGCGGGTGAGCATCTTGTTGTCCTTGTCGCCCTTCCAGTAGGCGCCCGAGACGCCGGTGAGCTTAAAGGCCTTCAGCGCCTTGGTGTAGCAGATGTGGGGGCCGACGCACATGTCGATGTAGTCGCCCTGCTGGTAGAAGGTGATGCGGGCGTCGTCGTCCAGGTCGCCGATGTGCTCGACCTTGTACTTCTCGCCGCGCTCCTCCATTAGGGCGATGGCCTCGGCGCGGGGCTTCTCGTACACGGAGAACTTGAGGTTCTCCTTGACGATCTTTTTCATCTCGGCCTCGATCGCGGGGAAGTCGTCCTCGCTGATCTTGACGCCCTCGGGCAGGTCGACGTCGTAGTAGAAGCCGTTGTCGGTCGCGGGGCCGTAGGCAAAGTCGGCCTGGGGGTACAGGCGCTTGATGGCCTGCGCCATGATGTGCGCGGCGGAGTGGCGGATGACGTGCGTGACCTCGTCCTGCGGGAGCTCGGCCACCGAACCGTCATTGTAGAGTGCCTTCATGGGTATGTTTTCTCCTCTCGGATGCCTGATGCAAGTGCGTGCGATGCGCTCGGCGTTTTAACTTGCATCATTATAGGCAGGTTGCCTTGGTATACAAGCGCCCGCCGCACCTTAATGGCACGGCGGGCGATTTTCTACGCATGCTTCATCGTGTGGGCGTGGGCTTTGGGGCGCGCGTGGCTTGCGGCCGGCCCGTGGCTTGCGGCCGGCCCGGCGATGGATGCGTTACTGGATGCGAGTTCGGCAGTAAGGGCAGACCTTCCAGTGCGCGTCGAGCGGGCGATGGCAGCTGGGGCACACGTTGCGAACCTGGGTATCGCACACCGGGCAGACCACAAAGTCCTTCTCGATGGGGGCGCCGCACTGCGGGCAGGTGCCGTACTGGGCAAGCTGGCGCTCGCGCAGGGCCATGTCCAGCTCCTGCTCCTCGCGGTCGGACGCGTAGGAATGCGGGCGCAGGACCAGGTAGGCGATGAGACCCACAAACGGGATGAGGGCGATGATGCCCCATGCCACGTAGGCGCTGGCGCCGCGGCGGCGAGCGTCGATGAACACATAGACGACCGACAGCACATACAGGGCGATGATAAAGCCAACGAAGGCATAGACGACGCCCATAAGCTGCGGCGACATGAGCTCAGAGATGTACTTGGACATTACGGGTACCTTTCGGGATATTAACAGTCCGGTCAAGTTTACCACGGGGTTTGTTTATATGGGACTACGGCTAGGGGCGGGGCTGGCGCGGACACAAACATCTCAATCTGTAACAGATGGAGGCGGAATCCGGGTCTAGGTGTTACAGATCGAGACACAGGGGTCCCTCCCCGACTTCAATCTCGATCTGTAACATCTAGGGTCCCAAAACCCCTCTTACTGTTACAGATCGAGACATTCAAAATCCGCCGGAAGGTTTGTCTTGATCTGTAACATCTAGAACCCAAATCATCAGCTAACTGTTACAGATCGAGACGAACGGTTGCCGTAGCTGTCGGCAGACGAGGTCGACATCCGTGCCGGGTCTCCCCTCGTCTGCCGTTGGCGGGTGTTGCAGGGCTGTTCGCCGCATTGCCGCTGCGCTGGGGGTGTGCAGACCGTAGGATGGTCTTATTGACATCCTGCCAACTTGTCTGGGAGGCACCGTGGCAGAAACGTTTGATATCGCGATTGTCGGCGCGGGCATCACCGGGTGCGCCATTGCGCGGCAGCTCGCACGGTTTGACCTGTCCATTTGCGTAGTCGAGGCGGCGAACGATATCGCACTGGGCGCATCGAAGGCCAACGGCGGTCTGGTGCACGCCGGCTACGATCCGGCCCCTGGCACCATAAAGGCGCAGGTCAACGCCCGTGGCTGCGATCTGTATGGCACTTGGGCCCAGGAGCTGGGCTTTTTATTCCGCCGCACCGGATCGATGGTGCTGGGGTTTAACGAAGAAGACCGCGCACACCTGGAGAAGCTGCGCCAGAATGGCCTTGCCAACGGCGTGCCCGAGCTGTCGATTATCGGCCCCGAGCGCATCCACGAGCTGGAGCCGCGCGCGAGTGCCGAGGCGACGTGCGCGCTGTGGTGCCCTTCGACCGGTTACGTTGACCCATTTGAAGTGGCCATCGCCGCGCTGGAGAACGCCGTCGCCAACGGCGTGACGTTTATGCGCTCCGCACCGGTGGAGGCGATTGAGGTTGCTGGCAGCGAGGCAACCGACGGGGCTGCACGTTTTACGCTGGCAACGCCCGCCGGCGACGTGCGTTGCCGTTACCTGATCAACGCTGCGGGCAACGGTGCCGCGGACATCTCGCATATGGCCGGCGCCGAGGAGTTTCAGATGGTCTGGCGCCAGGGAAACATCGTGGTATTGGACAAGGAGCCGCGCACGCTCATGCCGCTCTATCCCGTGCCCACGCCGGTGTCCAAGGGCGTTATCGTCACGGGCACGGTACACGGCAACACCGTGATCACCGCGACCGCTGCCGTGCGAGAGCCGGGCGACACGCAGACCTATGCAAGCGATGTGAACGCGCTGCTGACGGGAGCACGCAAGCTGGTGCCCGACTTGGACACGCGCCGCGTAGTCCGCGCGTTTGCCGGCGGTCGTCCGGTCATTAAGGGAACGAACGACTTCTTTATTGGGCAGTCGACCGTGGTGCCGGGGCTGTTCCAGGCCGCGGGCATTCAGTCGCCGGGCGTGGCGAGCGCGCCGGCCATCGCCGAGCACATGGAGCTTGTGATGCGTGAGGCGGGCGTGGAGCTGCACGAGCGGGCTGAATGGAACCCAATTCGCCGCGCGCCGGACGACTTTGACCGCGCGCCGCTTACGCACAAGGAAGAACTCATTGAGTCCGATCCCGCGTGGGGGCAGATTGTCTGCCGCTGCGAGACTGTGCCCGAGGCCGAGATCGTGGCCGCGATCCGACGCCGCCCGGGCGCGGTTTCGGTCGAGGGCGTCAAACGCCGCTGCCGCGCGGGCATGGGTCGCTGCCAAAGCGGCTTTTGCCAGAGCCGTGTGGTGGCGATCCTGGCGCGCGAGCTGGACTGCGACCCCAGCGAGGTGCTGCTGGAGGACACTGGCTCGTGGCTCGTTGAGGGACCTTTGAAGGGGGTGCGCTGGGATGGCGGAATTCAAATCGAGCGCGATTGATAGCGATGCCATTGAGACAGTACCTACGCAGGCGTTCGACGTGGTCGTTATCGGCGGCGGCCCTGCCGGCATGGCGGCCGCGCTTGCCGCGCAAAAGGCCGGCGCGCGCGTGGCCATCGTGGAGCGTGAGCAGCATCTGGGCGGTATCCTGCGCCAGTGCATCCACCCCGGTTTTGGCCTTTCGCACTTTAAGCAGGAGCTCACCGGTCCCGAGTACGCGCAGCGTTTTATCGACCAGGTGCGCGCGACCGACATTGCGCTGTTCTTGGACAGCATGGTGCTTGGAATTGATTCGGGCGCGTCCACGGAAGACGCCTCACTCCACACCGTCACGCTCATGAATCCCTCCGGTATGCTGCAGCTCACCGGGCGTGCCGTCGTCCTTGCCATGGGCTGCCGCGAACGAACGCGCAGCGAGATCAAGATCCCCGGCAGCCGCCCCGCCGGCGTGTTTACGGCCGGCTTGGCGCAGCGATACATCAATATCGAGAACCTCAAACCCGGCTCGCGCGCCGTCATTTTGGGCTCGGGCGACATTGGACTCATCATGGCGCGCCGCTGCACGCTCGAGGGGATTTCCGTCGAGGGCGTGTACGAGCTCATGCCGTACGCCAACGGGCTGCGCCGCAATGTTAAGAACTGCCTGGACGACTTTGGCATTCCGCTGCACCTGTCCACCACCGTCACGCGCGTGATCGGACACGACCGCGTAGAAGCCGTCGAGGTGAGTCGGGTCGACGAGCACCTGGCACCCATTCCGGGGACCGAGCGTGTTGTTCCGTGCGACACGCTACTGCTTTCGGTGGGCCTGATTCCCGAAAACGAGCTTTCGGTTGCCGCGGGCGTGGAGCTGGACCCACGTACGCGCGGTGCAGTGGTGGATCAGAACCTGCAGACGGGCGTGCCGGGCATATTTGCCTGCGGCAACGTGCTGCACGTGCACGACCTGGCCGACAACGTGACGACCGAGTCCGAACGTGCCGGTGCGGCTGCGGCAGCGTGGGCGTTGGGGGCTGTCGGCACCGCGGCGGGAGTGGCGGGCGCGGGCTGCCAGCTCACGGTCTCCCCCGCTGGCATCGCAGGCTACGCACTGCCGGGACGCATCACGGCCGTGTCACTCACTAAGCTCAACTTCCGCGTACGTCGGCCGGTCGATGCTGCCCGCGTGCGCATTCTGGCAGGCAACGAGGAGCTGTTTGCAGGCAAGGTTCGCCCGTTTAAACCGAGCGTCATGGAAAGCTTCCCGCTACCGGCAAAGGTGATTCAGCGCGCACTCGATATGGGCTTTAGCGAGATTGTCCTGTCCGTCGACCCCGCTGAGGAGGCATAGAACCATGGGTGCAAACGAGATCGAAACGCTGCAGTTCAACTGCACCACCTGCCCCTCCGAGTGCCTCCTGACCGTGGAGGTCGAGCGCAGCGCAGACGGCGCCGTGGTAGAGGTACGCTCCGTAACCGGCAACAGCTGCCCGCGCGGTGATAAGTTTGCACATCAGGAGCTCACCTGTCCCATGCGCGTGCTCACCACCACCGTTGCCGTATCCGGCGGCGACGAAGCCCTACTCCCCGTCCGCACGGCCGAAGCCATCCCGCTGGCACTCCACGCCCAAGCCATGGACCTCATCCGAGGTCTAGTCGTCAACGCCCCCATCCGCATGGGCGACGTCGTCCTACCCAACCTCCTAGACACCGGTACCGACCTCATCGCCAGCATGGACATCGACCCAACCTAAGCAGCTAATTAAGGACGGGACTCTTTTAGCTACTTTTGCCCGCACGCTTGCTAGGCTGGTCATGCCAAGGAGTGTCCCGAAGTGCCGGCATAAAAGGAATGTCCCTATGTGCCGGGCTTGGGATACCATGGTGGCAACCTAGCGAAAGGACGATGTATGGCACATGTCGATGACCAGCGCGTGGCGCGCGTGCTCGATGCACTCGAGGCTCAGCACCCCGGCGCGCAGCTGCTCGTAAACGACCCGTGGTCGATCTATTACCTGACCGGCTTTTATGCCGATATGTTCGAGCGTTTTTGCGGCGTGCTGCTCGCGCGCGGTGCCGAGCCGGTGATTCTAGTCAACGCCCTGCACCAGCTGCCAGAGTATGACAATGCCCGCGTTGCCTACCACACCGATACCGATATCGTGACCGATGCCATCGCTCGCGAGGTCGATCCGACCAAACCGCTCGGCATCGACACCGTCATGCGCTCCGGCTTTTTGATGCCGCTCATGGAGCGCCAGGCCGCAAGCGAGTTTTTCCTGGGTGACTTTGCCGTCACCGCTGCGCGCACCCACAAGGATGCCACCGAGCAGGAGCTCATGCGCGTGTCCTCGACCGCCAACGACGCCGTGATGGCCGATGCCATCAAACTCGTCCACGAAGGCGTGACGGAGCGCGAAATCGCCGACCAGATGCCCGGCTTGTATCGCAAGCACGGCTGCGAGGGCTTCAGCTTTCCGCCCATCGTGAGCTTTGGCGCCAACGCCGGCGACCCGCACCACGAGCCCGACGACACCGTACTCAAGCGCGGCGACGTGGTGCTGTTCGACATTGGCGGACGCCGCTGCAACTACTGCTCGGACATGACGCGCACGTTCTTTTGGGGCGAGCCGGACGAGGAGACGGCACGCATCTACGACATCGTGCGCCGCGCCAACGAGGCCGCCGAGGCGCTCATCGCGCCGGGCGTGCGTATGTGCGACCTGGACCGTGCCGCACGCGACGTGATTGAGGATGCAGGCTATGGGCAGTACTTTACGCACCGTCTGGGACACTCGATCGGTCTGCAGGACCACGAGCCGGGCGACGTCTCGTTCGTCAACGAGCAGGTTGTCGAGCCTGGCATGACTTTCTCCATCGAGCCGGGCATCTACCTCCCCGGCCACACCGGCGTCCGCATCGAGGACCTGGCCCTAGTTACCGAGTCCGGCGTCGAGATCCTCAACGCCTACCCCCACGATCCGGTCCGCTTAGACTAGACAATGCGGCAAAGGGGCCGTCCCTTTGCCGCATTACATGAATGCCGCCACAAAAACGGCCTATCTACTACGTTTAGCCCGCATGGGTCGACTATGCCCGTGTTTTCGCAAAACTGGTAAGCCATCTACCTGCGGTTTTCATTTCGCAATTCTCGGTGTGGTCGAGGGCAACCGCTCAAACGTAGTAGATAGCCCCATTTCGTGACTAGCAGCCCAAATTGGCTGCCCCGTTGGCGGGGTTAGCGGAGCAGGCCTGCTACTTCGCCGGCCAGGGTGATGGTGCCGGCGGCAACGAAAGCCTCGCCCGCGGCATCGAAGGCTGCGAGGGCCTCGGACACGCTGGGATACACGCTCGCGAGCTTATCGGCGTCCACCAGGGCAGCGAGTTCCTCTGCCGGCAGGGCGCGATCGGAATCGGTCTGGGTCACGGCCACGCGGGGGAACGCCGGAACCAAAACGTCGACGATGCCCGCCACGTCCTTGTCGGCCAGCGCGGCACACAGCAACGTGGGACGATTTTCCACGCACGGATCGATCTCGTCCAGTGCGCTCACAAAGTTCTCGCAGCTCTGAGGGTTATGGCAGGCATCGATCAGCTTGAGCGGATTGGTCCCCAGCACGTCAAAACGACCCGGCGTGGGGCAGCCCATAAGCGATGCATCCAACGCATCGTGATCGAGCTCGCGGCCCAGATACCCCTCGCATAGCATAATCGCGCACGCTGCATTCTGCGGCTGATACGCCGGCTTAACCATGCTCGTCGCATAGATCGCACGCGGCGTGGTGCAGCTAAACTCAACCGTGTCGCCCACATGCGCCGGCACCTTAGTCGTGGCGTGGCTCACCACGAGTGGCACCACACCGCACGCGCGGCAGCGGGCATCCATCACGCGCTGAACGCTCGCCTCGTGCGTGCCCTCGCCCAAAACAACCAAGCGCCCGGGTTTGATAACCGCAGCCTTCTCAGCCGCAATGGCTTCGAGCGTATCGCCCAAAATGCGCGTGTGATCGAGCCCGATGCCCGTAATGGCAACGGCAACGGGGTCGGTCGCACTCGTGGCGTCCCAACGTCCGCCCATGCCAACCTCGAGCACGGCAACATCCACCGCGGCCTCGGCAAACACGACAAGCGCGGCAGCCGTCAGCAGGTCAAACGGCGTGATGGTATAGGCGCGCTCCCCCGCCGCCACACGACGGGCATTCATGCGACGCCCCGCCTCGACGGCGGCGGAAACGCCACGGGCAAACGCCTCATCGCTCACGACGTGCCCATCGACCTCCATGCGCTCGGGATAGCGCACCAGCTGCGGCGACGTATACAGCGCGGTCTTGAGTCCCTCACCACGAAGAATGGCAGCCGAAAAACGCGTAGTCGAAGTCTTGCCATTGGTACCGGCGACCTGAATGCAATCAAAATACTCATCCGGACGTCCCAGCTCATCGAGCATATCGACAACCGTCTCAAGCAGAGGTCCAGCATCCCCAGAAATCCGCCCCGTATCAGCAGCCAGCCCAACAGCCTCATCAAACGAAAGCAACTCAAACGAGAAAGGAACGACATACGACCCAGAACGCTTAGCCATAACCCAAAGTCCCCTCAACATAAAAAGAGGCCCGTACTAAACAACGAGCCCCTCCCATACAAAATATCAGCCAAACACCGCTTTGCAGCAGAATCAAGGCCACAACCCAGTGGCCCTAACGCACCAGTTACAAACAACCACGTAACCGCACTAGGAGCGGCCCGATGCTTTGCTCGCCGCAAGTTCCGCACGCAAAGGACAGCACTTAATGTGCTGTCCGTCTTGCGCAGGACTGTCCGCAGTAGCGAGCAAAGCATCGGGACGCGCCCCCAAGTTAGACCTACGAGAAGTCAGCAACCTGAGCAGTCAGCGCTGCCAGGATCTCCTTGAGCTCAGCTGCACGGTCCCTCTTCTTCTGGACCACCGCGGGCGCGGCCTTGGCCACAAAGCCCTCGTTGGCCAGCGTCTTCTTGCAGCCGGCGAGCTCCTTCTGGGCCGCGGCAATCTCCTTCTCCAGGCGCGCCTTCTCGGCCGAAAGATCAACCTTGCCCTCGAGCACCACAAAGACCTCGACGCCGCTATCGACCACGGCAATGCTCGCGGCCGGCTTCTCGACGTCGATACCCATGACCAGCGAAGCGGTGTTCGCCAGCGGCTCGATGGTCGAGCGCAGGCTCTCGAGCTTCTCAATATCCTCGGCACCGGCGCGCACGACAACGTCGAGCTCGGCCTTGGGGCTCAAGCGATAACGCGAACGCGTGGCGCGGGCGGCGGAAACGACGGTACGGCACAGCTCAAACGCGCGCTCGGCGTCCTCGTCGACGTACTTGGCGTAGTCGGCGGGCTCGGGCCACTTGGCGATCATGAGCGCCTCGGCGCGGTCAACGTTGCCCTCGGCGTCCAGGTCGAGCACGCTCGCCGGCATGTTGTCCCAAATCTCCTCGGTGACAAACGGCATAAGCGGGTGCATCAGGCGAATGGAGGTGTCGAGCACAAAGATCAGGTTGCGCTGGGCCTGCAGACGGCCCTCGCCCTTCAGGCGGGCCTTGGTGACCTCGACGTACCAGTCGCAGACCTCGTTCCAGAAGAACTGCTGCACGCCGCGAGCCATATCGCCAAAGGTGTAGTTCTCGATACCCTCGGTAACCATCTTCACGGCCTTGGCCAGACGGCTGAACATCCAGGCGTCAGCCGGCGTCTCCACGACGGGCTCGCCGGGCGTGTAGCCCTCCATGTTCATGAGCAGGAAGCGGCTGGCGTTCCAGATCTTGGTCACAAACGACTTGGCCTGCTCGGTGCGCGGGCTGTCGATGAGCTGCTTAGTCTTCTTGTCGATGTTCGCGTCAAACTTGACATCCTGGTTGTTGGTGCACAGCGTCAGCAGGTTGTAGCGCATGGCATCGGCGCCGTACATGCCAATGAGGTCCATGGGGTCAACGCCGTTGCCCTTGGACTTGGACATGCGGCTGCCGTCCTTGGCCAAGATCGTCGGGTAGATGACGACGTCCTTAAACGGCACCTCGTCCAAGAAGTACAGCGAGCTCATAACCATGCGAGCAACCCACAGCGCGATGATGTCGCGTGCGGTGACGAGTGCCGTCGTGGGGTGATGGCCCTCGAGCAGCTCCGGCTTTTGCGGCCAGCCCTGCGTGGCAAAGGTCCACAGCTGCGAGCTGAACCAGGTGTCCAGCACGTTCTCGTCCTGGTGCACGTGATGGCCGCCGCACTTGGGGCACACGTCGGTATCCTCGGTCAGAGCGTCCTCCCAGCCGCAGTCCTCGCAGTAGAACACGGGGATACGGTGGCCCCACCACAGCTGGCGGCTAATGCACCAGTCCTTGAGGTTCTCCATCCAGGTGGTGTAGGTCTGCGTCCAGCGCGCGGGGTGGAAGGTGACCTTGCCAGAGTTGACGGCGTCGAGCGCCGGCCCCTTGAGCTTGTCGACGGCGACGAACCACTGCTCGGACAGCCACGGCTCCAGGGCGGAGTCGCAACGGTAGCAGTGCATGACGGAGTGATCGAGGTCCTCGACGTGATCGAGCAGGCCGTGCTCCTCGAACCACTTAATGACGGCCTCGCGGCACTCGTCGCGGTTCATGCCGGTGAACTCGCCGTAGCCCTCGACGACCACTGCGTGCTCATCGAAGATATTGATCTGCGGCAGATCGTGGGCCTGACCCATAGCGTAGTCGTTGGGGTCGTGGGCCGGGGTGACCTTGACGAAGCCGGAGCCAAAGTTGGCATTGACGTGCCAATCCTCAAAGATGCGGATCTCGCGGTCGACGATGGGGAGCTTGACGGTCTTACCCACAAAGGCGGCCTTCTCGGGGTCCTTCGGGGAGACGGCGACGCCCGTGTCGCCGAGCATGGTCTCGGGGCGCGTGGTAGCGACGACGATGTAGTCCTGGCCGTTGACCGGCTCGGTCAGCGGGTAGCGCAGGTGCCACAGGTGGCCCTTCTCGTCCTTATACTCGGCCTCGTCGTCCGAGATGGCGGTGGTGCAGTTGGGGCACCAGTTGACGATGCGCTTGCCACGGTAGATCAGGCCGTCGTGGTACCAGTCGCAGAACACCTTGCGCACGGCCTGGGCGTAGTCCTCGTCCATGGTAAAGCGCTCGTTATCGAAGTCGACGGAGCAGCCCATGCGCTTGATCTGCTCGACGATGATGCCGCCGTACTCGTGGGTCCAATCCCAGCAGGCGTCGACAAACTTGTCGCGACCGATCTCCAGACGACTGATGCCCTCGCTCTTGAGCTTCTTGTCGACCTTGGTCTGCGTGGCGATACCGGCGTGGTCGGTGCCGAGCACCCAGCGCGTGGACTTGCCGCGCATGCGGGCCATACGGATGATGGCGTCCTGGATGGAGTCGTCGGTGGCGTGACCCATGTGGAGCTTGCCGGTCACGTTGGGAGGCGGAATGGTGACGGTGCAGTCGCCCACGCCCTCGCGGCGCTTGTAGTAGCCGCCGTCGAGCCACTTCTGCAGGATCGCCGGCTCGTTGGTCGACGGATCGTAGTTCTTGGGCATTTCTTCCATATATCTCTCCCTGTCCCGCCGGCGTGTCCGCCTGCTTGGTTTTCGCTCGGTCAAGTCCTGGCTCGCACGAAGAGCACGTTTAGTGCTCTTCGGCTCGTGCGGAATCTACGAAAACCAAGCAGGCGGACACGCCTTAGGTATCGATTACTTCAGTCTGAAGGTACTAGCTAAACAATCTCACAGAATAGCACAGGCATACCTACCAAAAAGGGACAGGTTTATTTTGGCAGGTTTTATCAGGCAGAATGGCGTTTGCCCATATAAAACCGACCAAAATAAACCTGTCCCTAAATGGCAGGTCCCGCAGTGGTTGCCGCGGGACCTAAACGGGCGCTATTTACCCGTAGATGCGGTGGGGTTGCTCCTCGCCCTTAACGGAGGCTTCGGTCACGATGACCTTGGAAACGCCCTCCTCGCTGGGAAGGTCGAACATCGTCTGCTGAAGCACGTCTTCGCAGATGGCGCGCAGGCCGCGGGCGCCGGTCTTGCGAGCAAGCGCCATGCGGGCGATCTCGTGCAGGGCCGCGTCCTCAAACTCAAGATCGACATCCTCGAGCTGGAACATCTTGCGGTACTGGCGCACCACGGCGTTCTTGGGCTCGGTCAGGATCGACACCAGGTCGTCCTCATCGAGCGCCTGCGTCTGGGTGACGACGGGCGTACGGCCCACGAACTCGGGGATCATGCCAAAGGCGTTGAGGTCCTGCGGGAGCACCTGGCGCAGCAGGTCGTTCTCGTCGACCGAGGTGGGGCCGGCGATCTCGGAGTTAAAGCCCACGCCCTTGTTGCCAACACGGTCGGCGATGATCTTATCCAGGCCCACAAAGGCACCGCCGCAGATGAACAGGATGTTGGTCGTGTCGATCTGCAGCAGCTCCTGCTGGGGATGCTTGCGGCCGCCGGTGGGCGGAACGCTTGCCACCGTGCCCTCAAGGATCTTAAGCAGTGCCTGCTGAACGCCCTCGCCCGAGACGTCGCGGGTGATGGAGAGGTTCTCGGCCTTGCGGGCAATCTTGTCGATCTCGTCCACATAGATGATGCCCACCTGCGCGCGCTCAATATCGCCATCGGCGGCGTTGATGAGTTTGAGCAGGATGTTCTCCACGTCCTCGCCCACGTAACCGGCCTCGGTGAGCGCGGTGGCGTCGGCGATGGCAAACGGCACCTCGAGGATGCGCGCGAGCGTCTGGGCGAGCAGGGTCTTGCCGGTGCCGGTGGGACCGAGCAGCAAGATGTTGGACTTGGCGAGCTCCACCTCGTCCATATCGTCGTCGAGCTGCGAGTCCAAGCCGTCGTCAAAGGCTGAAAGCGCAGCACCGCCCTCGATCACGCGGCGGTAGTGGTTGTACACGGCCACCGACATGGCGCGCTTGGCGTCCTCCTGGCCCATAACATAGGCCGAAAGCTCGGCATAGATCTCGTGCGGCGTCGGCACGTGCGTGATGACCTGGCGGGCGTCGTCCTCCAGCTCAAAACCCTCAGCTTCAGGATCTACAGCAGGCTGACCGGCAGCCTGGCCGTGGTCGTTGAGGAAACCCGGCAGCTTGCCGTTGCGGGCGGCGTCCATAAAGTCCGAAGCCAGCGACTCCTCAAGGATTTCGGAGCAGGCGGCGACGCACTCGTCACAGATAAAGATGTTGGTCGGGCCCTTAACAAGGCGGCGAACCTGACCCTGCTCTTTTCCGCAGAAGGAACAGCGGATGGGGTTGCCGTTCTCGTCGAAGTTGTCCTGCATGTTACCGGCCATCCTAGGCGTCCTTCGCGGCGAGATCGCGCGAGGTGACGATACGGTCGATCAGGCCGTAGTCGAGGGCCTCGGCAGCGGTCAAGTAATTGTCACGCTCGGTATCGGCCTGGACCTTCTCGATAGGCTGGCCCGAGGCGTCGGACAGAATCTGGTTGAGCTCGCGGCGGGTCTTCTTGATCTCCTCGGCCACGATCTCGATCTCGGTCTGCTGACCCTGGGCACCGCCGCTGGGCTGGTGAATCATGACCTTGGAGTGCGGCAGGCAGAAGCGCTTGCCCTTGGCGCCGGCCGAAAGCAGCACGGCGGCCATAGACGCGGCCATACCCACGCAAATGGTGGAGACCTGCGGCTTAATGAAGTTCATGGTGTCCAGAATCGCCAGGCCGGAGTAGACCTCGCCACCGGGCGAATTGATATAGAGCGAGATATCCTTCTCGGCATCCTGGCTCTCAAGATGCAGCAGCTGGGCAACGACCAGGTTGGCGCTGACGGAGTTGATCTCCTCGCCCAAGAAGATAATGCGGTCGTTGAGCAGGCGCGAATAGATATCGTAGCTGCGCTCGCCGCGCGGCGTCTGCTCGATAACGTATGGCACGAGGGCGGAATCGAACTTAGCGATCATACGCATCTCCATTTCTCTTACGGACCAATAGTGGTTCTAGACAAACGTACGGTGCCCGCATGCTATGCATTGGCTGGCACCGTACGAAGCAACCGGATAACCGGCTTATAACTTTACCCCATCACGGGCGCACGCAAGCGCTCGTGGGCAAGGTGGCGAGAATTACTCGGCGTCCTTGGCGGTCTCGTCGACCTCGGTCACCTTGGCGTTCTCGACCAGGTGATCGACGGCCTTGGAGCGACGGATGGACTCACGGACGGCAGGCATGCGGCCATCGGCGATGAACTCGGCCTTGGATGCCTCGACGTCCTTGACGCCGGCCTTCTCGAACTCGGCGTTGATGTCGTCCTCGGTGACCTCGATCTTGAGCTCACGGGCGAGGGCGTCGAGGGCCAGGGACTCACGGGCAACGTCGTTGGCCTGCTTGTGCAGGTCGCCGATGAACTGCTCCATGGTCAGGCCGGAAGCGGGCAGCCAGGTGTCGAGCGTCATGCCACGGGCGGCGAGGTTGGACAGGAAGTTCTGGCCAAGCTCCTCAAAGACGGACTGCTCGTAGTCGGCGTCCATCTCGTCGAGCTGCAGGCGCTCGGCGAGAGCGGAGACGCAACGGTTCTCCTTCTCGGCCGGGAGGCGGGAAGCCTTGTCCTGCTCGATCTCGATCTTGATGGCGTCGCGCATGGCCTCGATGCTGTCAAAGCCAAAGTCGGACTTGACGAGCTCGTCGGTGAGCTCGGGGGTGTTGCGGACCTTGATGCCCTTGACGGTGACCTCGACGGTGTGGGTCTCGGCCTCCTCGCCCTCCTCGACCTCGTCGGTCCAGGTGACGGTCTTGACGTCGTCGACGTTAGCGCCGATCAGGGCCTCGTTGAACTCGGCGGGGTTGCTGTCGCTACCGGCGATGAGCATGCGGCCCTCAGCAGCGAAGTTGTCGGCGTTCTCGACGGCCTTGAGGTCGACGGTGACGTAGTCCTCGGCCTCGACGGCGCGACCCTCAACGTCCTCGAAGGTGGCACGGTAGTTGAGGAGCATCTCGACCTGGTTGTTGATCTCGGACTCGGTGACCTCCGCAGGGGGCATCTCGATCTCGACAGCGTCGAAGGAGGAGAGCTCAGCGGCAGGACGCAGGGAGAACTCGACGGTGTAGGTGTAGTCCTCGTGATCCTTGGCGAGGTCGAGGTCCTTGTAGTCACCGTTCTTGGTGGGGACGATGTCCAGCTCGTTGAGGACGGCGGGCTCGTTGGCGGCGATCAGGTCGTTGGTGGCCTGAGCGAGGGTAGCCTCGGCGCCAAGTGCGGAGTCGATGACCGGACGGGGGGCCTTACCGGCGCGGAAGCCCGGGAAGCGGTACTTCTTGGCGGTGTCCTTGTAAGCCTTCTTGATCGCGGCGTCGACGTCGGCGGCCGAGATGGTGACCGTAGCGGTGAGCTTGGCGTCCTTGACGTCAGAAGCGGTGATGTTCAACACGTTCCTCCTCATACTGCCCAGCTTATCTGAGGTGCTGGTACCTTTATGCAACAAAGAGTCGCGACGGCGGGAGCCGACGCAGATGCGTTGGTGCGGGCGAAAGGACTCGAACCTTCACGGGAATCCCACCAGAACCTAAATCTGGCGCGTCTACCAATTCCGCCACGCCCGCATGAGCGCACAGACTAGGAATGATAGCAGATACGAACGACAAGCGCACGCACACGTTTTACAGGCTCACGACCTCACCACGAGTGCGAAAGGCGGAACGAGTTGCCCCGCCCCGCCAATTACGACTTGTTCGCCGACCCGCTACTCCCCCAGCAGCGCTTTCTCCGGCGTGATGGGCAGCGAGCGGACCTGGTGGCCCGTGGCGTGTGCGACGGCCGAGGCCACGGCGGCGAGCGGCGTGTTGATGACGACCTCGCCGATCGACTTGGCGCCAAACGGGCCCGTCGGCTCGTAGCTCGGCTCAAAGGCCACGCGGATGCTGCCGATATCCAGACGCGTGGGCAGCTTGTAGCTCATAAAGTTGCCGGTGCGCAGGCGGCCGCGGTCATCGTGCTCGACAATCTCGTAGAGCGCGTGGCCGATACCCTGGGCAATGCCGCCCTCGGCCTGGACGCGCGCGAGCGCCTCGTTGATCACGGTGCCGCAATCGACGGCAGCGGCGTAATCCACCACGGTCACCTTGCCGGTGGCCTTGTCGACCTCGACCTCGGCAATGCCGGCCATAAACGGCGGGGGCGAAACGGGCAGGCAGGCAGAGGCATGCGAGGTCAGCGCGTCGCCGCCCGCGATGTTCTTGACGCACAGGTTGGCAAAGTCGCGCAGCGTGAGGTAGCAGTTCTGCTCGCGCGCAGCACGCTCGTCGGACAGGCGCACGTACTGGCCGTCGAAGACCACATCGGCGGCGTCAACGTCCCACATCTGGGCCGCCTTGGCGCAAATCTTCTCGCGCAGCTCGGTCGCGGCGTTCTTGGCGGCAAGGCCCGTCACGTACGTACCCGAGCTCGCGTACGAGCCGGCGTCGAACGGCGACACATCGGTGTCCACGCCGCGCACCACGATCAGCGAGCTCTCCACGCCCAGCTCCTCGGCGGCAATCTGCGCCAGGATCGTGTCGACGCCCATACCGTTATCGGTGGCGCCGGTGCCGATGGTAATGAAGCCGTCCTCTTCCAGGCGCATGTCGATGCCGGCGATGTCCACGTTGGAGATGCCCGAGCCCTGCATGGTGAGCGCGCAGCCCAGGGCGCGCACGCGGTCGCCCAGGTCGACGGCCAGCGGCTTGTCGCGCCAACCGATCATGTCCATCGCGCGCAGCAGGCAGCGGTCGAGCGCACAGGCGTTGAGCTTTTCGTTGTAGTACTGCGGCATGACCTCACCCTCGCGCACGATGTTCTTAAGGCGCAGGTCGGCGGGGTCCATGTGCAGCATGTCGGCGAGCTCGTTGACGGCGCTCTCCACGGCAAACTGGCCCTGGGTGGCACCGTAGCCGCGATACGCGCCGCCGCGGTTGGTGTTGGTGTAGACGGCGTCCCACCTAAAGCGGCTCGCCTTCACATGGTTGTAGATCGGCAGGCTCTTGTGGCCCGAAAGGCCGATCGTCGTGGTGGCGTGCTCGCCGTACGCGCCGGCGTTGGAAAGCGTATGCAGGTCGATGGCCGTGATGGTGCCGTCGTTCATGGCGCCCAGCTTAACGGTCATCTGCATCTGGTGGCGCGAGTTGCCCGCAGTGATGGTCTCCTCGCGGGTGTAGCAGCAGTAGCTCGGACGGCCGGTCTGCTGGGTGACGAACGCCACGAAGATCTCGCAGCAGCCCGTCTGCTTGGAGCCAAAGCCGCCGCCGATGCGCGGCTTAATGACCTGCACCTGCGACTGCGGAATGTCGAGCGACTGCGCGACCATGCGGCGCACGTGGAAGGGCACCTGCGTCGAGGTGGTCACCGAGATGCGGCCGAAAGCGTCGGTCGTCGCAAAGGCGCGGAAGGTCTCCATGGGCGCGGTCTGCGTGGCCTGGCTGGTGTAAGTGCGCTCAAAGACGATGTCGCTCTGGGCGAAGGCCTCGTCCAGATCGCCATAATCGCTGGTACCGCTGCACACCAGGTTGCGCGGAACATCGCCGCCCTGCGGGAACATAAAGGTCACGTCGCCCTCGGGGTGGACCACGATGTCGTTATCGAGTGCCTGGGTAAAGTCGAGCAGGGGCTCGAGCACCTCGTAGTCGACCTTGATGAGCTTGAGCGCCTTATCGGCGGCCTCCTCGGTCTCGGCGGCGACGATCGCCACCTCTTCGTTTTGGTAGCGGACGAGGTTCTCGAGAATCAGACGGTCGTAGGGACTCGGCTGCGGATAGCTCTGGCCGGCGATGGTAAAGCGGCGCTTGGGCACATCCTCGTAGGTGTAGACGCCCACGACGCCCGGCACCTTCAGGGCACGCGACGTATCGATGGAGCGGATCTTGGCGCGGGCATAGGGGCTGCGCTTGAGCTTAACGATGAGCGCGCCGGCGGGCACCATATCGCCCGTGTAGACGGGACGGCCCTCGAGCAGGGCCTTCGAGTCCTTCTTGGGCTGCTTGTGGGTAATCTGCTTGTAGGTGACGCCGTCAGAGCTCGTGTCGTTGACCGGCAGCTCGGGCATCTCGAAGCCCACCTGCACGCCGGACTCGTTAAGGAAGCGCACGATGGCGCGCAGCTGGCTCTCGTAGCCGCTGCAGCGGCAGAGGTTGCCGGCGAGCTGGCGCGAGAGCTCCTCGCGCGTGGAGACGAGACTCGGATCCTCCTTGGCGGCGCGGGCAAGCGCCAGCACGTTCATGATGAGGCCCGGGGCGCAAAAACCGCACTGCTCGGCGCCTTCGGCAGCCATCGCACGGGCCAGCGCCTCAGACTCGGCTTTGAGGCCCTCGAGCGTGGTGATGGTGTGGCCCTCAACACGGGCGGCAGGAACCGAGCAGCTCAGCACCGGTTCGCCGTCGAGCCACACCGTGCACAGACCGCAGTTGGTGGTCTCGCAGGCGCAGCGCACCGACGCGCAACCCTGCTCGCGCAGCAGCGCAAAGAGCATGGTGTCGGGGGCAACCTGAACCTTGACCTTGCGGCCGTTGAGCGTAAAGGAAAGATCGATGAGTTTGGCAGCCATTAGCGCACCTCGCTAGAATCGACGCCGGGCACGCGGCGGCAGGAATACTCGTCCGTGGCAAACTTAGGGACCCGCACGCACTCGAGCTCGCGGGCAAGCGCGGCAGAAAGCTCGATGCCGGCGGCACGGCGCACGGCCTGGATGGCGAGCGGGGCCGAGATGCGGCGGCGGTAGTCGGCCGAGCCCCACAGGTTGGTGCCGTAGCTCAGCGCGCGCACTGATGCGGCCAGGGCGCGCAGCTCGTCCTCGGAAGGCTGCTCGTTGGTGAGACCACACGCCTCGCCCTGCAGCAGGGTCGCGCGCAGTGGGCGGGCGCCCACGGTGACATGCCAGCTGTTGTCCCACCAGGCGGCGGTGACGTTTAAGGAGGGGAAGTCGGTCGCGGCCTTGCGCACGGCCTCGTAGCTCGCACGGTAGTCGTGCTTAACGACCACGACGTGCTCGATCACGTCGCGCACATAGCCCATGTCCACGAACTCCGCGAGCGGCACGCGACCGGCGCCCGTCAGCTCAACATAGGAATCGAGCGCCAGGAAAGCCGAGAGCACGTCCGAGAAGCCAAAGCGGCCGTAGATGCTGCCGCCCACCGTGGCGGTATTGCGCAGCTGCACACCCACGATGTCGTGGACGGCGAACTCAAAGACATTGTTGACAAGCGCGTTGAGCCCGGCATGACGCTCGAGCTGGCGCAGGGTGCACATGGCACCGATGCGAAACTCGGTCTCAGTCTCCTCGATCTGATCGAGTCCGCAGGCCGAAAGGTCAATCGCCGTCGCCACGCGACGCGAACCCAGACGCATCCAAATGCCACCGCCCACAATCTTGTTGTTGCGGTTCTTCTGTAAGAGCTCATAGGCTTCGGCCGCGTTTCCAACACGGACGTAGGTACCGAACTTGAGCACGTTCTCCCCCATCTCTTTACTTGTCCAGTACCTCTAAGTGTACCAAACGAGGGCGCACGACCCTCACCACCATAGAAAAAGGCTCCCGGCCGATATGGTCGGGAGCCTTAGCGCATCAGCGGGTGCTGTACGGAGCTATGTCAAGCTGAATTTAGCAGACGCCCTGAGCGAGCATGGCGTCGGCGACCTTCAGGAAGCCGGCGATGTTGGCGCCCATGACAAAGTTGCCCTCCTGGCCATACTCCTTGGCGGTGTCGTCCACGTTGTGGAACATGCCGCGCATGAGCTGCTCGAGCTTGCCGTCGACCTCCTCGAAGGTCCAGGACAGGTGCTCGGCGTTCTGGCTCATCTCGAGGCCGGACACGAGCACGCCGCCGGCGTTGGCAGCCTTACCGGGCATAAAGGCGACGCCGTTCTCCTGGAAGTAGGTCGTGGCCTCGATGGTCGTGGGCATGTTCGCGCCCTCGCCGACCACCTTGCAGCCATTGGCGACGAGCGCCTGGGCGTCCTCGAGCAGCAGCGTGTTCTCGCGAGCGCAGGGCAGCGCGATGTCGCAGGGCAGCTGCCACACGCCGCGGCCGTCGCCCTCGTGCCACACGGCACCGGGCTTCTCGTCAACGTACATGGCGAGCGTGACGCCCTTGTCGTGGCCGGAGCGCTTCTGGTTGTAGACGTGCTCGAGCACGGAGTAGTCGATGCCGTCGGGATCCTCGACCCAGCCGTGGGTATCGGAGCAGGCCAGCACCTTGCCGCCGAGCTGGGCGACCTTCTGGACCGCGTAGATGGCGACGTTACCGGAGCCGTGAACGACGACGTTCTTGCCCTCGAAGGACTCACCGCGGCTCTTGAGGTACTCGTCCACAAAGTAGACCAGACCGTAGCCGGTGGCCTCGGTACGGGCGAGCGAGCCGCCAAAGGAGAGGCCCTTGCCGGTAAGGACGCCGGTCCACTCGTTGGTCAGGCGCTTGTACTGACCGAACATGTAGGCAACCTCGCGGCCGCCAACGCCCAGGTCGCCGGCGGGAACGTCGGTGTTGGGGCCGATGTGGCGATAGAGCTCGGTCATGAAGGACTGGCAGAAGTGCATGATCTCGTTGTTGGACTTACCCTTGGGGTCAAAGTCGGAGCCGCCCTTGCCGCCGCCCATGGGAAGGGTGGTCAGGCTGTTCTTAAGGATCTGCTCCAGACCCAGGAACTTGAGCATACCCAGGGTGACCGTGGGGTTAAAGCGCAGGCCGCCCTTGTAGGGTCCAATGGCAGAGTTGAACTCGACGCGGTAACCGCGGTTGACCTGAACCTTGCCCTGGTCGTCGACCCAGGGAACACGGAACATGACGATGCGCTCGGGCTCGACAAGGCGCTCAAGCAGGGCGGCCTCCTCGTACTCGGGGTGGGCGTCGAGCGCCGGCTGGATGGTGCCGAGGATCTCGGTCGCGGCCTGGATGAACTCAGGCTGCTCGGGATAGCGGGCCTTGAGCTCTTCGAGAACTTTCTGCGTGTAGCTCATGCTTCCTCCAATGATGGGAAAGAAAAGTGTCGGTCGCGGCACCCTATGCGCCGCGAGCTTTATCGAGTATGGATAATATCGCACTGTTGCAGCAAAGTTTCGCATAAGCCGACAAGCAGATGTTTCGTTTTGATTACGATGCAGGTAGAAGCGTTTTTGAGCACCCGACCCACAAATCGCGTGTTTCGAAGCTGTTTCGTCCACGTGTTCCAAACCACCACATTGGGGACAGACACCTGTGTGGTGGTGCCGGTGGCTAGAGGACGAGCTGATGGTAGTCGGCGGGGGTTATGCGGCCTTCGATGGCAGCACGGAAGGCGGCGAGTGCATCGCCCGAGAACGGAATGGCCCAGCACAGGCCGCAACCTGCGGTGATGGAGCCGGGCAGCGGCATGATGCGCCCAGGAACACCGGCGGCAAGGCACAGCTGTTCGCATTCCATCACATCGAAGGTGCTGTCGAACGACACGATGATTTTGCGTTCATGGTCGAGAGCATCACCGGACGGGCCTTCGCGGTGTGCATCGCGATACGCCGCGGCGGCCGCTTCCTCTTCCGCAGTATGTCCACAGCCACCGCAACCGCAGGTACAGGGTTCGGACCCGTCGCAAGTGCAAGGTTCTCCCGTGTCGGGACAAATATCGTGAGACATGGCAACTCCAATCGTCTAGGCGAGTAACTCGGCCGCCGCAAACTCCTCGGGCGTATTGACGTTCTCGAAGCAGAGCGTCGAGCCGGCGACCGCGACAATCTGAGGCTCGTCCAAATACCCGGCATTCACCCGGTCGATCAGGCAGCGGATTCGCTGACGGTCATCGGCGAGCAGCTCTTGGGCAACCGGCGCACACGCGTCACGGCGCCAGACGGCGCAAAGCGGCTCAATCCCCCGCTCCTCGCGCGGCACGCACACGTCGAGCGCCTCGGCCTCGACACAGCCAGCAAGGGCACCGATTAGCTCCGAAGAGACAAACGGCATATCACAGGCGACGATAGCAACGAGAGGCAGCCGGGCCGCAGTCAGCGAACTCGCGATGCCGCGCATGGCGCCCGCCGACCCTTCTAGGTCCGCCACCACACGCGGCACCAAGCCGCCAAACGCGCACTCCTCAAGAAAGGCAAGCTCGCTGGGACGCGACGTCGTCACGACCAACTCGCCGGCAACTGGCGCCAGCCGACCCAGCACGCGTTCGATGAGCGGCTCGCCGCAAAACGCCATGCGAGCCTTATCGCAGCCCATGCGCGAGGACATCCCGCCCGCTTGAACGACGCAAGAAAGATCGGCCCGTCTTACGGTAGTCATACGGCAAACCACCCCCATCGGCATGCTCAAAACCCGGCACGCGAAGCCAAATACCGTCGCCGATAAAGCGGGCGGTACGGCAAACCTGTGCAAAAACAAAACAGCGCCTTTGCGGCACGCAGCAAGACCGCGAGCACAAAAGCGCTGGTAGCGTATGGCGGGAACGTATGTGAATCGAACACATCCAAGACGTTTTGCACGCCTCGCAACGGTTTTGAGGACCGCGGAGCCCACCGGAGCCCATCCGTTCCCAAGTGCGCCGGTATTTTACCAAACCGAGCAGCCAATCTAGCGCAGGGAGCGCAGGCCGCCGGCATCCTTGTCGAGCACCGTAAAGCGCACGGCATCCAGGTGCTCCAAGATGCTGATGGCACGTTTGCGCGACACACCCAGCGCCTCGCGCAGCACGCTCGTGGTGGCAGCACCGCCGGCTTCGGCGATGGCGGCGGCGACGAGCTCGCGCGCGTGAGCCTCAGCGGCAGCGGACAGGGCAACGTCGCGCTCGACCTTGACGATCGAGCGGTTGAGCGAAAGCTCGCGCAGGGCACGCGTCATGATGTCGCAATCGAGCTGAAGCTGCTCGCCCACCTCGGGCAACGTCGGCGTATCGAGTCCGGCCTCGTCCAGCAAGGCAACGATGCGCCCGCAGACCTCGCGCACCACACGCGCCGCGGCGGCTGCGGAATGCGGGTCGAACACCTCGGCCCCCTCGGAGGCGCACACGCCACGCGAGCAGCCCTCGGCAATCAGAGCCGCGGCAACGCCTTCATCTGCGGCAGGCCACGCAGCATGGGCAACGGCGCCGGGCGTAAAGCCCGTCTCCTTGGGAGCTGCCGCGTGCATGGCTGACAGGGTCGCCGCCAGGGCATCCATAGCGGCGTCGAGCGCGGAAGAATCTGCATACAGCGAGCCATCCGAGCCAGCCAGCGCGCAAGCAGCGCCCTGCGCCACCAACCCACGCAGTGCGACATCGGCCTCGCCGACACCAAGATCCAAAGCCTCGGCAACATCAACCGCCGTAACCGGCAGCGTCTGCAGCGCCAGCCAAGCGCCCACACCGCCCGCGATATCGCCGGACTCGATCGCCGCATACAGCGCACGCTCTCCTTCGGCAAGCTCGCGCGAGCGACGGCAGCGCGAAAGCAGCACACGCCCGCCGCCAATAAGCATAACGGGCGAATACGACAGCACCACGGCATGGTCTCCGGCTCGCAGCGGCAGCGGCTCCTCCAAGCGCACCTGTACGGTACGGGTCTCGCCCACCGCCATGGGGGCCTCGCCCTCCAAAAGCATGATGCGGCCGCCGACCTCGGCCGTACCCGCCATCACGTGCACACGCGCACCCGACTCGAGCACGCGCGGCTTGGCTCCCTCGCGACCCAAATACGTAAACGCCATCATAAAGCGCAGCGTCTGGCCAAAGCGACCCGCCACACTGAGCATCTCACCGCGATCGAGCGCGGCGACGCCGTCACCAACCAGGTTGAGCGCCACACGCTGACCGGGAAGCGCCTGCTGCGTGTCGCCATGCACTTGGATCCCGCGTACGCGGCAGGCCGTGCGCGACGGCAGCGCGACGAGCTCATCGCCCACCGCAACCGGCGCATCGTGCAGTGTCCCTGTCACGACGGTGCCGGCGCCCTTGATCGTAAAGCAGCGGTCAATCGGCAAGCGCGGCGCAGCATCGGTGCGCTCGGCACGGTCGCGGCAGGAATCCCAGCAGGCACCGACCTGATCGTCAAGCGCGGCCAGCAGCGCGTCAATCCCCTCGCCGGTCTTGGACGACACGGGGACCATCGGCGCGCCCGCAAACACGGTACCCGACAAAAAGTCATCGACATCGAGCTCGGCAAGCTCGGTCATCTCGGCGTCGGCCAGGTCGCACATCGTCAACGCGACCACCATATGCGTAACGCCCAGCAGCTCCAGCACATGCACGTGCTCGCGGGTCTGCGGCATCACGCCCTCGACAGCCGAAACCACCAGCACCGCCACGTCGATGCCCGTGGCGCCCTGCACCATGGCGCGCAAGTAATGCGCGTGGCCCGGCACGTCGACCAGGCCAACGATCTTGCCACTCGGCAGTGCCAGCTCGCCAAAGCCCAGCTCCACGGTCATACCGCGACGGCGCTCAACCTCCAGACGGTCGGGATTCTTGCCGGTCAACGCCTCGATCAGTGCCGACTTACCATGGTCAACGTGGCCCGCCGTGCCAACGATAACGGGACACTCTACCAGCGCTTGAACCTCACTCATCGAGCAATCGCCTTCTCAACGCACGCGACGAGCGTCGATGCCGCCGTCTCGATATCGCGGTCGCCCACGAGCGTACGGACGTCAAACAAAATGCGATCGTGCGAGGTTCGTGTGACGACCGGAGTGTCGAAATCTTGGACGAGCAAGCGCTTGAGTGCGTCAACGGAAAGACGCTCATCGACAAGACGCACGGCAACGCACATGGTGGGCAACTCGACGGTAGGCAGCGAGCCGCCGCCGGGAGCCGACGACTCCTCGACGATCTCCACCTGAACGGCGCACGGGCAGCCAGCCTTATCGAGGCCCGCCACCATCAGATCGCGCAACTTGCGTGCGCGACGCTCCAGATGAGCCTGCGGAAGCGTGAGCATGTTGAGTACCGGCACCTCGCGATGGGCCACATCCGCCCCGTCCATGTAAATGCGCAGTGTAGCCTCGAGCGCCGCCAGTGCAAGCTTACCCGGACGCAGGGCACGCATAAGCGGATGCGACCCGCAGGCCTGGACCAGATCGCGACGACCCATGATAATGCCCGCCTGCGCGGCGCCGAGCAGCTTATCGCCCGAGCATGACACGATATCGAGCCCCGCCGCGACCGAAGCCGGCGTGGTTTCTTCGCCTCCGCGCACCAAGATGTCGTCGGGCAACAGCGCGCCCGACCCCTGGTCCTCGTAGAACAGCAGGCCATGCTTGTGGGCCAGGGCGGCAAGCTCCCGAGAGCCTACCTCCTCGTGAAAGCCCTCGATGCGATAGTTGGAAGGATGAACCTTGAGGATCATGGCCGTATCGGGTGTGATGGCTTGCTCATAATCTGCCAGGTGCGTGCGGTTGGTGGCGCCGACCTCGACGAGTTTGGCGCCCGAAGCCGCCATGACATCGGGGATGCGGAAGCTGCCGCCGATCTCGACAAGCTCGCCGCGGCTGACGATAACCTCTTTGCCCGCGGCATGGGTCGCCAGCACCAGCAGCACCGCGGCGGCGTTGTTGTTGACCACGAGCGCGTCCTCGGCACCGGTGAGTGAGCGGATGAGCTGCGCGGCATGCTCCTTGCGCGACCCTCGCGAGCAGGTGTCGACGCTGTACTCGAGCGTGCTGTAGCCGCGCGCGACCTCGGCCACGGCCTTTGCCGCCGACTCCGCGAGCGGGGCGCGGCCCAAGTTGGTATGGATGACCACACCCGTGGCGTTGACGGTAGGGCGCAGGCTCGGCAACGCGGAGCGGTGCGCACGCCACTCGATGGCCGAGGCAAGGTCGCGCTTAGAGCGCGGGGCAGCACCGGCGCGAATGGCTGCGCGCTCCTCGTCGAGCTCGGCCGTCACGGCGGCATGCACCACCGCGTCGCAGGTCTCCCCCGCCGCCTTCACGACCGGCCACTCGGCAAGCAGCTCATTGACGGAAGGAATGGCGCGCAGGCGGGCGCGTACCTCATCGGACATGTTCTGGCTATCGCTCATGTACGGCCTTTCAAAAGAAACGTGGATCAGTCTAATGCATCAGCTGAGTCAATTACTCGTTATTATCCTCGCGCGCCGCGATCTTTTCCACGCGAACGGCGTTTTCCTGGGTGAGCGCGGCACCCGTCAACGGGTCCCAGCGCAGCGGCGTATGGTCGAGTGGGCCCACGCCCAAGGCTTGAGCGCCACCGGCATCGGCGCCAAACGAACGCCCGCCGGGGGCGGCCGAGGTGAAGATGCACGCCGGATGCAGATACGGCGTCGTCTCCACGCGCACGCGGTCGCGGCCCAAATCGCTCACAAGTTCGACGACCTCGCCATCGGCGATGCCCATGTGCGCAGCGGCATCGGCATTCATCTGCACGGCATCCAGGTCCGATCCAGCCTCAGCGGCACCTTGGGCCGCGAGCCTGCGCGAAGTATGCGACTCAAAGGGACGGTTGCCGCTAATGAGGCGAAACATCCCCGGGCCGGGCTCCACCATGGGAGCGATCCAGTTGGGCACACGACCCATGCCGGCTCGCTCCCATATGTCGCTTGCCAGCGCAATCTTGCCGCCGGCAAGCGGAATCACCGGCTCACCCGTGCGTGTCGGCAGCCCCATGCCCGTATCGGCCCAGCCGCGCTCCTTGAGCTCGTCCAGATTGATCCCAAAAGGCGCCACCTGGGCAGCCGCCAGATCGTCAGACGTAAACTGGAAGTACTCGCCCACGCCACACGCCTGCGCCAGACCGGCAAAAATCTCCCGACCGGGACGTGTGTCGTCATGCTGCACGGGCAGCACGGCATTGCGGTAGAACACGCGCGCATCGTTGGCGCCAACGACCGTGCCCACACCGCGGTCGGCCTCCAGATACGTCACGTCGGGCAGCACGAAGTCAGAAGCACGCGCCGTCTCGGACCAGCGAATATCAATCGTCACGAGCAAGTCGAGCTGCTGCAAAATACCCAACCAAGCCTGCGCATTGCCATAGCCCGCACCGGGGTTACTGGCATAGACGATGAGCCCACGCAAATCGCCAGCAAGAATCGACTGACCGATGGTCGTGCACAGGCCGCGCACCGGATCGACCAGTGGATAGCGCTCGGACCCCAGCTTGGGCCCGCGTGGCACCGGCGGCGTCGCAAAGCGTGCGGGATCGAGGTCGCCCAACACAAGCGGCGTGGGCGGGTTGAGCGCGCCGCCCGCGTGTCCGATGCAGCCCAGCAGCACATCGACCAAGCAAATAGCGCGCGCGGTCTGGGTGCTATTGGCATACGCGATACCGATGCCGCCATGAAAGCCCGCGTCCACCACAGCGGCAGGCGCGGCGGCAGCGAGATCGCGCGCCGTGGCGGCGATCTCTGCGGCCGGCACGTCGCACATCGACTCGGCCCACTCGGGCGTCCAAGCGCTCGCCGCCTGCGCCAGCTCGTCAAAACCCGTGGTATAGCGGGTCACGAACTCGTGATCGTACAGGCCCTCGGCAATCAACACGTGGACAATACCCAACAGCAGCGCCAAGTCGCAGCCCGGGCGCACGCGCAACCAGCGGTCGGCAAGCGCCGCAGAGCCACTGCGCCGCGGGTCGACCACGATGATCTTCGCCCCACGCCGGCGCGCATCGTTGAGCGCATCAACGGCCCCCATCGTCGACGAATCGACAATGGAACGCCCCAGATACATGATGCAATCGGTATGCGCCAGGTCGGAGGCGGGACTATAGCCCAGGCTGTGCTCCCAACCGGTAAGTCGGCTTACCTCGCAGGCACCGTCGGCACCGTACACGTTGGGCGAGCCCAGCGCATGCATAAAGCGATACGCCCAGTAGCGGTCGAACGAGGGCACGCCGAGCGTCATGCCCAGCGCGCGCGGACCATGCCCGTCAACAATCCCCCCAAGGCGCGCAGCGATCTGCGCAAACGCCTCGTCCCAGGAAATCGCATCGAACCCCGAGCCATCCTGGCGGAGACGCATGGGGTGCACGATGCGGTCGCGCTCGTCAAACGGCATTGCCAGGCGATGGCGTCCGCGGGCGCACAGGGCACGCGCCGCGCACGGATGCCCCACAACCGGCAACTCGGCCACCACGCGACCGTCCTCAACGCGTGCCGCAAAGGCGCAATCGGCATAGCATCCCCCGCATGTGGTCACCACGGCGCGACCGTCACGCTTCACAGCAGATGCCATCTCGATTACCCCTTTCATCAGCCAAACACAACAGGCCAAAAGCCCGGCAACGAGCCCCAGACCCAAAAAGCCTCCCGCACGGCAACGCCCCGCGGGAGGCCCAACGTCAAACAGGCGGCACCTTACGCCTCGGACTTCTTGGCGTAGATAAACCAGTAGCCGAGCGCGACCAGAACCGCGCCGCCCACGATGTTGCCCAGCGTGGCGGCGGACAGGTTAAACGCAATGCCCGCGGCGTTGAGCGCATCGGCGCCGGCGACGTCGGCACCGTAGCCGCACGCGTGCATCACGGCACCCATGGGCAAAAAGTACATGTTGGCAACGCAGTGCTCAAAACCGCAGGCCACAAAGGCGGCGATGGGCAGCAGAATGCCCACAACCTTATCGACCACGGTCTTGCCGGCGGTACCGATCCACACGGCCAGGCACACAAAGATGTTGCACAGGATGCCGCGGAAGAAGATCGTCACCCAGTCGATCGTCACCTTGCCGGCGGCGACGCTCACCATGGAATTGGCGACCGCCTCGCCGTTGAGCTTGTAAATGCCGGCCATGTACACCAAAAAGACGATGAACAGGGCACCGACAAAGTTACCGACCCATACGACGACCCAAGCCTTGAGCATCTGGACCAGGGTGATCTTTTTACTCTTGAGCGCGCAGACCATAAGCGAATTACCGGTAAACAGCTCGGCGCCGCACACCAGCACCAGCACCAGGCCCAGGCAAAAGCACAGGCCGCCCACGACGCGCTGGGCACCCCAGCCCAGCGTGCTGTCGCTCAAGAACACGGTAAAGAACAGACCACCGAAGGCAATAAACGCACCGGCGAACATTGCCAACAGAAAGGCCTTTGCGACCGGCAGGTTGGCCTTGGTCACGCCGGCGGCCTCGGTCTTGGCCTCGATCGCGGCGGGCGCCAGGCAATCGGGAGCGGGGTACTCCGCCTTGGAATCTGCCATGTCAATCACTTCTTTCCTAATCAGCAGGGACAAGCGCTCCTATTGCTCTTGCCCCAAGCGGACAAAGTGGGAAAAGTCGTTGGCGGCCACGGCGTCGTACACGGCGTCGACGGCGTCAAAGACCTCCGGGGACATAGGGTTGTAGAACTCCGTGTCGCCCGGCTGAATCCCAACGAAGACGATATCATCACACGATTGCTCAATCTCTTCGATCAGAATCGACAAAGGAAGCGAATGCGTGGTGAACATCGACTTGCGGGCCACGTCACGTTTGTCGAGCAAGCGGATGGCGCCGACGGGCAGCGCCATGTCGGCGGCATCGACCAAAACCAGACGCGGCGGACGCTCGCGCTTGACCTCGATGATGTCGTCCTCGGGCGTTTGCCCGCCGTCGATGGTGTACCAACCGGCGATGGGTGCGTCCTCCATCTTTTTGGAGAGCACGGGGCCGGCGGCATCGTCGGCACGCAGCACGCTTCCCGCCGTGAGCACGATACCCGCAAACGGGGCGCCGTTCACACGTCCATCCACAACGTGACCCATTACTGCAACCTTCCCGTCAGGTACACGCCCGACACATCGCGCACGCGCTCAACCAGATCGCGGAACTTCATCAGAAACGCGACCTGCTGGGCATGCAGGCCAAAGTCGTCGTCGAACACCGAGATGCCGGCCTTGGCCGAGCCGCGAAAACCGCGCTCGTCGAGCAGCGTGTCGCAGGCCTCGAGCAGCGACGGCACCGCCGCCTTGTCGAGCTGGCACTCGCCAAAGGAGCGGATGGCCTCGAACTTGGTCTTGGCCTCCCCCTCCGGCAGCGCGTCGATAAGCGTATAGAACACGTTCACCGGCACCGACAGGCGCGGCTCAAAGCAGTCGAGCACGCCGGTATGGTGGCCCACGGCGAGCGTGTAGTACAGCACGTCGCAGGCCTCCTGGGGAACGTCTTCCTCGGTCTCCACAAACTTACGCGTGAGCTCGTAGAAGACCACCTGGTCGGGCGTATGGCCCAGGCAGGGGTCGGCGACGCCCTCGGCAGCCTCGTCGCTTGCGCGCGAGGCATCGCCAAAAGAGCCGCCGAGCATGCCGGGGCCCGCAAAGTAACCAGAGCGGTCCGTGAGCTCCATCTAGCGACCTCCGGCCAGCACCAGATCCTGCAGCGCCGAGTACACCTCGACGCGGCGCGGATCGTCCTGCTTGTCGATGAGCAGCGCCATGGCACCGCGGATATCGCCCTTGGGCGCGCCCTCGAGCGTATCCATAAACTCGTTGGCCAAGTCGCGGCCGTAACGGTAACCGCTCATGGCGCGAGCTTCGCGCTCAATGGCAACGCGCAGCTTGTACGGCACGCCGGGGTGCAGGATATCGGCCTGCTCGCCGGCGGCCTCCACCGTGGTCTCGGCATGGAGTTTTTGGTCCAGCAGACCAAGTGCCATGGCAAAGCCGTAGACGGTCTGCGCGGGGCTGGGCGGGCAGCCGGGGATGTAGACATCGACCGGCAGAATCTTGTCCGTGCCGCCCCAGACGCAGTAGTTGTCGTAGAAGATGCCGCCGGTGCAGCCGCAAGCGCCATAGGACACCACGATCTTGGGATCGGGTGCGGCCTCAAAAGCGCGCAGGGCCGGCATGCGCATGGCACGCGTCACGGCACCGGTGTACAGCAGCACATCGGCGTGACGGGGCGAGGGCACGACCTTGATGCCAAAGCGCTCGACGTCGAAGACGGGCGTGATGGAACCAAAGATCTCGATCTCGCAGCCGTTGCAGCCGCCGCAGTCGACACGGTAGACGTACACCGAGCGCTTGATCTTCTTAAGAAGGGTCGCCTTGGCCTTCTCGATGCTCTCGTCGAGCTCGATCTTGGTCGGGCGGTACTGAAGCCGCTCGGGTAAAAGCGTGGGTTCGGCCATGGTTACTCCTCCTTCGTATCAAAACCCATAATGATGCCCTCGACCGGCGCAGGACCGGCGGGAATCTCGGGCGCATCGGGGTTGAGCTCACGGTCGATATACTCCGGGTTCACGCCGTGGCCGCCCAGATACTCCATGCCGGGGCCCTGGGGCTCACCGGACGCAAGCGTCTCGTTGGCAGCCATGCCGGCAGCGTTGCCGGTCTTTACGGCCGAAGCGGCGCGCAGGGCGTCGAGCTCGCGCTTGCACTCCTGGCACATACCGACGGTACGGGCGGCCTGCTCGGCCTCCATGCCGCCGGCCTTTTGCAGCAGGCGCTTGGCGTAGTCGATCTCCTTGTGCGGGGCAAACGGCTTGCCGCAACGCGAGCAGTGCTCGAGCGTGTAGACGCTCTTGCTGGTGAGGTCGTCCTTGCTCATGACGGCCAGCTCAAACTCCTCGGTGAGCTTGATGGCCTCCATGGGGCAGGCTTCCTCACAGCGGCCGCAAAAGATGCAGCGGCCGTAGTCGATCGACCAGGTAATGGTATCGGCCGCAAGGTCAGTGTCCATGCGAATGGCATCGGCCGGACAAGCCACGCCGCAGGCACCGCAGGCGATGCAGAGCTCGGCATTGTGCTCGGGCTTGCCGCGCATGTCCTTGTTGGTGGGAAACGGCGCAAACGGGTACTTGACCGTCGCGTCGCCGGCCTTGGCGTTAACCTTCCAAAGCTTCAGCATATTAGAGTGCCTCCTCATCGAGCGGAGCGGCCAAGGTGCCCTCGCCCGCAAGCGGCGACTTGTCGCGCCAGACGTTCTCGAACTGCTCCTTGTCGAGCACGTGGTCGCGCTTGGCGGCGACATCGGTCACCGTCACGCGATCGGTGCAGGAGTAGCACGGGTCGAGCGAGCCGACGATCAGCGCCGCGTCGCCCACGGTGTTGCCGCGGAACATGTAGCGCAGGACCGGCCAGTTGCTGTACGTGGCGGCCTTGGCGCGCCAGCGGTAGCACTTCTGGTTATTGCCGAGCATGGCCCAGTGCACGTCCTCGCCGCGCGGCGCCTCGGTGGCGCCGATGGCGTACTTGTGCGGGGTGTACTCCCAATCCGTGGTGAGGATGGGGCCCGACGGGCAGTTCTCGAGCATGGTCTCGATCATGTCGATCGAATCGTAGACCTCCTGGATGCGGACGGCGGTACGGCCGAAGGCGTCGCAGGTGTCGGCCGTGGCGGCGTGCATCTTTTGGACGTCCGGATCGGCGTAGCCGTCGAAGGGATGGTCAAAGCGCACGTCGCGGGCATAGCCCGAGCCACGCATGAGCGGGCCGACCGGCGAGAAGTCGCGTGCAATCTTGCGGTCCAAGATGCCGATACCGCTCGTACGCTCAATAAAGTTGGGCGTGGAGAGCAGCACGTCGACGAGCTCCTGAACCTCGGAGCGCAGCTGGTGGATGGTCGTGAGCGTGGAGAGCTTCTGCTCAGCCAAAATGTCGCGACGCACGCCGCCAATCACGTTGAGGCCGTAGGTCTTGCGGTGACCGGAGAGCTTCTCGGCCAGGTCCATGGACTTCTCGCGGACGCGGAAGAACTGCTGGAAGCCGGAGTCGAAGCCCGTGTAGTGCGACGCCAGGCCAATGTTGAGCAGATGCGAGTGCAGGCGCTCAACCTCGAGCATGATGGCGCGGATGTACTGGGCGCGCGGCGGGACATGGATGCCCTGAGCGCGCTCGACGGCCTCGGCGTAGGCCACCGAGTGGGCGCAGCCGCAGATGCCGCAGATGCGGTCGGCGAGGAACGTCACGGCGTCATAGTTCAGGCGCGTCTCGGCAACCTTCTCCATGCCGCGGTGCACGTAGAACAGACGGTAGTCGGCGTCGACGATCGTCTCGCCCTCAACGAACAGGCGGAAGTGGCCAGGCTCGTCGGAGGTAATGTGCAACGGGCCCATGGGAACGAGCGTCGTCTCCTTGCCCTTGGTATCGGCCAAGAACTCGTAGTTTTCCATGTCGCTCGCGGGAGCGGGACGGAAGCGGTAGTCCATGGAGTCCTTGCGCAGCGGGTACAGGCCGCTGGGCCAATCGTCGGGCAGCACCAGGCGACGACGATCGGGCAGACCCTCGGGGATCAGGCCGAACATATCGCGCAGCTCGCGCTCGCCCCACACGCAGGCGGGAACGAACGGCGTCACGGACGGGAACGTCATCTTGGCGGGATCGACCTCGGCACGCACGGTCACCCAGCCGGGGTCCTCCCCCTCCATGGAGATGACGTAGTACACGGCGTAACGGCCGCACAGGGAGCGCTCGTCGTTGCCGACAATCACGGGAATCCAGCCGTAGCGCTCGTAGTACAGGTAGTGGACGGCCTCGGGCAGACGGTCCAGCTTGACGGTGATCGTCAGCTGGTCCTCGCACTGCCACTCAACCTTCTCGATAGCGCCCGGCACTGCGGCGCGCAGGGCCTCGACGTGGCTTTCGCAACGACGAGCGTAGTCCTTCTTTTCAGGTTCTGCCATGGTGCTAATTCACCTCGCTTGTCTTGGTCTGGGAACTGAACACCATGCGGTAGAGAGGAGCCTCGTGGAGCTCTTCGACGCTCTGGTTCAAAACGACGGACGTTGCATCCTCGACGCCGCTCGTGATGGCGACCGGGGTGGCGATACCGAACCACATGACCACGATCGCGAGGGCGATCTCGGGGATGATCATGAGGGCGGGCACCTCGTGGCGCTTCATGCCCTCGGGCGCCTTGCCGAAGATGGACTTGAGCGCGATGCCGGTAAGGGCAAAGTACACGCCGGTGAGGCCAATGGCCACGAGCACGACCACCCAGATGGGACCGGACTGGACGCCGGCCACGAAGGTGAGGAACTCGGAGATGAACAGGGCGAACGGCGGGAAGGCGGCGAGCGCGAGCAGGGCGATGATGGTGAGCGCTGCCGTGACGGGAGCGATCTCGACGACGCCCTTGATCTTGTTCAGGTCGCGGGTGTGGTAGATGTGCTGGATGTTACCGGCCATGCAGAAGGCGAGCGCCTTCGTGAAACCGTGGAAGATGCAGTGCAGCAGGCAGGCGGCGATACCGAGCGGACCACCGATACCCAGGCACAGCGCGACCACGCCGACGTTGTCGACGGAGGAGTACGCGAAGCGGCGCTTGATATCGTCCTGCTTAAAGATGCACAGGGCGGCCACCAGGATGGACAGCGTGCCCAGGATGAGCAGGAGCGTACGCGGATAGGTGTCGCCCACCGTGATGATGGACAGGGAGTAGAAGCGGATGATCACCAGCATGGCGCACTTGAGCAGCACGCCCGAGAGCAGCGCGGAGACCGGGCTCGGAGCCTGGGAGTGCGCGTCGGGCAGCCAAGTGTGCATGGGGAACAGGCCCGCCTTGGTGCCGAAGCCGATGACGATGAACGCGAACGCGAGGCGCACGAGCATCGGGTCGAACTGGTCGGCGTAGGGCATGATGGAGGTGAGGAAGGCTGCCTCATGCGCGTTGGGCATGATATCGGCGGCGTTCGCGTAGATGAGCAGCGTGCCGAACAGGCCGAAGGCCACGCCGGCGGTGCAGACCATCGCGTACTTCCAAGACGCCTCGAGCGCCTGCTTGTTCTTGTAGATGCCCACGAGGAACACGGTCGACAACGTGGTGGCCTCGACCGCCGCCCAGGTGAGGATGATGTTGTTGGACAGGCAGGCGAGCAGCATCGTGAAAACGAACAGGCTAAACAGCGCGTAGTACTGCTTGGTGCGCTCGGCCGGCATGGTCTTCTCCTCGATATCGATCTTGATATAGGAGATGGAGTACACGCCGGTGATGAACCCGATGATGCCTACCAGAAGGACGAAGATCGACGAGAGCGAATCGAGATGGAGCCACAGGCCCAAAGCGTCGATATTCTGCCCGCTCGAGAGCATGGTTCCCGCGGTGACGACCGAAAGGACGAGGGTCGCCGCGACGGAGATGGTGTTGAGCCCCGCAAAGACGCTGTAGGACGTCGTCTTGGGGAGCGCAGCCATAATCAGGGAGAACACGAGGGGACAAGCGAGCAGGGCGACCGTCAGCATTGAAACATCCATGGCCTACCCCTTCAATTCGGTCAGGTCGTGGGAGTCGAGCGACTTGGTGTCGTTCCAGATCCTCACGACGACGGCGGACATGATGATGACGGCGAAAATGGCGTCGGTGGCGATGCCGATCTCGATGATCTCGGGGGCCGTGGGCGCGAGCAGGGCGAGCGTCACGTGGCTACCGTTCTCCATAAGGCAGTACCCGAAGATTTGCTTGAGGATGTTGCGCTGGGAGATGATGCACGTGAGGCCGACGAAGAAGTGCGCGAAGCTGATGGCGAGGGCCGGAGTAGCCACCTCAGCGGTGGGCAGGCTCAGGCGCGTGACCACCGCGAAGCAGATGGCCACCTCCAGACCGGTGAGGATGATGGTCCAGGCCGGCTTGATGGAGGAGGTCAGCGTGCTATCGGCAGGCGAACCCATCTTTTTGTAGGCACGGTTGAGAATGAACGGAACGAGGATCACCTTGGTGACGAAGGCCGACGCGGCCCACATGAGAAGCTCGGTGGCACCGGTGGTGAGGCCCAGGGTGAGCAGCACGCCCACCAGGACAACCGACTGGATCGCGTACCACTTAATGGCGGACGGGATGGTCTTCGAGACGACCACCATGGTGGAGGTCACGATCAGAAGACCGCCCAGGATATTGACTAACGAATAACCCATGTCCTACCTCCTAACCCATCCAACTAGAGGACAGAGGACCGGCGACGACGACCATGATCATGAGGACGACGAACACGAACGCCATGGCGCGCGGAAGGGGCTGGCCGGCGGCCACGGTCTCGCTCGGCTCACCGGGCAGGACCTTACCCATCCAACGCAGGAACCATGCGAAGGTGGCGACGGTCTCGACGACCATGACGCACACGAGGACGAAGATGACCGTGTTGGAAGCACCAACCGCGAAGCCACCGGAAATAATCTGGAACTTGGAGAAGAACGTGCTCATGGGGGGCACGCCGGCGATAGCGGTCGCGGCGACCGCGAAGCCCACGCCCGTGACCGGGTACTTCTTCATGAGGCCCTGGATCTTGGGCAACATACGGGTTCCCAGCGTGAAGCTGAGGGAGCCGGCGATGAGGAAGAACAGGGTCTTGGTGAACGCGTGGTTGAAGATGTGCTCGACGGCGCCGTTGAACGCCATCTGGCTTCCGAACACGGAGAGGCCCAGGCCGAAGAACACGTAGGCGAGCTGCGCGATCGTCGAGAAGGCGAGCAGGCGCTTCATATCCTTCTGGGGCAGGTACATGAGGAAGCCGAAGAGCATGGTCACGACGGCGTCGATGATGGCGACCCAACCGACGATCTCGGGGATATCGCCGGCACTCGCAAGAGCGCGGGCGAACACGCACACGCCGACCTTCACCATGGACGCGCCATGGAGGTAGGCGGAAACGGGCGTGGGGGCCTCCATTGCGGAGGGCAGCCACATGTAGAGCGGGAACTGGGCGGACTTGGCCCAAGCGGCGAACAGGATGAGCAGCAGCACGACGGTCTTCATACCGGAATCGAGCTGGGAGATCGCGCTCAGCGCGAACGTGCCGGTTCCGGCGAACAGGAAGGCCGCGCCGATGTAGAGTCCCAGAGCGCCGATATGGGTGATGATGAGCGCCTTCATACCGGCCTTCTTGGCCGTGGGCGTCATGTAGTAGCTGATGAGGCCCCAGGAGCACACGCCGGTGATCTCGAAGAAAACGAGCTGGCCGACGATGGTGGAGCTGTAGGCGAGACCGGCCATGGCGCCGATGAACGTGGAGAAGTACACGTAGAAGCGGCGACGGGGCGCGCCGGGATGCTCCTTGTTCTTATCGCTCATGTACGGGAACGAATAGATGACGACGAGCAGGCCGATAGCGACGAACGCGGGTGCGAGCAGCGTGCTCATCCGGTCGAATATGAAGCCCATGACCAAGGTCTGGCCCATACTCGCCCAGGTTACATCGACCGCGTTCATGCCGTTTCCGGCAAACGTCGCGGCCAAGCCAACGGAAGCGACCGTGGCGATGCCGCCGGCAAAGGCGCAGATCCATTTAGCGTAGGGACGCGGCAGCATGACGATGAGCAGGGAGCCCAGCATGGGGACGGCGATCGCCACCATGGCAAAGAGGGACAAGCTCGATTCGATTGACATAGTTTCTCCCTTCTCCCTACACGCCTACGACGACGAAGACGAACGCGAGGACCGCGATGCCGACGACGGCCCAGGTCTGGTTACCGAGCACCTTGAAGCGCGAACGGGAAACGGAGTTCTCGAGCACGCCGCAGACAACGAAATCGACCAGGCACTTGACAAGGAAGACGACGGCGCCCACGAGAGCGGTGACGCCGATGGTCGCGGGCTCTCCCCAGGGGATGAAGATGGAGGTGAACCAAGCGACGACCACGACCTGCTTCATGCCCATGGCGAGCTTCATCATGGCCAGGGACGGGCCGGAGAGCTCGGCGAGCGGGCCCTCCTGGAGCTCCTGCTCGGCTTCGGCCTGATCGAACGGAAGCTTGCCGAGCTCCATATAGCAGGCGGCCGCGAAGGCGACGCCGGCGAGGATGACGGCGACGACGCTCGAGACGTTGCCCGTAACGATGTGCTGACCCATGGTCGCAATGTCCGTGGAGCCGCACACGATGGCGACGGTAAACAGCGCGATGAGCATGGACGGCTCGATGAGCACACTCATGAGGAGCTCGCGGATACCGCCGAAGCCCGCGTAGGCGTTGGAGGAATCCACGCCGGACAGCGCGAAGAAGAAGCGGGACAGCGCGAGCGCGTACATGATGGTGATGGCGTCACCAAAGACGGGCATGGGGCTCTCGAGCGTGAACATGGGCAGGCCCATGGCGAGCATGAACGACACCGCGAGGAACAGCGGCGGCATGATGCGCAGCACGAAGCTCGAGTCGGAACTCACGGACTCGGGACGCGCCATGAGCTTCGCGAGGTCCCGGTAATCCTGAAGGATGGACGGACCGCGGCGATTGTGCATCTTCGCGCGAATCACACGGGCGAGGCCGGAGAAGAAGGGCGCGACCAGCATGACCACGAGGCCCTGCGCTATCGCAAGAACGATGTTCATAATATCCTCTCCCCTCTCTAGACCATGACCACGGCGAGCACGAGGAAGACCACGAGCGCCGCGACGATGTAGCAGATGTATACGGAGTAGTTGCCGCCCTCGATCTTGGAGGCGAGGCCGGCCAGCTTATCGGCACCCTCGCTCGGTGCATCGACCAGGAAGCGGTCGGGCAGGGGCTCAACGCCCTGGGCGACACCGGTGAGCTTCTGGAACACGTGCGCGATGGACCAGCAGATCTTGGTGCATACCTCGCGCAGGGTGTAGAGCGGGCCCATGAAGAGCTCTACGTCTGACGCGAAGCTCGTGGCGACGACGGGCATGTGCTCGTTGGGCTCGTAGCCGCACGCCCAAGGGTCGGTCTTCTTAGCGGGGGCCTTGGCGCCGAGGCAGGACCTCAACACGAACGCGAGGCCGGTGAGGACCACGAGCGCGATGGCGATCGCGGGGGTGGAGGTGGCGGCACCGGAAATCTCGTTCACCAGAGACACGCCCGAGGTGGCTGTGATGGCAGAGCCGGCAAGCACGCTCTGGGCGACGTCGCCCAGAACCGGGGCGATGACGGGAGAGCCGATTCCCAGCACCACACAGATGGCCGCGAGGAGCATCTGCGAGAACAACATCGGAGCCGGGGACTCCTTGGCGTTCGCGGCCTCCTGGGAACGAGGGCTGCTCGCGAACGAGACGCCGTAGGCCTTCACGAAGCACGTGACGGCCAGGGCACCGGTGATGGCGAGGGCGGCCGCAGAGGCGACGGCGAACACCATGACGACCGGGTCGGAGAGCGTCGAGATGTTGAACAGGGACTGGTAGGTGAACCACTCGGAAACGAAGCCGTTGAGCGGCGGGATAGCCGAGATGGCAAGGGCACCGATGAGGAAGCAGACGGCCGTGACCGGCATACGGCGGAACAGGCCGCCCATCTTCTCCATGTTGCGCGTACCCGTGGCATAGAGCAGGGAGCCCGCGCCGAGGAACAGCTCGCCCTTGAACATGGCGTGGTTGAGCGTGTGGTAGAGGGCGGCCATGAGCGCGATCGTCGCGATGACGTCGTTGCCCAGGGCGTGCGCCGTCATGGACGCGCCGACACCGAGCAAGATGATGCCGATGTTCTCGACGGAGTGGTAGGCCAGCAGGCGCTTAATGTCGTGCTCGTGGAGGGCGTAGACGACGCCCAGGACCGACGAGATGGATCCGAAGACCAGGACCATGAGGCCCCACCAGAGCTGGACGCCCGAACCCGCGAGCAGGTCGAGACCGACCTTGAGGATTCCCAGGATGCCGATCTTGATCATGCCGCCGGACATGAGGGCGGACACGTTGGACGGCGCCTCGGGGTGCGCCTGGGGCAGCCAGGAGTGCAGCGGGATGATACCGGCCTTTGCGCCGAATCCGAAGAACGCGAGGACGAAGCACGCGGAGGAGACGGCGGGTCCAAAGTCATGCGTACGGAAATCACTGAAGCTGAAGGAACCGCCCACGCCGTTGGTCATGAGCAGGAAGCTCGCCATGATAAGGACAAAGCCCACGTGCGCGATGACGAAGTAGAGCCAACCGCCCCTAATGGAGTTCTTGTTCTCCTCGATAACGACAAGGAAGTAGCTCGTAAGGGACATGAGCTCAAAGGCGACCAGGAACCAGAACACGTTGTCGGCGGTGATGACGAGCATCATCGAGGCGACGAAGGTGTTCATGAAGAAACCGGCGCGCCCGACCTTGCCCGGGTACTCATCGAAGTAGGACAGACCGTAGATGAAGCCCGCAAAGGCGAGGATTGAGATGAGGACCACGATCAGGCCCGCAAGGCCGTTGAGCAAGAGCTCGAGACGGGCGAACGGGAAAAAGAAGACCGTGTTGAGGGACGAAACGTCGCCAAGCACGGCCTCGAGGCCCGCGATGAACGAAAGCACCGCCGCGACGGCGCCGATCAGGCAGCCGGCGGTCTTGGCGGCGTTATCGGCCTTGATCAGCAGAACCGAGGCGAGCGCACCGATGCACGAGACGGCAAGCGATGCGATAAACAGCGTCATGCTATCCATTGTTTACGCTCCCTTCTGCTTTCTCGGACAGGCCCTGGGCCACAGCGGTAACGTCGACGACTGGACCGTTTTCGATCGAGCGCAGGCGCTTGGCCTCGTCGAGCTCGCGATCGGCCGCGCCGCCCATGACGGTCAGCGCCTTGGTGGGGCACGCCGCCACACAATGCGGGCCGTCCGGATCGAAGGCACACAGGTCGCACTTGACGGCGCAGGTGTACTGGCCAGGAGCCCACGTAAGCAGGCTGCTCAGGGACTTAGGATACGAAGGCGTCGGGTCGCACATGCCTGCGACACCGGCGATAGACGTGCCATCGGGATGGATGGCTCCGAAGGGGCACGCGATGGCGCACAGCCTGCACCCGATGCACTCCTGCTCCTTGACGTGGATGCGATCGCCATCGTGCTCGATGGCATTCACCGGGCAAACCTCGGCGCAGGGAGCACCCTCGCAATGGTGGCAGGCAAGGGCGGCCGAAATACCGCCGGTCTTCACGAGCGCCAGGCGCGGCGTATCCTGAAGACCCTGCATCCGGTGGGCGTCGGCACAGGCGGACTGGCATGTTCCGCAGCCGATGCACCTCTCCGGGTTGATGTCGATGAAGCGGTTCATCCCCACTTCCTTTCAAAATAACGGGCCGGGCTCCCGAACGTACGGGACGCCCGGCCCAAAAAGCCAACGAGAACGGGACTACACGATTTGGTTCACGTGCGTCTCGTCGTCGAACTTGGCGGCGCCAGGCTCAACGTCCTGGGGAGCAGCGGCGTCCACCAGAGCCTGCTTGAGCTCGGTGTACTGACGCTCTACCTCGCCCTCTGCCCAAACCTGGTCGGCAATGGCGTCGACCTGGCAGGCGGAGAACTTGTCCTCGGGCGTATGCGAGACCGGGTCGACCTTGTGAATGGTCAGCTCGTTGCACTTGCCGATCCACCACTGGTAGGTCATGTAGACCGTGCCCTTATTGATGCGATCGCTCACGTCGGCGCGGCTGTATACCTGGCCGCGGCGGCTATGAATCGAGACGATGTCGCCGTTCTTGATGCCGCGCGCCTGGGCGTCCGCGGGATTCATGCGGACAAAGCCGGGCTCGTCGGCGAGCAGCGCCAGCGTCTTGCAGTTGCCGGTCATCGAGCGGCAGCTGTAGTGACCGACCTCGCGGACGGTGCACAGAATGAGCGGGTACTCATCGTCGGGAAGCTCGGAGGGCGCCTCCCAGTCGTGCGCCATCAGGTTGGCGCGGCCGTCCTTGGTGGTGAACTTGCCACCAGCGAACATGTCGGGCGTACCGTGGTCGTTCACATCGGTGCTCTTGACCGGCCACTGGGCGTAACCGCCCTCGGGAGCCATCTTCTCGTAGGTCGCGCCCACAAAGTTGGGGCACAGGCTAATGCACTCGTTCCAGATCTGCTCGGTGTTGTCGTAGTGCATGGGATAGCCCATACGCGTGGACAGGTCCGCGAAGATCTCCCAGTCGTGGCGGCACTCGCCCTTGGGCGGAACAGCCGCGTCAAAGTGCTGGAAGCTACGGTCGGATGCGGTAAAGACACCCTCGTGCTCGCCCCAAGAGGTAGCGGGCAGGATGACGTCGGCGAGCATGGTCGTCTGCGTCATAAAGATGTCCTGGCAAATGAACAGATCCAGCTCGGAGAGCGTCTTGCGCATACCGGCCGAATCGGGCTCGGTCTGCACCGGGTCCTCGCCGTAGTTGTAGAAGCAGTGCACCTTGCCCTCGTCGACCAGGTGGCCCAGGTCGGTGAGCTTGTAGCCCTCCTCGAGCGGGAGCTTTTCCTCGGGCACGCCCCAAGCCTTTGCAAACTTGGCGCGCACGGCGGGGTCGGTGACTTTCTGGTAGCCAGGGTACAGGTTAGGCAGCATGCCCATATCGCAGGAGCCCTGGACGTTGTTCTGACCACGCACGGGCGCGAGGCCGGAATTGGGTTTGCCGATCTGGCCGGCAACGCAGGCGATGGAGGCGATGGTGTGCACCGTCTTCAGGTTCTGCTTCTGCTGGCATACGCCCATGCCCCAGCCAATGATGGCGGAGGGCTTCGCCGTGGCGTACATCTCGGCAGCTTGGTGGATCAACGCGGGCTCGACACCCGTGATGTCCTGTACGGATTCGGGAGTGTAGTTCTTGATGGTCTCCCACCACTCGTCAAAGCCGTTCGTGTGCTCGGCGACGAATTCCTTGTCGTAGAGGCCATCGTTGACCAAGCAGTTGGCAAAGGCGTTGAGGAACGCGACGTTGCAACCGTTCTTGATCGGAAGGTAGAGATCGGCGATACGCGCGGTTTCGATATGGCGCGGGTCGGCGACGATGATCTTGCAACCCTTTTCTTTGGCTCGCACGATACGCCTTGCGACGATGGGGTGCGAATCGGCAGGGTTATAGCCGAAGAGGAAAATGCAGCCCGCATCCTCCATACCGGGGATGGAGCATGACATGCAACCTGAACCAACCGTGTCCATCAGACCGAGGACAGTAGGGCCGTGTCAAGTACGGGCGCAGTTGTCTACGCTGTGGGTGCCGATGCACGCACGCGTAAACTTCTGCATGACGTAGTTCGCCTCATTGCCGCCGCCTCGCGAAGAGCCGGTGGTCATGACAGCGTTAGGACCATATTCGTCAATTATGGCCTGCATCTTAGATGCGGTGAAATCCAGTGCCTCGTCCCAGCTTACGCGCTCAAGATCCGCGCCCTTGGTGCGGCGGATCATCGGGTGCAGTACGCGAGGAGTCAAGATCTTGGTGTCGTTGATGAAGTCGTAGCCGCTCATGCCCTTAAGGCACAGCTCGCTCTGGTTGGTGATGCCGTTGAGCGGTTCGGTACCCACGACCTGGCCGTTTTGGACCAAGAGGTTAAACTGGCAACCGGCGCCGCAGTACGGGCAGATCACTTTATGCTTCTCCATGACACCCTCCTTCCTTTCTCTGCTACCGAATGCTCGGTACGTATTTGACAATCATTGGGCCTGTCGCCCGACGCTTACGCCTCGTTTTCGATGGTGGCGCGGGCACGCTCGGCAGTCAGTTCTGCCAGACGCTCCTCGTCCACCAGGGTGAGGCCCTTGGTCGGACACGCCTCGGCACACGCCGGACCGCCGGGACGGTCCACGCACAGGTCGCACTTGAGCACGAAGCTCTTAGTCTGCGAACCCACGCGCACGTCACCCATCAAGACGGGGACCTGCGTGGTCGCCACGCTCACGGCGCCAAAGGGGCATGCCATGACGCAGCTCTTGCAGCCGATGCAGTTGTCCTCGTTGACGCCGATGCGATGGTTCTTTGGATCAAAGAACAAGGCGCCCGTAGGACAGGCCTTCGCGCACGGGGCATCCTCGCAATGATGGCAAGCCACCGGTGCGGAGATCTCGTACGTACGCGTCACGCGCAGGCGCGGCGCGGCGATGTTGCCGGGAATATCGTGTGCCTCGATGCACGCCGCCATACAGGTTTGACACCCAATGCAGCGTGAAGAATCAGCCACGACTCGTTTATTGCCCATGTTGTTCACTCCCTCCTGAATCCCATGCCGGAGAGACCCTGTCGACGTTGCCCCAAGCCGCCCGTGGCCTGGCATCGGCGTATCGAGCGCATGCGGCGAAACAGGCACTCGGTAGAGTTTCTCCAACGATATACAGGTTAAATATACGCAGTTGCAGGGGGCAAACTTGAGCATAGGCCCTGCAATACGGGTGTATTGCAGGGGTTTTGGCAGGTTGGAATTATTCTCTAGAAGCTATAAAGGTGAGTGTATTACATGCGTACATCCAAGGGAGATTTCACGCTCGTTTCTGAAAGATGTAGTACGTTTGTAATATCGTTTACACTCAATTACTCTAGTGCAATAAAGTAGTGGTTGTAAGATTGGCTATTATTAGCCGATGTTGTATTTGACTATTCAAATTGCACGCTCATTAAGGGAGGCCAGTGATGTCATCGACTCAAAAACGAGCCATCCTGCAGGTGCGCATTCGCGAGGAAGACAAGCAGTATGCCGAGCGTCTCTACGACGCCATGGGCACATCGCTCGCCGAGGCTGTCCGTCTATTTGTCGCGCAGAGTATTTTGATGCGCAAGCTCCCCTTTCAGCCGGTCGCCGTGCGCTCCAAGGACGGCACGTCCGCCTATGGACTGCTCAAAGCATATGGGGACCCCAATCGCCGCTCCGAGGAGCGCAATGCCTGGATTGAATACCTAGCCACAGAAAGCGACGAGTCGGTTTTGGGTCCCGAGGAAGTAGATATCCATGAGTAGCACCATCATCGACGAGACCGTCATCCTTCGCTACCTGCTTGACGACGACGAGGTCCTGTCACCGCGCGCTGCCAAGGTCATCGCCACGCGCACCGCACGTGTCTACCCCGAAATCATCACGCGCGTCGTGGTCACGCTGCGCGACGTCTATAAGGTTCCCCGCGTTGAAATTGCTGCGGCCATGAAAAGGCTGCTCGATGACGTCATGGTCGACGAGCCCACCGTTGTCGCCCTTGCCGTCAAACTCTTCGGCAAGACCCATATGGACTTTACCGACTGCCTCCTCGCAGCCCGAACCGCCATCTACAACGATGATGTCGTGAGCTTTGGCAAGCCCATCATCCAAGGCATGATCGACTACCGCCGCCAGCGCCAAACCGCCGCCGACGCCCGCAGCCGAAGCACCGACGCCCGCGGACACGGCACCGACTCCACCATCGACAAGCTCCGCCACCACGGTCGCCACTAACCGGCAGGCAACGGCATCGCCCGCCCCTCAGCCCCATCCCCTCCTAAGTTGCGGTGAAATAGTTCCTGGATTTAGGCTTATTCGAGCCTTTCAGGAACTATTCCACCGCAACTTTCTGTAAGGGTGGTTTTTAGTGCCGCCGAGGGGCACTAATCAACCGTTTGCCGATATGTTTGGCTACGACTCATGACTCTGACCTGCCCCGTCAAGCTTTTGGTCAGTTCATGGCAAGGTCAGGCGGGCCAAATATGGGATAGCGTAGTGTCATTCACTCCCCCTCGAGACCATGGGGTCGAAAATGAGTCATGATAAACGCTGTACCAAACCGCAATTAGAGCTATTCTTCCGGTTATTCGAGGCCCATCATGGCGGGCACCTGTTTGTAGCTACCAAAAAATGGGATGAACGCTGTGCCTACGCGCTCATGCAAAAAGAGATGATTATTCGACTCTACAACCATGTCTACGCTGATCCCGCGTATTGGAATGACCTCGGCGTCGAAGATCGCATCTTTCAATTGGCATCCGCTATTGCGGTCGTTGAACCGAATGCCGTGTTTTGTGGAGCAACGGCGGCACTGCTCTATGGCATCGGTTCTGCATATTCGCTTCTCGACAAGGTGCAAGTGCTGTTGCCGCGTTCCACCAGACGCGATATGTACGAATTCGTTGAATACCGACGCTGGCGGCCGGGCGACGTATGGCAGCTCGGTCCTTTTACGTTAACGAATCCATATCGTACGGTGGTCGGCATCGCCCGAACTAACGCTTTTCGATATGCACTAGGCTATGTCGACGGGTTGGCTCGTGAGTACGGTGTCGAGCGTGAAGAATTGCGTGCATATGCACAAACGAACTGCCGCGGACTGCACGGCATCGCGCGCGCATTTGACGTTTTTGAACACATGGATGGCAGATCGGATAACGGTGGAGAATCCGAAGCACGGGCGGCAATGATTCTGGCGGGAGTTGCCGCTCCCGAACTTCAGGTTGAAATCACTCGACCGGGAAACGCCGGCTATTATTTGGCAGATTACGGCTGGCAGATGCCAAACGGCTCATGGATGCTGGCTGAGCTGCATGGACTAGGCAAGTTTGAGGACGATGCCCAAAATGATCCGGAACATACTGCGGCAAAAACCTATCGAGCTGCCCTCATGCGCGACACGAACCTGCGTGCCATGGGCCACAACGTCATTCATTTCAAGCTCTCAGACACCTACGATGTCAAAGCGTTCGGCTCCATGATGCGCGGCTACGGTATACCAACCACAAAACCCTACGCAGACTCCTGACCGGCTGTCCTCATCTTCTCGACAACAGAACCCATCATCGACCCAGCCCGCTCGGCCTCAATAAGTTGCGGTGAAATAGTTCCTGGATAACAGCTTTTGCGGCTAATCCAGGAACTATTTCACCGCAACTTAGGAGGGGATGTGGGGTCCCCGGCATGTATATGAAAACGGCTCTGGCACCAAATAGAGCCAAAGCCGTTAAAACTATCCTATGGAGCGGGCGACGGGAATCGAACCCGCGTCATCAGCTTGGAAGGCTGGGGTTCTACCATTGAACTACGCCCGCAAGATATGGTCGGGACGACAGGATTTGAACCTGCGACATCCTGCTCCCAAAGCAGGCGCGCTACCAAACTGCGCCACGTCCCGAAGGTGTTGAGCAGCTAAGGCATAAACCTTGCGTGTCCCAAAGCGAAGGAAATTATAGGGGAGACTCCCCGCCTGTGCAAGCGGCGATGTTCTAGCTCCTCGAATGTGCGACAAACCGGCTGTGGAGCAGACCAATCACAAACGCCACCACGGCGAACGGCGCCCACGCGGCTCCAATGTCTGCCAGCGGCAACGCATCGAACGGCAGCCACGCGCCAGCAAAGAACGCATCGCGGACCGAAGTGATTACGCTCTGCACCGCGACAACGCCGCCGACCCAAACCCACACCTGCGGATGAGCGTCGCAAAAGCCGTGCACCAGGCCCATCAGTACCAGCACGATGGCAACGGGATACAAGGCGTTGAGCATGGGCACCGAGAACATAAGAATCACGTCGAGGCCCACATTGGAGAGCACGCACGAAAACGCTGCGAACACAAAGGCGAGAATCGCAAAGGGACGGCGCATGGCCTCCTCGGAGGCCTCCGCTCCCCCTTCGACCACATACGTCTCGCAGAAGTAACGCGAGCAGCAGCTGATAAGGCCAATACACACGTTCATGCAGGCGAGGAAGAAGATGGCGAAGACCACGACCGTGCCGGCAAGGCCAAAGTGCATGGAGGCAGAGCGGGCAAGGATGGCGGCGCCATTGGTAGCGTCGGGCATCACGGTGCCGAGCTGCATGCCGGCAAGGGCCAAGCCGCAATAGATAAAGGCCATGAGCACGCCGGCGATCACACCGGAGCGCGAAATTTCAAAAGCGACGCGCTTGTCGTCGGTCACGCCCAGCTCGTGAATGGTCTCGGCGATGATGATGCCGAAAGCGAGCGACGCAAGCAGGTCCATGGTCTGATAGCCAGTTAAAAAGCCCTGCACGGCGGCGCCTGCATCGTAGGGAGCCTGAGGCGCGGCAGCCGGTCCCAGCGGCGAGATCACGGCTGCACCCACGACCAGCACGATGAGCGCAATGAGCGCGGGGCCCGTAATGCGACCGAGCACGCGCGTGATGACACCCGGGCGCAGTGTGAGCGCAAACGCGACGACGAAGAACCCGATGGCAAACACCAGACGTGCCGTGCCAAGCGAAACACCCTCGGGTAGCAGCGGCACGAGCATTTCGAACGCCGTAGAGCTTGTGCGCGGAATGGCCAGGCACGGACCGATGGCCAGGTAGACCGCCGCAACGAAGAATTCACCAAACTTAGGATGCACGCGCCCGGCCAGCTCGCGGGCCGTGCCGGCGAGCGCGACGGCGATAAAGCCCATGACGGGCAGGCCGATGGCGGCAATCAAAAAGCCAATCATGGCAAGCGGCGTGGCCGTGCCGGCCTGAAGTGCCAGCAACGGCGGAATGATGAGGTTACCGGCGCCAAAGAGCATCGAAAACAGCGCAATGCCGACGGTGACGACATGGTCGGAGCGCAAACCGCGCGGAGCGGATGAGGCCATATGCACACCTTTCGGGTCGAAACAAAAACGGGACGGGCAAAAACACCCGTCCCGCAAGTATAAACGGTCTAGCAGCTTTAGCAGGCTAAATCGCACAGAGCATCGATAGCCGTGTCGACTTCTTCGGTAGTGTTGAAATACCCAAACGAGAAGCGGACGACGCCCTGGCGCTCGGTCCCCAGCGCACGGTGCATGAGCGGGGCGCAATGGGCGCCGGGGCGCGTCGCAATCCCCCACCCTTGCATGAGTGCATCCGAGATCTCGGCAGAGTCGATATCGCCCACGTTGAGCGACACAATCGCAGAGCGCGTCGGCTGGTCAAAGGCACCGTAGAGCTTAATCCCCGAAATCTCGCGCACACCGGAAAGGAAGCGATCAGCGAGTGCACGCTCGTGGGCAGCAATCGCCTCGACCCCACCCTGGGCCTCGATAAAGTCGAGGCCTGCGGAAAAGCCCGCGATGCCGTGGCCGTTGAGCGTGCCCGCCTCAAGGCGCGTGGGCCACTCAAGCGGCTGCAGTGGGTCGAAGCTGTGCACGCCCGTGCCGCCCATGGCCCACGGAGCCACGTCAATGCCCTCCGCCACGGCCAGGCCGCCGGTCCCCTGCGGACCCATGAGCCCCTTATGGCCGGTAAAGCACACAATGTCGAGGCCCATGGCCTGCATATCGATATGCGCCGTGCCGGCAGACTGCGAGGCATCGACGATCACCAGCGCACCGGCCGCATGCGCGATGGCAGCCACGCGCGCAATGTCGACCGCGTTGCCGGTCACATTGGAGGCGTGCGTCACCACCACAGCACGCGTACCGGGCGTGACAAGCCGCTCGAGCTCGTCGTAGTCGAGCACGCCGTTGGTATCACAGCCCGCATGCTCAACCGTCACACCCTGCTCTGCCGCCAGGCGGTTGAGCGGACGCAGTACGGAGTTGTGCTCGAGCACCGTTGTGACCACATGGTCGCCGGGGCGCACCACCCCGTTGATGGCGGTGTTGAGCGCCGCCGTGGAGTTGGGCGTAAAGCACACATGGTCCGCCCTCGGGCAACCCAAAAGGCGCGCGAGCTTGGCACGGCAAGCGTGAATCGTACGAGCGGCATCGAGGGCACCCGACGTGGCGCCGCGCCCGGCATTGCCGAGCGAGCACATCGCCTGCGTCACGGCATCGATGACCACCTGCGGCTTGTGCATGGTCGTTGCCGCGTTATCCAGATAGATCATCGCACGACCTCCCACATATCGATCACGGTGAAGCCCTCGGTGGGAACGCCCGCCGAGGCAAGTTCGCCGCGCAGCAGTTCCTCATCGGCAGGCAACGCCTTCCACGCCAAACCGCAGCCGGCAGCGACCTCCCCGGGCACGGGAATCGTCCGCCCGGGAAGACCGCGCTCGATGCACAGGGATTCGCAACCCATGGCGGCCGCCGTGGTGGGAAACGTGATGACAAGCGCCGGGCGCTTCTCCCTCATGGCAACTCCAACCAATACGCTACGGGCGCACGACGCGCACGGCCTGCTCCATCTTCTCCACGATCACGTACATGTTGGTGACCTCGCCCACCGCAAGCTGGTCTTTAATGCCATAGTGGTCGAGGCAGGTACCGCAGGTGAGAATCTCGACACCCTGCTCCGCCAAGCCCTTCAGGTCATCGAGCACCGGCGAGCCCTCGACGGTGAGCTTGGCACCGCCGTTGTAGAACAGCATGGTCACGGGCAGCTCCTCCTGCTGCGTCACGGCAAAGACAAACGCCTTCATGAGCTTGTGGCCCAGCTCGTCGTCGCCACGGCCCATGCAATCGGTATAGACGGAAATGACAAGTTTGCCCTTGCCGGCGCTGGCGTCGCAGAAAGCGGCGCCGTCCTGCTCGGGGTCCGCAACGGCCACGGCACCGGCGGTCGCGACGGTCACGTGCCACTCAGCGTCAGAAACCTTCTCGACTGAGGCCGTGCAGCCCTTCTCCTGCGCCATCTTCGAGATGTTCTTGACGGCGGTCTCGTTGTCGACCGAGGTCACGACTGTGCCCTCGCCATCGAGTTGCTTCAGGGCTTTGAGCGTCTTGACGACGGGCAGCGGGCAGGCATCGCCCATGGCATTGACTTCAATTTTGGTAGACATAGTTTTTCCTTTCAAAAGGGACCGCCCAGAACAGTAGGCGGTCGCATAAACGGTTTTCCTTAATGCACAACGCGAACGGCAGGACCGCCTGGTACCGGCTCGTACACGCGACCGACGACGGCGGCGATACGTCCTTCGGCATGTAGACGGCTCGCAAGCTCATCCACATCGGCAGCAGGTGCCGCGATAAGCAGGCCACCAGACGTCTGCGGGTCGTACAGCGCGTCGAGCATGCCCGGCTCAAGGTCCTCGTCGGCCGTCACGCGCGGGCCAAAGAAGTCCTGGTTGCGGTAGGAGCCCGCGGGGATAATGCCCAAACGCGCCATGTCGAGCACCTGGTCAAAGAGCGGCACCGCCCCCGACGCAAGCTCAATCTGCACGCCCGAGCCCTCGGCCATCTCGCACGCATGCCCGATCAGGCCAAAGCCCGTGATGTCGGTGCAGCCGTGAAGCTCAAGTCCCTCGGCCAGACGAATCGGAGCCTCGTTGAGGGTGCGCATCGAGTCAAACATGGCTGCGGCCTCGTCCCGCTCGATGAGCTCGCCCTTAATGGCCGTGGTGATGATGCCCGAGCCAACCGCCTTGGTCAGCAGTAACGCATCGCCCACGCGCGCGCCGCTGTTGGCGAGCATGCGGTCGAGCGCGACAAACCCGCTCACGGACAGGCCGTACTTGGGCTCGTCGTCGTTGATGGTGTGACCGCCCGCGATGGAGCAACCCGCCTCGACGCACTTGTCGGCGCCGCCCGCCAGAATCTGACCGGCAACCTCAACGCCCAGACAGCTCGGGATGCACAGCAAGTTCATGGCATGGCTCGGCCGCCCGCCCATGGCGTAGATGTCCGACAGCGAGTTTGCCGCGGCGATCTGGCCAAACAAAAACGGGTCGTCGACCATCGGTGGGAAGAAGTCGATGGACTGCACGAGACCCAAGTTATCGCCAACGCGAAAGACGCTCGCATCGTCGGAGGTATCGAACCCCACGAGCAAGTTGTCGTTATGCACATTGGGTAAATCGCCCAGGACCTGGGCGAGGGCTCCAGGAGCCAACTTAGCGGCTCAACCGCTCGCGGCAGTCATAGACGTGAGCTTAATCTGATCGTCAGCCATCGATACCTCCTCTCATCGGTCAATCATTTTCTCCCAGTATACGCATGAATGCGAGCCTGCGGCGGATGCATTAATTGAGCGCCTGTGCGCGAATCGCCGCGCCGATGGCACCGGCAAAGCGAGCCTGGGGCGAGGTGGTCACCGGCGACCCCAGCAGCTCACCCAACCGCTCCACCACGAAGGCGTTCTCGCACAGGCCACCGGTCAGGTAGTACGGGGCGCCCGCGGCCTGCCCGGCCATGGTCGCCACGCGCGAGACCACGCTGTCGATCACGCCACGCGCAATGTTCTCGCGCGGCTCACCGCGACCGATCAGGCTGATAACCTCGCTTTCGGCAAACACCGTGCACATGCTGCTGATCTTGGTGGGCTCGCCGATGCGAGCGAGGTCCGCCATCTGCTGCTGGGAAATGCCTAGGCGGTCGGCCATGATCTCCAAAAAGCGCCCCGTGCCGGCGGCGCACTTGTCGTTCATGGCAAACTTGGCCACGCGGCCACTTTTAAGCTGAATAACCTTGGTGTCCTGGCCGCCCACGTCGATCACGGTGCCGTGGTCGCCAAACAGGCGCACGGCACCGGTGCCGTGACAGGTGATCTCGGTCACGACCTTGTGCGCATAGGGCACGGCGACACGACCGTAGCCGGTCGCGACCACACGCACATCGTCGGCTGCCACGTCATAGCCGGCCGCTGCCAGCGCCTCGCGCAGCCGCTCGGAAGCATCGACCGAGGAGAACCCGGTTGGCTGCACGCACGTCCACGCCACCGAACCCTCCCCGTCGACCACAGCAGCCTTAGCCGCCGTAGACCCGATATCGATCCCGATCCCTATCATGGCTCTCTCCCAATCTAAACATCAAAGACAGCTGCGCGTTCAGGCGCCTTAGCTCTAGGTTTCTCAGGTGCCGGAGATTGCCCCGAAAGAGGAGCGCAGCGTACTTTGGGTACGCAAGCGACGGTTTGAGGAGCAAGATCCGGTGCCTGAGGAAGCTAGAGGGTTTCGATGAAGGCGGCGATGCGAGTCTCGATCTGGCCCATGCCACCGTTGCTGTAGTCGGTCTCGATCTTCATATACGGAATACCCACACCCTCGACAGCCCCCTGCATGCGCGCGCTCTCAACGTTGAAGGTGTGGCAGGCCTGTAGCACGCTCTCTACCACGCCATCGACATGGTACTTCTCGCACATGGCCAGCGTATTTTCCATACGGCCGTCGTTGGGCGTCATGACCGAGCAGTTGATGTCCAGGTAACGGTCGGCGATGGCGCGCAGGATATCGGGAGCCTCCGGGTCGATCATCATGGCCGCCGTGCGCTCACCCGAGCAGTCGTCCATGCACACGACCACACCGCCGTTGGACTCGATGGTGCGACCGATCTTGTTGATTACGCCACCCACTGGGCAGCCGGTGATCAGAATGCGCTTGGCATCCGCCGCGACCGGGCGCTCGCCCGCGTCGTAGGCCTCGCGCAGCTTGACAATCTTTTGCTCCAGCTGCTGCGCATAGGCCTCGATATCAAAGCTGAACGTGCCGGCAAACATGGTGCTCATCAGGTCGACGCCGCTCATGGCCGCCGGCTGGTTGGCCTGCAGCGCAAACATCTCGAGCTGGGCCGCACGCAAGCGGTTGCGACGACGGACGGCAGCGCGCAGGTCATCGTCGGTAATCGTGATGCCGTAGAAGTTCTCGAGCTCCTCCTGGAGCAGGCAGCACTCCTCGTACCAGCCTTCACGCTCGTAGGCGCGATCGCGACCCTGCGGAAGATGCAGAATGTGCGTGCGCTTGAGCTCGTTGAGTAGCTCGTACATCTTCTTCTTGCCGTCGCAGGTGGTCTCACCGATGATCATGTCGCTAAAGTACGTAAACGGGCACTTTTGCGAATAGGCAAAACCATACGTCGACTTGATGAGCGGACACAGATTTGCCGGCAGCACCTTCTCGGCCTCGGGAATCACCTCATCGGACGCACCGCAAAGGGCCACGCTCGAGGCGCCCGCGGCATCGATAATCTCGAGCGGCGTATAGCTGCACAAAAAGCCGACCAGACGATTGCCCGCCTGCTTGTAATCCTTGACACGAATAAACGCCGCCTTGCGCTGCTCGTTGAACTCCTCAAACGTGGATGGCAACGGCTGCTCCATATTTTCCGACATATAACTCCTTAACAAACCTTTTGACCAACCAAGGAAACGGCTTTCCCAGGTGCCCGAGGTTGCCGTGAAAGAGAAGCGCCGCGTACTTTGGTACGCGAACGATGGTTTGAACGGCAAGATCGGGTGCCTGGGGAAGCGCCGGGACGGATACCCCTAAATGGTTTCCAAGAAAGCCTCAATCCTGGTTTGCAGTTGGCCTGCATCCTCGCCGGCGTAGTCGGTCGTGATGTGCATAAACGGAATGCCGGCCTCCTCGGCAGCCTTCTCCACGGCAAACGACTCCATCTCGTAGAGCGTGCAGAACTGCAGGGCCACGTCGACGATGCCGTCGGCATGCAAGTCCTTGGCCATCTGGACAATGTCCTTCATACGCTGATCGTTGGGCGTAAAGACGGCGCAGTTAATCTTAAAGTAGCGCTCGGCGATGGCGTCGAGCATCTCGTCGACCGTCTCACCGGACTCGTCGACCAGGTCCTTGTAGTAGCGCGAGCCCGTGCAGGACTCCTCGCCTACCACAACGCCGCCGGCCTTCTCGATGAGGTTGAACAGCTTCCAGTTGGGCACGGCCATGGGCGTGCCGGTGTACAGGATGCGCTTGGTCCCCTTGGGCGCCACGCCCTCGCCGGCCTCAACGCGCTGCTCGCACTCGGCGGCCATCTCGTTGATGGCTCCGGTCAGACGCGGCGTGTCGTCCATAAAGGCGGCCTGAACGGTCAGCAGGCTGTCGAGACCGCTGATGGGCGCCGGATCGGCAGCGCGCGTGGCAGCGAGGCGCTGCAGGGCGCGACGCTTCTCGTTGACGGCGTGGATGGCAGCCTTCAGGCGCTCGGGCGTAATCTTGACGCCGCACTCTTCCTCGATCTTGGCGGCAAGCTTTTTAACCTCGGCCTTCCAGGTCACGAGCGTCGACTCGTCGTGCACGTTGGGGATATCCATGACGTACATGTTCTTTTGCGTGGCAAAGAACTCGTAGGCCTTCTTCTTGCCATCGCAGGTGTTCTCGCCCACCACCAGATCACTCGACTCAATGTAGGGGCAGACCTCGCCCAGCTTAAAGCCGGCAAAGCTCTTGATGAGCGGGCAGGTGTTGCGCGGCAGATGCTCCTCGACCTTGTCGGTCGCCCAGTCGGCACCCGAGCACAGGCCAACGGGGATGCCATCGCAGGCAAGCACGATCTCCTCGGGCACGTACACACAGAACGAACCGACGATCTTGGTGGCCTCGCCGGCCTCCTTCTTGTCGAGCATCTCCTTAATACGGCCGCTGTGGATGTTGGTGGCGACAAAATCCAGGTAGGACGTGGACTTGGGGCGATTGTTCTGCGTCAGGAACATATCGCCGTACATCTGGCCCACAGCGCCCAGCAGCATGTCGTGATCGGCAAGATTCATGCCGAGGCTCTCCCACATCGGATGGAAATCGAATTCTTCAGCCATGACGGTTCCCCCTCTCGAACCAAATACGGATAACTACGGTATTGCTGCACGGTGGGCGGCGAAAACCCAGCCGTGCCTAAACCCGGAATTTTGGGGAACCTGTTTTGCGGTCGATTATTTAGTTGTGCGTCGTCTCTCCCGGAGCCGTGAACATACCTGCTCATATGCGACTCCGAGCCATATACAGGGCGCGCGCGGCAACGCGGCGAATGTATGTCGTCTGCGGCATGTGCGCGTCCTCCTTTACAAGTTAAGGTCAACTATATCAACGGTCGTCGACCATGCGAACACCGTTGACATTCGTACGACAGCGTCGTGTGCCGCCGTTTAATAAATAATTATCTGTGTTGATAAGAGTTTGTCATTCCCCATTAGGCGAACGGCAAGACAAAGCCGCCGAGACTTATATCCCCGACGGCATTACCCGGCGCTACCGACAAACCAGATGGATCCTGCTGGCATCAAAATGCATACGCAGGGTCTCGCCTTCTTGCGGTAACCCATCCGCTGGTACGCTCAATTTGTTGACCTTCCACTGCAGACGCGTTGGCGCATCGGCCCGCGGCGCATCCAACAGCACCAGGCGCTCAAAACGCGAATCGCTCACGCGCGCCACGTGCAGGTCGTAGCTGTTGCGACCCCGCTCGGCACGGTTGTCCACATGGAAGTAGCTCGCGCGAATGCCCAGGTACGCCACATTATCGGGAACCTCGCGACCCACGTTAAAGGTCATGCCCCAATCGAGCGCCTCAACTTCTTCGTCGCCGATCTTGCGCGCCCGGCTTGTGTTCTTGCAGCCCGTCAGGCGCAGCGCCGCCAGCGTCTGCGGACGGCGGACCACGTCCTCGACGGAGCCGATCTCCTCAACATGCCCGTCGTGCATCACGCAGATGCGCTGGCACAGGCGGCACGCTTCGTCGATGTCGTGGCTCACATAGAGCACGGTGCGGTTGCATACATCGAACAGGTCGAGCATGTTCTGTTCGAGGGCGCTCTTAAGATAGGAATCGAGTGCGCTCATGGGCTCGTCGAACATAAAGATGCCCGGGTGAGCCGCCACCATACGGGCAAGCGCCACACGTTGCTGCTGACCGCCCGAGAGGCGCGCGGGATAGCGGTCGGCAAAATCGGCTAGGCCAAAGATGCCCAGGTAGCGCTCGGCAAGTTTTTTACGCGCCGCGGCGTCGCCCGCGTCCTTTACGCCGGCACATACGTTATCGGCCACCGTCATGTTGGGAAACAGCTGATAGTTTTGGAACAGCAGGGCGCATTTGCGCTCCTGGGGCGACAGGTTGATGCCCGCCGCCGAGTCAAAAAAGGTCACGCCGTTGACGACGATCTTGCCCTCGTCGGGCGTCTCCACACCGGCAATGCAGCGCAAGGTGCAGCTCTTGCCGCAACCCGAGGCACCGAGCAGCGCCACACGCTCTTCGCCGGCCTCAAGCTGCATGTCGAGCATAAACCCGGGATAGCGCTTTTTAATATCCAGAACGAGCGACATGGCCTATCGACCTCCCTGCAAAGCGGCATCATCGCGCATGAGCTCGGCCAGCGCCTCGCGATCGATACGCAGCGCATCGCCGCCCACCGGGTCAAGCGAATCGCCCTGTCCGGCGAGCTCTTTGGCCTGTTTGCGCTCCGCACGGGAAAGGCCCCGCTCGCGATACTTTTGCGAATGCGCCGTGTACATGTTAATGAACAGAATGACCAGAAAGCTGAACGCGATTACGACCACGACCCAAAAGAGGGCCACCGACGTATTGCCGCCCATCCATTCAAAGTAAATCGCAATCGGAATGGTCTGCGTAATGCCGGCATAGTTGCCCGCAAAGAACAGCGTGCAGCCAAACTCTCCCATGGCGCGGGCAAAGGCGAGGACCGTACCGGCGGCAATCGAAGGCCAGCCAAGCGGCATCATAAGCTTGGTAAAGATGCGACGCTCGGACCAGCCCAGGGTTCGCGCGGCATCGAGCATCTGCGTGTCAAGGCTCTCAAAGGCACCGAGCGCCGTACGGTAGACCAGGGGAAACGACACCACCACGGCAGATATCACCGCCGAGGGCCACGTAAAGACGATCGAGACACCGTGTGCGATGAGCCACTGGCCCACCCCGGTCGAGCGACCAAACAGCATGAGGAGCAGAAAGCCGCAGACCGTGGGCGGCAGCACCATGGGAATCGTAAAGACCGAATCGAGCAGGCCCTTGATGCGACTCGAGGTACCCATAGTCTTCCACGCGGCGAACAGACCCAGCGCAAAGGAGATCAGCAGGGCAAGACCGCTCGTTTTAATGGACACCCAAAACGGGCGATAGTCGATGCCGCCCAAAAAGGAGGCCAGAGAGGTCAAGGGCCCCTGCTCATCCCGCAACACGACAGACGATGCCTCTACCATTTGAGCGCTATCAAGCCAACGCGCGCCGCCCTTGGCATCACCCGAGGCTGATGCGATCACTACATAGCGGTCCCCATCCGCACCGTGCTCGTCAAAGCCATAGGTATACCCGCCGGCATCAAACATTGTTTCCGCCGTAACATACCAAGGAAGATCCACGTCCCCTAGCTGCGCACCTCCCATGCAGTTTGCGCTGTCGAGCTTGCAGACGAGGGCCTTGAGACCCGATACGCACTCGCTGTCCTGCGGATCTAATCCATACTTCTCGACCGCCTTGGGCGATATCCACACCACAACGCGATCGGCAGCAGGCGCCACTACAAGGTCCACGTCCTCGTCAACGGGAAACCGGTAGCCCTCAGGCTGGCCCTCCATGGCACGAGCGGTCCCCTTGGCCAGCCGCTCAAAACCCTCGATCCCATAGGAAAGCCCATGAGCGGTCGCAGCAACCTGGGCCCCGTCCTCAACGTCCCCAGCAAACGCAAATCCCGGCACCCAGCAAAGCGCGAAGGTCAAAGCACAGGCGACAAGCATGCGGAATCTATTAAGCACGAAAAGCTCCAAGCGAATACAAGGACGGAGTGAAACACAAAACGATGGAATTATCGCGCCAAGCCGCACTAGGCGGAAAGCTCAAAGCCGTACTTGGCCCAAATCTTCTGGGCTTTCTTGTTGGTCAGGCAGAAGTCGATGAACGCCTTGGCCTCGTCGGCATGCTCAGAGCTATCGGCGACAGCACCGGGATACACGATGGGCTTGTGCGAATCCTCGGGGCAAACGAAGGCCTCCTCGATCCCGTCGTAGCGGAAGATATCGGAGCTATAGACAAAGCCAGCCACGCAGTCGCCCGTAGAGACGTAAGACGCAGCAGTGCCGACCTTGTCGGCCAGGGCCACCTTGTCGGCGATCTCGGGCGCATACTCGCCGTCGTCGCCCTCGGTGCCGGTGTAGAGGCCCACGGAGGCCAGGGCTTGGTTGGCGTACTTGCCGGCGGGGACGGTCTTGGCGTCGCCGATGGCGATCTTGCTGTCCAGGTTCGCAACGTCGGCGATGGCCTCGACCTTGGTGTCGGAGCCCTCGGCGCAAATGATCACAAGGTCGTTGACGAACATGTCCTCACGCGTGTCGGCGTCGACGAGCTCAGCGGCCTCGGCGTCGTCCATGGTGCCCTTGGAGGCCGTGATGAGCACGTCGACGGCAGCACCGGCGCGCATCTGCTCGACAAGGTCGCCAGACGCCTTAAACTGCGTGTCGGCAAACGTGGTGCCGGTCTGCTCGGTGAAAAGCTCCTGAACCTCGGGCAGAGCCTTCTCGAGCGAGCTGGCGGCAAAGACCTGCAGCTCGACAGCTTTCTTGGAAGATGCCTTAGCAGAACTGGCATCGGATCCGGCCGGCTCGGACGTCTTGTTGCCCGAGCAGCCGGCAAGACCAAGGCCAGCAGCGGCGACAGCAGAAAGCGAGACGAATCCGCGGCGAGAAACCATATCGAACATGTTCAACCCTTTCGAACGCCATGCCCGGGCACCCCGCCGCAGGCTTTATTCTGTTACTAGATTATACTTCTGCGCGAATAATGTTTGTGATAATTAGTTCTCGTCTAATAAGTTTCTTTTACCGATAACCCCGAGATGGCTGCACTGTCGCTGCATAAGAAAGGTGCATAAAAAAGGCGGAGCAGCCCGTAAGGTCGCTCCGCCGCAGGTAGTGCGCTTATTTGGCGTGCCCGCCGCCCGCCGTCATCTGGGCCGCATGCTCCAGCTGATCGCTCACGGCCTCCCAGCTTTCGCGGGCCGCTTTCGTGGATCCCGGAAAGTTTACGACAAGTGTATGACCTCGTTGCATGCAAATAGCGCGCGAGAGCATGGCGCGGCGCGTCTTGGTCATCGAGTACGCACGGATCGCCTCGGCAATACCCGGCACCTCGCGATCGCAGACGGCACGCGTCGCCTCGGGCGTCACATCGCGCATCGAAAGCCCCGTGCCGCCGCAGGTGAGCACGACATGGGCGTGGCACTCATCGGCGGCTTCCACAATGGCATCACCGATCTCGCTGGCGTCGTCGCGCACAACCACATGTGAGGCGACCGTCCAGCCCTGCGCCTCGATAAGTTCCTCGAGTGCGGCTCCGGCCTCATCCTGGGCAAGATCGCGCGTGTCCGAACACGTCACGATCGATATCTTCAGCTCCATAGCATTCCTCCTACAACACGGCATCCTCAGGCAGGTCGACACGCATGACATCCACAACGTCGCCCGCCTTGAGCTCGCACGGCCCTTCGTCAATACGCAGCAGACAGTTGGCCCGCTGCATCGTGCCGAGCAGCGCCGAATTCTGCGTCTTGGCCTCGGTCACCAACAGCTCACCGGTCTCGGGGTCGCGCAAAACCGTGGCGCGATCGAAGAAGCGTCGGTCCTGGCGCTTCTTTACGCCGTGCGTCAATATCGCCTGCTGCACGGGGCGCGTACCCTCGGCAAAGCCGCGCATCTTGCGGATCGCGGGGCGGGCGAGCATCTCAAAGCCCACATACGCCGCCGCGGGATTGCCCGAAAGCCCCAAATACGGCTTGCCCCCAAGCAGGCCAAACGTGATGGCTTTGCCGGGACGCATCGAGATGCGGTCGAAGAGTACCTCGCCCTCGCGCCGGACGAGCGCCGTCACATAGTCGTAATCGCCCGCCGAGGCACCGCCGCTCGTAATGACAAAATCGCACTCCTGCACGGCGCGATGCACGAGCTCGGCGATTGCCTGCTCATCATCGGGCGCAATGCCGTAGAACACGGGCTCGGCTCCTGCATCGAGCGCTTCGGCCATCAACGCCGACGAGTTGGAGTCGCGAATCTGCCCGCGCGCCGGCAGCTCACCCGGCGCGACCAGCTCCGTGCCCAGCGAGATAATGCCCACACGCGGCGCGGCATGCACCTTCATGCTCGCATACCCGGCGCTCGCCAACAAGCCGGCGCCCGCCGGAGCCACGACCTCGCCGGCGTGCATCACAACATCGCCGGCATGGGCCTCCTCGGCGGCAGAGCGAACGTTCTCCCCTACCTTGGCAGGCGCCGAGAACCTCACACGCGAACCCTCGTTGCCGTCACCGACGAGCACATCGACGATCTCATACTTCACCACGGCATCGGCACCTTCGGGTACCGGCGCGCCCGTCATGATGCGGACCGTCTCGCCCACGCCGACCACGCCCTCAAACACATGGCCCGCAGCCTCGTGTCCGATAACGTCGAGCGTCACCGGCGCCTCGCCAGATGCCTGTGCCAAGTCCGCCGAGCGCACGGCATATCCGTCCATAGCGCTGTTGGCAAACGGCGAGATGTCGATATCGGCCACCGCATCCTCTGCCAAGGGAAGACCGGCGGCCTGCCACACGGGAATCTCGACGACTTCGGTGCGATTCACGTGCGACAAGACGATCGCCTGCGCGTCCTCCAACGGAATGAGTTTCTCAGCCATATACACCTCTAGCATGCTGCGGCGCGCAACAAAAGCGCCGATTCTTTATGTTTCTCTCAGTATAATCCCTCGACGCGCGACTGCGACTTGGCCTGTACCCGCAAATACATCTGTCGGCCGCAAGCCTTGATTCTCATTTTCATTGCAACAGCCTCAGGACTCAGCGCAACGCGTTGCG
>DXZU01000022.1 GCA_019419525.1 Collinsella sp.
GCGGCTCATCCGGTCCGACCGGGCCGCGCGGCAAGGAGATATATTGCCAGACCGCGAAGCGATGTGGGACGTCAATTCCACTCTTCACAAGTCCTACACAATACATCGCTTTCTATATAAGTAATAGAAAGGCTGGTGCAGAAATACTGCACGTATCAGATGATGACCCTTCGGTTAAGAGATATATAAAGATCGGTCACCTGTAAGTGTCTATCTACCCGCGCTTTTGCTATATAAACCAGCGCTGTAGATAAAAAGAGGGAGCGCCGCGCACAACGCGACACTCCCCTAGCGATTCAAGAGAATCAATTAGGCCTCGAGAGCCTTCTTGGCGATGGCAGCCAGCTCGTTGAAGGACTCGATGTCCTCGTAAGCCATCTGAGCCAGGACCTTGCGGTCGAGCTCGATACCGGCAACCTTCAGGCCGTGCATGAACTGAGAGTAAGAGATGTCGTTCAGGCGAGCGGCAGCGTTGATACGGGTGATCCAGAGAGAGCGGATCTCGCGCTTCTTGTTGCGGCGATCACGATACTGATACTGCAGGGAGTGCTGGACCTGCTCTTTAGCATGCTTGTAAGTACGCGAAGCGGCACCGTAGTAACCCTTCGCACGGTGCATAACGGTACGGCGCTTCTTCTTGGCGGCAACAGCGCGCTTAATACGTGCCATGTTCTATCAACTCCTAGACGGTTAAACGAAAAACGGGAACGCGAACTTAGGCGAGACGCGACTTGATGACCTTGCGGTCGGCAGCGGCGATCTCGGTCTCCTGACGGAAGCCACGCTTACGCTTGGTGGACTTCTTGCTCAGGATATGGCTCTTGAAAGCCTTGGCGCGCATAAGCTTGCCGGTACCAGTCTTGCGGAAACGCTTCTTGGTGCCGCTGTGGGACTTCATCTTAGGCATGAAATACTCCTTAATCGGTTACAGAACACTAGTTACTTAGTATCGCTTGCCGCTTTATCCTCATCAAAGGCGCCCTTAATCGGGGCGAGCAGCATAAGCATGTTACGGCCTTCCATCTTAGGCTTGGACTCGACCGTAGCGTAAGGCTTGAGATCCTCGGCGAGACGCTCGAGAACGTTAAGACCCTGCTCCGGGTGAGCCATCTCACGGCCGCGGAACATGATGGTAATCTTAACGCGTGCGCCCTTCTTGAGGAAACGCAGAACGTGGCCCTTCTTGGTCTCGTAGTCGCCAACGTCAATCTTGGGTCGGAACTTCATTTCCTTGACCTCGACCTTGGACTGGTTCTTACGAGCAGCCTTGGCCTTCATGGCCTGCTGGTACTTGAACTTACCGTAGTCCATGACCTTGCAGACCGGCGGCTCCGCGTTGGGAGCGATCTCGACCAGGTCGAGACCCTGATCGTCGGCGACACGCTGAGCATCGCGGACGGCGAACAGGCCGAGCTGAGAGCCATCGACGCCAATCAAACGGCACGAAGATGCAGTAATCTCGTCGTTGATGCGGGTGTCATCAGACTTAGCTATTTTCCCTACCTCCATTCATAAAAAAATAACCCGGCGCTTCTTTGCAACCAGGTCGTACACATAGACATCCTCGGCATGAGGAAGAGACTCTAAGTTGTATGACCAGTCAGCTGCTCGTTGGCGCCAAAAGGTGGGAACCCTCGGGTTCCTCTTTAGGGCATTGTGAGAACAACGCCTCGGAGATAATAACACGTACCGTGCGTTATCACATTACGTACACGAAAAAGGGGCCTTGACCCCCTTGAAGCGCAGGCGCATGTATGGTGCCCGAGGCGAGACTCGAAGGGCCTTCGCTTCGCGAAGCCCCGGGCTTCGGACACACGGCGCCCTCGCCACGCTCCGCTACAAACAGGCCGCTGGCCTGTTTGCCTAACGCTCCGCGCGCTCACGCGAGTTCGGCACGAAAAAGGGGGCCTTGACCCCCTTGACGCTCACTTGCATGTATGGTGCCCGAGGCGAGACTCGAACTCGCACGTTGTTGCCAACGGTGGATTTTGAGTCCACTGCGTCTGCCAATTCCGCCACTCGGGCACGTAATGCGTGAGTTAGTTTATCACAGCTTTCTGTTGATTAGTCCGAAAATGGAACTTCAAGCATTTCGATAAGCTCAATCTTACGCAACATCTCCCGCTGACGGCATCCACGTCCGTCAACCGAGGCCTCGCCCATCTGGTTGTCATAGGGATCCTCACGCATGCCATCAGATACAGGGAATAAGTCCGCTTGGAACTGGGAGTTTGCCACCATGCGCCACGGATCGAGGTTGCCAAAGTAATGCTGGCGACGCCACTCCTCCCCCATTCTGCGCGCAGAGGAACCAAACGAAATATCGGCGTTAAGCCAACCGGTCCGAGGTGTGTAGAACTCGGCCCAGTCGTGTGGCCCCACCGAATCGGGCGCGACATACAGGCCGCTCTGCCAACGGGCAGGCACGCCCGCGATGCGGCACATGGTGATAAACGTGAGCGCCATAACGCCGCAATCGCCGCGGAGCGAGTGTGCACAGTCATCGGCGATGGAACCCAAAAGCAGATATGGTGGCTGATAGCGATAGTCGATATGTTGCGTCAGATAATCATAGATGGCGCGAGCACGGTCGAGCGGATCCTCGAGCCCGTCAATAACACGCTCCGTCAACTGTCGCAGGTACGGCGTAAACGCAATGTGCGGACGGTCCTCGGAAGTGTCCTCGGGCAGCGGCGTGTCCATGCACGGGCGTTCGGGCAGCGCACCTCCATAAATGTCGCAGAAGGCAACATTAATGTGATAACGATAGGTTACCGAGAACGAGCGCTCGGTCGAAGAACACCATGAAGCGGTGCGTGCCGGCGCATCCTCGGGGGCAACATGCCCCTCCGGCGTCATATCGAGAACTTCGACCTGAGACTGTTGACGGCAGGCGGCAGCAACGGGAAGCCACGCGCGAACGGCCTCCCCCTCAAGAGCACCGGGAACAGACACGGACGCCTTAAGAGTAATGACGCGAGACAGCCCATTCTGCGATTCCATCTCCTTGAGCATCTGGTTGCGCAGTGCAATTCCGTCCGCAGGATCAGGACGCATGCCGGGGACCTCTTTGGGATACACGCGAAGCGAATTGAGGAAGTTATCGAGAACGAATAGCTCACCATCGATAAAGCGCCAGTCAATACGCTTGCGATCAATCAGGTCGTCAAACTGCTCTTCGGTAAACCCTGGCCACTCCTCGCGAATCATCGCAATGGCTCGATCACGCGGCACCGAAAAATGAAGCGGCGTCTCGAGCATGCGATACCGCTCGGCACGAACGCAGGCAGCAAGCGAGGAATCGGGATCTTGGGCAAGTAGGCGGTCGCAAGCCTCAATAGCCTGCGAAAGATACCCCGCGTCCTTTAAACGCAGGATCTCGGGTGGCAAGCCAATATCTAGAAAACAGAAGTCATCATTGCAAACATCAACAGAGCAACCAACCGGCCCCTCGTCAATAACCTTCCCATCCGAAGGCAGCACATTAATAACAGCCATGCCAAACTCCAAGTCATTAGAACTCTTGAAGTCCATTGTAGCGAGATAAAAAAGAAAGCCCCAACAAGGGAGCCATCAACACCGCCGAGCGGTAGTCAAAAAATGAATTCAGCCCAGTAACCCTGTAGCGAGTTAACGAAGGAAGCCCCGTTCACCCGGAGCTTTTCCCATTGCGCGACTTCTGGCAAAGCCAGGTGAGCGCAAGGGAAAAGCATAGGGTGAACGGGGCCTCCGACGGAAAAGTTAAACCGCTACTTACGCCTTGTTGACGGAACCAAACTCCTCCATGAGCTCCTTGGTGCGGGCAACGATGTTGTCGCGACCAGGCTTGAGGAGCTTGCGGGGGTCAAAGCCCTTACCCTGCTGATCCTTGCCAGCCTCGATGTACTCGCGGACGCCCTTGGCGAAGACGAGCTGCAGGTCGGTGTTGACGTTGATCTTGGAGATGCCCAGGGAGATGGCCTTCTTGATCTGATCCTCGGGGATGCCGGTACCACCGTGCAGGACGAGGGGCAGGTCGCCAGTCTGAGCCTTGATCTCGCCCAGACGCTCGAAGGAAAGGCCGGCCCAGTCGGCGGGATACACGCCGTGGATGTTGCCGATGCCGCAGGCGAGGAAGTCGACGCCCAGGTCAGCAATCTGCTTGCACTCAGCAGGATCAGCGAGCTCGCCGCTGGAGGTCACGCCGTCCTCGGTGCCGCCGATGCCGCCGACCTCGGCCTCGATGGACATGCCCTTGGAGTGGGCAAGCTCAACGAGCTCCTTGGTACGGTCGAGGTTAAGCTGGAAGGTCTCCTCGTGAGAGCCGTCATACATGATGGACGTGAAGCCGGCCTCGATGCACTTGAAGCAGTCCTCGTAAGAACCGTGATCGAGGTGAAGGGCGACGGGAACGGTAACGCCCGTGGCCTCGACGGCAGCCTTGACCATGTCGGCGCAGACCTTGAAACCGCCCATCCACTTAGCGGCACCAGCGGTGCACTGAAGGATCAGCGGAGACTTGGCCTCCTCGGCGGCCTGGAGAATAGCCAGGGTCCACTCGAGGTTGTTGGTGTTGAAGGCACCGAGACCGTACTTGCCGGCCTCGGCCTTCTTGAGCATGTCTGCTGCGTTGACGAGCATAAAAGAAACCTCCTGTAAGGTTGCTCCGATAACGCCTGAGATTTTACCACGGCGCACCCGAGCATAAACGTTCGTTTGTTCACGAATATCGTCCAAACAGACTTTTTTTGACCGTTTGCCCTACGGAATCGACCCGTTGGGGAAAAATAGCTTGACGTTTGGACGCTTCTCGTGCTTCAGAAGCTGACGATAAAGCTACACCTACATGAAAGGGTTCTGCATGAGTTCGCGTGCCATGGTGGTCGAATCGCCATGGCCGGTTAGGCAAACGGTATCGGGCGGGAGAAGCCGGGCGAGCTTGGAGAGCGAGCGAAGAATCGCCGTCTCGTCTCCTCCAGAAAGATCGGTGCGGCCGTGCCCACCCGGGAACAGGGTGTCGCCCACAAAGGCAATGTTCCCCTGCTCAGCGGCAGCAAACAAGACAATCCCGCCCGGCGTATGCCCTGGCGTCTCGATCACCTGCAGGCAGATATTGCCCACCTCAATGGTATCGCCCTCGGCGAGCAGGCGCGTCGGCTCCCCGGGATCGGGCGTCTCAATGCACCACATAGCTCGCTGTTCCTCGATGTTCGTATGCGGCACCGCCACATCCTTAGTACACAGCTCATACTGGCAGCCCTCGCCAACGGTGGTTCGCACGCCGGCAACACCACCAACATGATCGGCATGGCCATGAGTGCATACGGCGCCAAACACGCGTACGCCGGGATGCTCGGCTCGAACATGCTCCACCAAGCGCTCGCCTTCCCACGCAGGGTCGATGATCACGCACTCATTGTTCGAAATAACTGCATAGCTATTGGTCTGAATGGGACCGTTTACGAGCGTCTCGATCTCGACCGATCCCTTGGGAGTTACATCCAAGGACACAGCACCCATGTCCCTCTCCTCTCTATAGAATTCGAGGCATCAAACGATGCCTCGAGTGTAGCGAATATCAATAATGTGGCACGTTCGTCGCGACTAAACGCGGCGCTTAAGCTGGGCTCCACCCTCGCCGGGCATCAGGCGGCGCGCGTCGTAGACGGAGTCAACGCTGCTGATAGAGGCCAGCAGCGGATCCAGACCACTCGCGTCCGAGATCTCGACCATAAAGCGCAGGGTTGCAATACCCTCGCGGTTGGTCGACGTAGCGGCAGAAAGGATATTGCCGCCCGCATCGCCAATGGCAATGGTGACATCCTTGAGCAGGCCCATGCGGTCCAGGCACTCGACCACGATCTCGACCTGGAAGAGAGTGTCGGCAGCACCGTCCCACTCCACATCGATCATGCGCTCGGGATGCTCCATAAGACCCTTGACGTTGGGGCAGTTGGCGCGATGCACCGAAACGCCACGACCGCGCGTGATGAAGCCGACGATGTCGTCGCCCGTCACGGGATTGCAGCAATGGGCCAGACGAACCAGCAGGCCGCTGTTGCTCTCGCCCTTGACGATAATGCCGTTGCCGGCGCTCTTGCCGCGCTTTTGCGGCTTGCGGTTGGAGCCTCGGGCCGGCTGCTTCACGACCTCGGCGATAGCATCGGCCTTGGTGAGCTGCTCCTCGGGCTTGGGGTCCAAAATCTGCTCGACCTTGTTACCCACAGCGCGCGGGGCAACTTTGCCGGCGCCGACGGCGGCAAACAGGTCCTCGAGCTGCTTGTAGTTAAACTGCTCCGCCACGGCGTTGAGCGCACGCGTCGAACGCGGTGTAGAAATGCCATAGCCACGCTTGCGCAGGTCCTTGGCCAGTATATCGCGACCGGCGGCAGCGTCGTCGTCCTTGGTCGCGGCGGCAAAATAGCGGCGGATCTTTGACTTGGCGGAAGGCGTCTTAACGATCTTGAGCCAATCACGCGACGGCTTGGAACTCTTGTTGGTCAGGATTTCAACGCGGTCGCCCGTCTTGATCTCGTGCGTGAGCGGGGCCACCGCACCGTTGATCTTAGCGCCGACGCAGTGGTTTCCCACCTCGGTGTGAACGGCGTAGGCAAAGTCGAGCGGCGTGGAGCCGGCACGAAGCGCCATGACCTCGCCCTTGGGCGTAAAGACGAAGATCTCCTGATCGAAGAGGTCGACCTTCAGCGAATGTAGGTATTCCTTGGCATCGGTGATCTCGTCAGACGCAGCCCAATCGAGCGAATGTTTGAGCCAGTTAATCTGGTCGTCCAGACGCTGGGCATCATTGGTCTTAGACGCAGACGAACCGCCCGACTTCTTATATAGCCAGTGGGCGGCAATGCCGTACTCGGCCTGCTCATGCATCTCATAGGTTCGAATCTGAATCTCGAGCGGACGAGCCGTGGGGCCGATAACCGTCGTGTGGAGCGACTGGTAGTTATTGACCTTGGGCATGGCGATATAGTCTTTAAAGCGCCCGGGCATGGGGTGCCACAGCGTATGCACCGCACCGAGCGTGGAGTAGCAATCGCGCACCGAATGCGTGATGACGCGCAGTGCCACCAGGTCGTAGATCTCGGAAAATTCCTTGCCCTTGCGCTTCATCTTTTGGTAGATGGACCAATAGTGCTTGGAACGGCCGTTGATCTGGAAGTCCTCCAGGCCAATGCGGTTGAGCTCGTCGGTGAGTGTCTTGATGGTCTCGGCCAGATAGCGCTCACGGACCTCGCGCGACTCCGCCACCATGCGTGCGATGCGCTGGTAGGCGTCGGGTTCAAGGTAGAAGAAGGACAGGTCCTCGAGTTCCCATTTAATGGAGCTCATGCCCAGACGGTCGGCCAGGGGCGCATACACGTCCATGGTCTCGCGGGCCTTAAACAGGCGACGGTCCTCACGCAGGGCCGCAAGGGTGCGCATGTTGTGCAGACGGTCGGCAAGCTTAACGATGATGACGCGGATGTCCTTGGACATGGCGAGGAACATCTTTCGCAGCGTGAGCGCCTGTTTCTCGTCCATGCTGTCGACTTCGATGTTGGTGAGCTTGGTCACGCCATCGACGAGCTCGGCCACCGTATCGCCAAACAGGCCGGAAACATCGGCAAGCGAGGTCTCGGTGTCCTCGACGGTATCGTGCAGCAGCGCGGCGCACACCACATCGCAGTCCATCTTGAGATCGGCCAAAATGATGGCCACCTCGACGGGATGGTTGATGTACATCTCACCCGAGCGGCGCTTTTGGTTGCAGTGCTTCTCGGCAGCAAAGCAATAGGCCTGCTCCACCTTAGAAAAGTCGTCCTCATTCATATATTTGAGGCACAGGCGCTCCAGCTTGTCGTAGCTGTCCGCCATAATCTCGGGCGGCAGCTCATCGGCATGCTTATAGTGCTCCATCTCCGAGAACGGCTGGAGGGCGGAATCATGGGCGGTACGGGCTGCGGCATCCATCGAGGTCCCCTTCCCCTAGGCCCGCGGTACGATCGGGCGGTTAACTTTGGCTAGCATATCAGAAGCGCACGAATCGAGCGCCCAACTCCGGAAAGCCGAGAACTCCATGCGCGAACGCAAGCCCTCCAAATAGCGAATTGACCTGCTCAATTGCACACGGCCGGGGTTTTCGGCCATCGCGATGCGACGGGTGTCGTCAAACCCCGAAACGCGACAGAAGCCAAGCTCTTCGAAGATTCCCAGGCCACTTTCCACCGAGCGCTCGTCGACCGGCGTGCGAGCATCGATGGCAAGGCACATCTGCGCGATGTCGATATCGCTCGCGCTAAAGGAATCGTCCCCGGTCTTGCCGCGGTTGGAGCGCCACATGGTTTGCAGCGCGCGATAGAGCGTGACGAGCTCGTCGCGCTCAGGCGCATAGCAGTCGAGTAGGCGCTCGTTAATGCGGGCGTCGCGCGACGAATAGAGCAGGTGAATCACGGCGGGCTGTCCATCGCGACCGGCGCGGCCACTCATCTGGTTAAACTCAATCGCGCCAAACGGCATGTGATAGAGCACGACATGGCGAATATCGGGAAGGTTGACGCCCTCGCCAAAGGCAGAGGTCGAGACGATGCAGCTGAGGCATCCGTCACGAAACGCCTCCTCTACGCGATGGCGGTCGGTGCGCGTAAGGCCCGCGTTGTAAAAGGCGATATGCGACGCGTAGTCGGGAACGCGTTTGCGTAGCGTCTTGGCAAGCGCCACGGACTGATCACGCGAGTTGACGTAGATGACGGTCTTCTCCCCCGTCGCGACGATGGACACCAGGCGGTTTTCGCGGCTCGCAAGATCGCGGTCGTCCTCGAGCCGCAAGTTCTCACGCACGGTCTCGTCGACCACCGTACGGGTAATCGGCAGCACGCGGGCGAGCTCGGCCACAACCGGAGCCGTTGCGGTGGCCGTCGCAGCCATAACGACCGGGTCGCCCAGGGCCTTGAGGATATCGGGCATGTCGAGGTATGCGCTTCGGTCGCCGCCCTTGGCAAGACCGGCATGGTGCGCCTCGTCAATAACGACAAATCCGATACGCCCCGAGCGCGCAAAGCGGTCGCGGTGAATAGACAGGAACTCAGGCGTCGTGAGTACGATGCCAGTGCGGCCCGAAGCCAGGCCGGCAAACACGTCATCGCGCGCTGCTTCCACGGTCTCGCCGGTCAACACGCCCACGCCAATCCCGAGCGCAGCCATCGTCGATGAAAGATGATAGGCCTGGTCGGCAACGAGTGCGCGCAGCGGATAGACAAAGATGCTCGCACGCCCTCGAAGGACCGCCTCGCGCGCGGCGTGCACATGGAAGATGAGCGACTTACCACGTCCCGTCCCCATAACGGCCAAAACGCTCTGGTGGTCGGCGAGCGCGTCGAGTGCCTCGACCTGCGCGCGATGTGGCTGGTTCGAGCCGATAAAGCTATGGATAAGCGAGCGCGTGAGCTCGGTATAAGAAAGCTGGGCGAGCGTCTCGCGTTTACGCGACTCCAGGCGCAGGCCAGAATCCGCCGGCTGCACGCCGCGGCGAAGCTCGCATGCCGGATCGTCGATATTGGACGCCGCGGTATCGCGCACCAAGACATCTTTGATCATGAGCTTGGGCTTCACGCGGCCCTGCCAATGCTCGGCCACGGCCTCGAACACCAAGTCGACGGCGCTGTCGCAATTGATGAGCCTATCGATCTGCGGCACGCGGAACATGATGGCCGGCACACTCGCGGCGCCATCGGTCGCCACAAAGCGCATGTGCTCGCCGGTTTTGCCCACCACGGCGCGATCGCACATCGTCACGCCCTCGGCAGCCAGAAGCGGCACCTTATTGCCCTGGCCAAACGGCTCAAGACGAGAAATCTGCTCGATAGTCTCGATATTCAGCTCGGAAAGGTCGACGGCGGCGGCGACCTCGTCGGTGTCTTCAAAGTCCTCGGCGGGAAGCTCCGATAGCACGGCGGAAAGGCGGCGGCGGAACTCATCGAGCTTGGATGCCTCGATGGTCACACCCACCGCACCGGCATGTCCGCCGCGACGAATCAGCAGGTCGGAACAACGCTCGACGGCGTCGAACAGGTTGACCTTGCCCACCGAGCGACCCGATCCGCGCGCAACGCCGTCCTCAATCGAGAAGAGCAGCGCCGGCACGTGATAACGGTTGGTCAGGCGGCTCGCCACGATGCCCTTGACGCCCTCGTGCCAACCTTCGCCGCCCACGACAATCGCGCGCCCGCCGTCATAAGTCTCCTCGACCTTTGCCATGGCGTCGCGTGTGAGCTCCGCCTCGATCTCGCGGCGCTGACGGTTGATTTCCTCGAGCTCGGCTGCCAGTGCACTTGCCTCGATAGGATCGCGGGCAAGCAGCAGGTCGAGCGCCAGCTTGGGATCAGCCATGCGGCCGGCAGCATTCAGACGAGGGATGAGCGAAAACGACAGGCCGTCGGCCGTAATGGTAGAAAGGTCGGCCTTGGCAAGTGCGGCAAGCGCGATATAGCCGGGACGGGCCGTCACGCGCATCTGTTGGATGCCCTCGGCGACCAGTGCGCGATTCTCGGGCGTGAGCGGCATCATGTCGGACACGGTGCCCAGCGCCGCGACCTCGATCAGCGAACGCCAATACAACGGCTTGCCCAAACGCTCGCCCAGGACCTGCACCAGCTTGAGCGCCACACCGGCACCGGCAAGCTCGCGCGAGGGACCCTCGTCCTCGAGCTTGGGGTCGGTCAGGGGCACGCCCTGCGGCACCTGGTCGGAGGGCTCGTGATGGTCCGTAACCACCAGATCGATTCCCAGGCTCTCCAGATAGGAAACCTCTTCCTTGGCGGCAATGCCGTTATCGACGGTCACGATCAACTGGGGGCGAGCGAGCTCGTTGACGCGGTCGAGCGCTGCACGCGAAAGACCGTAGCCCTCGTCAAAGCGATGCGGGATAAACGGCGTGACGTTGGCGCCAAACGAACGTAGCGCCTCGGTCAACAGACAAGTCGACGTAATGCCGTCGACGTCAAAATCGCCAAAGACGGCGATGCGTTCGTGGTTGCGAATGGCGCGCTCGACACGATCGGCAACAACCGACATGCCCGGAATGACGAGCGGATCGGCCCAATCACGGTCGAGCGAAGGCGTCAAAAATAGCTGTCCTTCCTCAATCGAGGCAATGCCGTGCGCAACCATAATGCGTGCCACCAGCCCGGGTATGCCCAGACCAGCCGAAAGCTCCTTTTCGAGCTCGGGATTTTGCTGAGCGACCGCCCAGCGATGCGTCGTCTTAAGCGATGACATAGGCGCCCACCCCCGATAGGGGCAGGTCGCCGCGATACCTCTCACGGTTCATAGCGATGAGTCCTCTGTGTATGCCCGCTTCGGCAGGCAGATCTGTTGAACGGATTTATTATACCGTGCGGCACGGACGCAGAACCTCGCAGCACGCCGTGGTTTCGGTAAACGATGACGGTAATAGCCTCGAAATAATCGAGCGTTTCTGACGCATGGACTCATGCGAGCGTCTAGCATATCCATTCAAACGAGTTCGCGGATAAAGGGAGTCACGGGGCATATGAAGCAATGGGTTGGACTGGGAAAGTTCCTCGCGGGGCACATGCAGGTCATCGTTCCGATTTGCGTAACGCTCGGCGTGCTCTTTCCCCAGCAGATCGGCGTACTCAAGCCCATCGTTCCCGCCCTCTTCGCCTTTATGACGTTCCAAGGTGCGCTCAGCAACACCTTCCACCAGGTCGCTGAGGTGTTCCGCCGTCCCCTGCACCTGATTTTGGCGCTGCTCGTCTCGGCGGTGCTTATTCCCATAGCAGCCTATGCCATGGGATCGCTGTTCTTTGGCTCCAATCCCAACCTTGTCTGCGGCATCGTGCTCGAGTACAGCGTACCCGTGGCGGTCACTGCCTTTATGTGGATTAGCATGTTCGGCGGCAACGGCCCGCTCGCGCTCACCATCATCCTGACGTCCTCGGTTATCTCGCCTGTGACGATTCCGCTCACGCTGAAGCTCTTGCTGGGTGCCACCGTCTCGATCGATGTGCTGAGCATGATGCAGGACATGGCCTTTATGATCGCCATCCCCGCCGTGCTCGGCATCGTGATCAACGAGCTCACACGTGGATGGGGACACGAGAAGCTCTCCCCCGCGCTCTCGCCCGCCTGCAAGTTCATGATGATGGGCATTATCGCCTCCAACTCCACCGCCATGAGCGAGTACGTCCTGCACATGAACGCGATGCGTCTGGAAGTCGCCCTCTTTATTTTGACCTTCGCCATCAGCGGCTTTGTCGTTGGTTTTCTGGTCGCCCGTGCGCTGCATCTGCCATATAGCGAGACGACTACCATGTGCTTTACCTGCGGCATGCGTAACATCTCTTCGGGCGCCGTCATCGCCACACAGTACTTTCCAGGCGAAGTCGTGTTTCCCGTCATGTGCGGAACGCTGTTTCAGCAGATACTCGCCTCGTTTATCGGGCATCTCTTTGAGCGTCTGACCGACGAGGAGCGCGCCGCCCAGCGCAAGCGTGTCGAGGCCGGCCGCGACGCCATGGCGCGCTAGACTGTCCGCATTACACGGGTGTTAATCTTGCTATACGAGCGTTTCCAGATGCGCACGCAAGCGCTCAGCATCGATATCGAGCGTTGTCTCGGCATTGACCTGGGCCAAACGATAACCGACAAAGTAGGGCGAAACCACCCAACGCGGCAGCGCCTTGGCAATGGTCCGACCGCCCAGGTGATAGAAGAACAAGTTGTACGACTCTGCGCGACCACCGTGGTGCTCGTTCAGGATATAGCGCAGAGCCACCTGGATCGCATCGGCGAAGAGATCTGCCTCGGCTTGGTCTCTTGTGTCATCGCTGGCGGCAATTCCCTGCGGGGCTGAAACGTTGACCTCAAAGAACCCCATGATCGGTTCGGTTGAGATGTTGGCCGCGATTCTCCCCTGTTGCCAGACATTGATGCCTTCGAAATTGGCGGAAGTCAACGAAGCATAGCCGTCTTCCTGCTCCAAACCCACAATCTGCATGTGCGGATGAACGAGACTACCGCCCGAGAGAGGACCCTTGTTCTTGTACATGAGCACGCTTCGATACTGCTGTGAATCGATCATCTGCTGCCAGCAATCCAGGGCAAACCTCATCACATGGTGGAGTTCATCTGGCTCATAGGTCGCCAGGTCGGCATCGTGATCGGCTGACTCGATCAGCACGGTTTGACGGGTGGCGCGCAGGGTTTTGAACTTATTCTCGAGCCAGATGCAGTCGCCGTCGCGCCGGATGATATTGGCGAGTCCCTCGGTATCGCAAAAGGGGCACGCGGTGCCAGGGCGCCGGTTGTCGTCGGGCTTGCCGCTCGCCTGCTGAACGTCAAATACCAGCGCCACGGGTTACGCCTCCAGCGGCACGATCTTGGTGCCATGGAGCTCGGAGACGCCCAATGCCGCCGCCACGGTATCGCGGTTGGCCGTGGAAATGCCGCCGCCGGGAAGGATGGTCAGGCGGTCGCCCGCATACTCGATCAAGCGGGCCAGGTTTTCGAAGTTGTCCTCGATCGGCGTACCGGCAGCGCCACCATGCGTCAGGATGCGTGTGATGCCGCAGTCGGCAAGTGTGTCAATCGCGTCGAGCTGAGCCTCGGGCGAGAGCTGATCAAACGCCATGTGGAAGGTGATGTCGATGGGCTCACGCTTGCATTCCTCGGTCGCGCAGCCCGCGGCCATCACGAGAGCGCCCAACGTAAGCTCGTCGAGCGCCCATCCGCCAGCGCAGGGCTTGCAGCTGCCAAAGACCAAGCCGTCAACGCCGGCGCTTACGGCAAGGCCCAGGTCCATCTCCATCATGCGCAGCTCGTCTTGGTTGTAATGAAAGTCACCGCCACGCGGGCGAATCATGCACATCACTCGCGCGTCATGCTCGTGAGCATAGCTGACTGTAGCGCTGATAACACCGGCCGAGGGTGTAGTGCCACCGACGGCAAGGTTGTCGCACAGTTCAATACGCCTTGCACCGGCATCGATAGCCGCCGGCACCCGCTCAAAGTTCTCGGCACAAAACTCGTACAGCATAGATAGACCCCCAAAGACAGCAGATGTTTTCCGACGGGCATTGTCACACATCCCCATGAAGTTGCGGTGGAATAGGGACTCATTTGGCCTCTGGAGCCCGTATTCAGTCCCTATTTCACCGCAACTAAAAAGGGGCGCTGACTGAGATAGTCAGCGCCCCTTTTGTTAGGTGGGTTAGCCTCCGAGGTAGGCCTTGCGGACGTTGTCGTCGTGCAGGAGCTCTTGGCCGGTGCCGGTCATGGTGATCTTGCCGGTCTCGAGCACGTAACCGCGTGTGGCGATGGAAAGCGCCATCTGCGCGTTTTGCTCGACCAGAAGCACCGTGGTGCCGGCCTTGTGCAGGTCCTCGACAATCTGGAAGATCTGTTCGATCAGAATCGGTGCCAGACCCATGGAAGGTTCGTCGAGCATAAGCAGTTTGGGGTTACTCATAAGGGCGCGCCCCATAACGAGCATCTGCTGCTCGCCGCCTGAAAGGGTGCCGGCGACCTGGCGACGACGTTCCTTCAGGCGCGGGAACTGCTCGTAGACGCGCTCCAGGCCCGGAGCCACCGTGGACTTGGGCTGCGTATAGGCGCCCATCTCCAGGTTCTCCTCAACCGTCATCTGCAAAAAGGCGCGACGACCCTCGGGAACCTGAGCCAGGCCCTTACCAACCAGCTTATCAGCGGGCGTATGGGTAATGTCCTCGCCCATAAACTTGATGGAACCGGTCTTGGAGCGAAGCAGGCCCGAAACGGTCTTGAGCGTTGTGGACTTGCCGGCACCGTTCGCACCGATCAGGGCCACGATCTCGCCCTCGTTGACGTTAAAGGAGATGTCCTTGATGGCGTGGATGGCGCCGTACCAGACGTTGATGTTGTAGACGGAAAGCATCGGCTCTGCCATTTAGTTCTCCCCCTTATTCTGCTTGCCCAGATACGCCTCGATAACGGCATCGTTGTTCTGGATTTCCTCGGCCGTGCCCTTGGCGATGACCTTGCCAAAGTTAAGCACGCAGATACCCTCGCAAATATTCATGACGAGCGACATGTCGTGCTCAATAAGCATGATGGCGATACCAAAGGTGTCGCGAATCTTAACGATGTTCTCCATGAGCTCGGCGGTCTCGGACGGGTTCATGCCTGCGGCAGGCTCGTCGAGCAGCAGCAGTTTGGGGTTGGTGGCAAGCGCGCGGACGATCTCCAGACGACGCTGAGCGCCGTAAGGCAGCGATCCGGCCTGCTCGTTTGCCAGATGCTCCATATCAAAGATGGACAGCAGCTCCATGGCGCGTTCGTGAGCAGCCTTCTCGTGCTTCCAGTACGTCGGCAGGCGCAGCACGCCCTCAAAACCGGAGTAGCGCTCCTGATTGTGCAGACCGACCTTGACGTTGTCCTCCACCGTCATGGTGTTGAACAGGCGAATGTTCTGGAATGTACGGGCAATACCCATGCGGTTGACCTGATAGACCGACTTGCCCGAGGTGTCCTCACCGTCGAGCAGGATGGTGCCGTGCGTGGGCTGATACACCTTGGTGAGCAGGTTGAAGACCGTGGTCTTACCGGCACCGTTGGGGCCGATCAGACCGGCGATCTCGGTCTTGCCGATAGTCAGGCTAAAGTCGTCGACTGCCTTAAGGCCACCGAACTCAATGCCCAGGTGGATGCACTCGAGTGCCGGGCGCTGACCCAGGTCGCGGTCGGGAACGATGGCGCCAGAAGGATACGGGACCATCTTGCCCTTGTTGAACTCAAATTTACTGGGCATCGGCTGCCACCTCCTTCTTGGAAGCAAAGCGGTCCTTGACGCGACCGAAGAACGCCTTGAGCTGCGGGTTGTTGGTAAAGATCATGACCAAGATCAGCACGATGGCGTAGATGAGCATGCGGTAGTCCGAGAACTGACGGAGCAGCTCGGGAAGCACCGTGAGCAGCGCCGCGGCGATAACGGAACCGCGCATATTGCCCAGACCGCCCAGGACCACGAACACCAGGATGAGGATGGACGTGTTGAAGTCGAACTTGGTGGCGGAGAGCTGCGAGAAGTTACCGCCGAACAGGGCTCCGGCAGCGCCGGCGAGGGCAGCGGAAACCACGAAGGCGATCATGCGGTACTGGGTGACGGAGATGCCCACGGACTCGGCAGCGATCTTGTTATCGCGCACGGCCATAATGGCACGGCCGGTACGGCTGCGAACCAGGTTGAGCACGATCACGAGTGCGACCATGACCAGGATGGCACCGGCGAGGAAGGTCGAATAGGTCGACACGCCCGATGCGCCCTGCGCGCCCTTGATGATGGCGGTGCCGTCCTCGAGCAGGTGCAGGTCGTCAATCGTGGAGTTGCCCGTGATGTTAAAGATCACATGCAGGCCGCGGGAATCGACGCCCACGATAAGGCAGGTGACGATCTCTTTGATGATCTCGCCAAAGGCCAAGGTCACGATGGCCAGGTAATCGCCGCTCAGGCGAAGAACCGGGATACCGATCAGGAAGCCCAGAATGGCAGCGGCGATAGCGCCGACCACAATGCTGATGATCAGGCGCATCGGATCGGACGGAACGGCACTCTCCAGCGCGACGGCGGTGACGATGCCCGTATAGGCGCCGACGCTCATAAAGCCCGCGTGGCCCAGCGACAAGTCGCCCGCGATGCCGACGACGAGGTTAAGGGAGATGGCCATGACGATATAGGCCGTGATGGGAACCAGCTGACCGGCAATCATGCGCGGAATCATGTGGTTAGACTGCATAAAGAACACGATGGCGAACGCCACGATGCACATGGTGTACGTGACAAAGTCGTGACGCGTCTGCCTGTCTTTAAGAAACTTCATAACGCTCACCTATACCTTCTCGGGAACGTACTTGCCCAAGAGGCCGGCAGGCTTGACGAGCAGGACGATGATCAAAACACCAAAGACGATGGAGTTGGCAAGGCTCGTGGAAATGTAAGCCTGCGCCATTGCCTCGATGATGCCGATGAGAATGCCGCCGACAAAGGCACCGGGGATGGAGCCGATGCCGCCGAAAACGGCAGCGTCGAAGGCCTTGATGCCAGGCATGGCGCCCGTGGTGGGCTGCAGGACCGGCGAGTAGGAGCACAGGAGCACGCCGGCGATGGCAGCGAGGGCGGAGCCGATGGCAAACGTCATCGAGATGGTGCGGTTGACGTTGATGCCCATGAGCTGAGCGGCGGCCTTGTCCTCGGACACGGCGCGCATGGCCTTGCCCATCTTGGTCTTACCTGTAAAGAACATCAGGCCGGCCATGATGACCAGGCAGGCGACGATGGTGACGAGTGAGACGGCGCTTACGTTAAACTTGGCCAAGAACTCCGGCACCGGGAAGGTGACGAGCGAAGTGAAGTTCTTGGGCGTGGCGCCCCACAGAAGCTGCGCGGCGTTCTGCAGGAAGTAAGACACGCCGATGGCCGTGATCAGAACGGCCAGCGGGCCTGCTTGGCGCAGCGGCTTATAGGCCAGACCCTCAATGAGAACACCGAGAACCGTGCAGACCACACAAGAGAGAACTACAGATGCCCAGCCCGGGAGGCCGAGATACGACGTGGCGCAGAACGAGACATAGGCACCGACCATGATGACATCGCCGTGAGCGAAGTTGAGCATCTTGGCGATACCGTAGACCATGGTGTAGCCCAACGCGATGATGGCGTAGACGCTGCCCATGGACAGGCCGTTGACCAGGTATTGGATAAAGACCGTCATGTTCCACATCCCCCTTTCGAATAGGTTTCCAGTTAATGTATGAAACAGGGACGTTACACTGTCCCTAGATACCAAGCAAGCAGGGAAGGCCAAAACCTCCCCTGCTTGGGATCAAAACCGCTCTATGTAAGGCGGCCAATTAGGCCTGTACGTACTTGCCGTCGGTGATGACGTACGTCGTGGGCTCCTTCTGGACCTGGCCCTTATCGTTCCAGGTGAGCTTGCCGGTCAGACCGTCAACGGTAATCTTGAGCATAGCCTTGGACAGCTTCTCGGCGACCTCGGTCGGATCGGCGTCGACACCAAGACCGGCCTCCTTGACGGCCTCGGCCACCGCGTGCACGCCGTCGTAGGCGTCGGCGGCAAACTGGTCGGGGGTATCGCCGTACTTATCCTTGTAAGCGTTAACGAAGTCGGCGTTCTTCTCGTCGTCGGCGGAGAACGGGGTCATGAGCAGCAGGCCCTCGGCAAGAGAGGTATCGAAGCCCTCAACGCCCAGGATGCCGTCCATGCCGTCGCAGCCCATCATCTTGACGTCGTAGCCCATGTCCTTGGCGTTCTTGAGCAGGACGGACGCCGGCGTGTAGTAGATCGGCGCAAAGATCATGGTGGCGCCGGCCTGCTTGGCCTTGGTCAGCTGGTTGGTAAAGCTCGTGGCGGAGTCGTCCTTAAAGGTCTCCTCGTCAACAATCTCGAGCTTGGACTCAGCGGCCTGGGCCTTAAAGGAATCTGCGATGCCCGAAGAATAGGCGTCGCCGGAGTTATAGAACAGCACGAACTTCTCGTCCGCATACTTCTGCGCCAGGAACTTGGCAGCGTTGACACCCTGGTTGGGGTCGGTGAAGCAAACCTGGAAGACGCAATCCTTGCCGTCGGTGACGTCCTCGGAGGACGCGGACGGGGTGATCATGAACGTCTTGGGGTCGTTACCGCACTCGGCGGCAACGGCAACCGACGCACCCGTGGTGGTCGGGCCGACGAGGGCCTGCATGCCCCAGTCGAGCAGGGTGTTGAAGGCGTTGACGGCCTTCTCGCCATCGGCCTGGTCATCCTCGGCCTTGCTGGCAAGCGGCAACTCCTTGGTCGAGAAATCCTTGCAGCCAAGCTCGACACCCTGGGTAACGGACTTGCCGTAGGACGCGTTGGCGCCGGTCAGCGGGCCGATGGTGCCGATCTTAAACGAAGCGTCGCCCGAAGCGGAACCGCTATCGCCGCCGTTGGAGGAGCAGCCAGCTAGAATGGACATCGCCCCCAGACCTGCTGCGCTCGCGATAACGCTCCTGCGATTCATAACAGGGTTCAATGACTTACCGGTGAGGCTCGACATGCGGCTCTCCTCTCAAATCTCGTCGGGTTTCGGTTACCCGACAGGCCATCCTTCGCCGTGTTCGGCGTTCGCAAAATACTAGACGCTTTAGTTAAGGAAAGTGGCGATTATTTCAACTTTTCTTTTGTTTTGCCCATTTATCCATAATTCTGCGTATTCCTGTAGGTTTATGCAGTTTAGCCACTTTATTGTGTGAAAGTAATGCCTCCGTTCTGTTACAGGCGTCCTTGCCTTGCGTAAAACGGCCCCACCGGTCTCGTTATATGCACTTAGGCGGCGATGTACTTGCCGTCCTGAATCACATAGGCCGTAGCGGGCTTTTCGACTTGGCCCTCGTCGTTCCACGTCAGCTCGCCCGTCAGGCCCTCGATCTTGATCTTGCGCATGGCCTTGGCAAGGTCGCCGGCAATGTCGGCACCGTCGGCCGAAATGTCAATCCCCGCCCTATCGATAGCCTCGGCGATGGCGTGGACGCAATCGTAAGCGTCGGCGGCAAACTGGTTGGGCGTCTCGTCGTAGGCATCCTTATAGGCCTTGACGAAGTCGGCATTCTTCTCGTCGTCGGCAGAAAATGGGGTCATGAGCAGTACCCCCTCGGCAAGAGAGGTATCGAAGCCTTCCACAGAGAGCAGGCCGTCCATGCCATCGGTACCCATGAGGGTCATGTCGTAGCCCATGTCCTTGGCGTTCTTGAGCAAAACGGACGCCGGCGTGTAGTAGATCGGCGCAAAGATGAGCGTGGCGCCGGCCTCCTTGGCTTTGGTGAGCTGGTTGGTAAAGCTCGTGGAAGAGTCGTCCTTAAAGGTCTCGGTATCGACGATGTCGAGCTTGGAGGCCTTGGCCTGCTCGGCAAAAGCGTCGGCAACGCCCGAGCTATACGTATCGCCGGAGTTGTAGAACAGGGCGATCTTGGCATCCGCGTACTTCTCGGCCAAGAACTTTGCGGCGCTGGCGCCCATGGTGGGATCGGTGAAGCAAACCTGGAAAACCGTGGTTTTGTCCTTGGTGACGTCGAGAGACGAGGCCGAGGGCGTGACCATGAGCATATCGTCGGCAATCTCGCCCGAGACGGCGACGGCGGCACCAGTCGTGACGGGACCGACGAGCGCCTGCATGCCCCAGTCGCACAGGGCATTGAAGGCGTTGATGGCCTTCTCGCCGTCAGCGACGTCATCCTCGGACTTAAGCGAGAGCTTGAGGTCCTTGGTCGAGAAATCCTTGGCGGCGAGCTTGGCACCCTTCTCGGCCGAAACGCCATAGGTTGCCGCGGCGCCGGTCAGAGGGCCGATGACACCGATCTTGAAGGTCTTGCCGTCATCGGCGGAGCCGCCGTCCGAGCCACCCGACGAGCAACCAGCGAGTGCGACGGCACTGCCGAGCGCCGCGGCACCGGCGAGAAAGTTCCTACGGCTGAGCGTGCTGTTGATGTTGAACATGGTGTCCCCCTTTTTTCGCTGGCCGCAGCGCGGCCGTCTTGCGGTACGGAGCAAACCTTATGGCGCAAACGTTGACAGTTTGTTACGGAGTTCCGTTTGTAGCGAGCATGTTTCCAATGTTTCCGCAGCGTTTCGGGGGTGCCGTTTTGTGCGACTCCTGTTGCCTGGCGAGCACGCGCCCTCGGTTCACGCTAGAATGCACTCAACCTTTAAGCGGTTAATCCATCCATAAGATGCACGAAGGAGCTATCTATGAGCGAACCCCTGCGCACCGTGAACGTCGGCCTCATCGGTCTGGGAACCGTCGGCGGCGGCGTGGCCCGTCTGATCAAGAGCCACCACGATGAGTACCTGGCAGCCTACGGCATCGACCTTAAGCTGACCCGCGCCTGCGCGCTTGCCCGGGAGCAGGCCGAAGCCGCCGGTATTGAGCGCGAGGCCTTTACGAGCGACTGGCACGACGTCGTCACCGACCCCGCCGTCGATATCGTCGTCGAGCTCATCGGCGGCGAGCACCCCGCGACCGAAATCTTCACCACCGCCTTCGAGAACGGCAAGCATGTCGTCTCTGCCAACAAGGCCCTGCTGGGCCGTCATGTCGAGACGCTCGCCGAGAAGGCGCGCGCGTGCGGCGTGCAGATTAAGTGCGAGGCCAGCTGCGGCGGTGGCATCCCCATTGTCAGCACGCTCGAGCACGACCTGGTGGGCAACAAGATCCTGACCATCGCCGGCATTCTCAACGGTACCACCAACTATATCCTGTCGCGCATGGACGCCGAGGGCGCCGATTACGCCGATGTGCTTGCCGACGCGCAGGCCAAGGGCTATGCCGAGGCCGACCCGTCCGCCGACGTCGACGGCTTCGACGCCGCCAGCAAGACGGCAATCCTCGCTTCCATCGGCTTTGGCACCCGCGTGACCACCGACGATGTCTACCAACAGGGTATCCGTACCATCGGCGCCGAGGACATTGCCCAGGCCCGCGAGCTCGGCTACACCATCAAGCTGCTCGGCATCGCCCGCAACACCGACGCCGGCGTCGACGTTCGCGTGCATCCCACGCTCATCCCGGCAGACCATATGCTTGCCAAGGTCAACGGCGCCATGAACGCCGTCTACGTGGTAGGCGACGCCGTGGGCGAGACCATGTTCTACGGCGCGGGCGCAGGCTCCTTCCCCACCGCGAGCGCCGTCGTGGGCGATATCCTGTCGCTCTCCGAGCAGATCAGCCGCGGCGTGGCTCCGCTGCCCGAGATTGAGCCCTATGGCCACAACCTCACCTTTAAGCCCATGGACGAGCTCCAGACCAAGTACTATGTGCGTCTGAAAGTCGCCGACCGCGTGGGCGCCCTGTCCGAGACGGTCGACATCTTTGCCAAGCACAACATCTCGATCTCGCTCATCAACCAGGTCGAGGACGGCAAATCGGGCGTCAGCGATGCCTGCTCGGTCATCTTCCTGACGCACCGCGCGCTCGAGAAGGACGTCCAGGCTGCCGCCGCCGAGCTTGCCAGCGTCGGCTGCGTGGCCGAGGTCGCCAACGTCCTGCGCATCGAGGACGTTGAGGCTTGGACCGAAGGCGTCATGGCGAACTAGCCCAACGCTCGCCTAGCAATACGCGCCTTGAGGGCTCCCGTCCGATGTGGGATGGGAGCCCTTTTGTCACCTGCCCTAAGCACAACGGCAAAGCACATTTGCGCGAGCCGCTCATCGGTAACGCGGGCTACCGTTCACCGATATGCAAACGCGGCCGATTCCGACTACCGCTACGCTGTGCTGCGAATGTCCGCCCGCGATGAGAGGAAGCACCATGTTGCTCGAGGGCAAGAAAGCAATCATCACCGGAGGCACACGCGGTATCGGCTATGCCATCGCCTGCCGTTTTATCGAGGAAGGCGCTGCCGTCACCGTCTTTGGCTCGCGCCAGGAGACTGCCGACACGGCCGTTGAGAAGCTGACAGCCGCCTATCCCGACGCCAAGGTCTGGGGTCGCTCCTGCGATCTCACCTCGCTCGAAGCCGTGACCGAGGCCTTTACCCAGGCTGCCGCTGACATGGGCGGCTTGGACACGGTCGTCAACAATGCCGGCATCTCCCAGCGCTCGCCGCTCCTTAACTACACGGCCGAGGAGTTCGCAAAGGTCATGGACCTTAACGTCGTCGCCGTCTTTAATGGCCACCAGGCTGCCGCCAAGATCATGACCGAGGCCGGCCACGGCGGCACCATCACTACCACAAGCTCGATGGTCGCCAAGTACGGCCAGCCCTCCGGCGTCGGTTACCCCACGTCCAAGTTTGCCGTCAACGGTATGGTCCAGTCGCTCTCGCGCGAGCTCGCCCCCATGGGCATCCGCGTCAACGCCGTCGCCCCCGGCGTGACTAAGACCGACATGGTCGCCAACCTGCCCGAAGAGGTCATCAAGCCCATCATCGCCACCATTCCGCTGGGTCGCATGGGCGAGCCCGAGGATGTCGCCAACGCCTTTGTTTTCCTGGCGAGCGACATGTCCTCCTATGTCACGGGCGCCGTGCTCCCCGTCGACGGAGCCGCCCGCTCCTAAGGAGCCACAAGCTTTGGCTTCAAGCTTCAACATAGCTCAACCAAAAAGGCGCGCCGTCTGAATCAACTGCAGACAGCGCGCCTTCTCCTGTTATGAAAGGGAAACTATGTCCCAGTATTTCGGATCAGAACGGGGCACGGTTTCCCCCAGGACTTCCTTGCGGAAACCGCATCCCACTCTGAGCGCCCATTCCGGGACACAGTTTCCCAACGGCCCCCGTTTCGGAAACCACATCCCGTTCCGAGCCTTCAAAGCGGGACGCGGCTTCCCCGAGAAAGTATCGACTACTTACCGTCGTCGTCTTCGGCTTCTTCGCGCGCATAGAGCTCCAGCATGCGGCGGCGGTATTCGCGCACAGCGAGCTTGGCGCGCTCCAGGCGGCGGCGCTCACGCGGAGTCAGCTCGGACGGGTCGACCTCGTCTCCATAGGTCTTATCGGCAAGCAGGTGCGCCGCGTCCACGATGCGGGCATCGATGTGGCCGCTCGCTGCCTCGGCGGAAAGACGCTCGGCAATCGTATCGAGCGTAGGCAGGCCCTCGAATACGCGACCATGGCCATGCGAGGTCAGCAGCTCGTGCTCGCGCGCGAGCAAGCTCGCTAGGTCGTGGTGGGCGCGCAAGATGTCGAGCGCATCGGATGGATGCTCGGCAACCTCTGCCACGGCGGCGACCGGTGCGGCATCCACCACGCGGTAGAAGAGCTGCGCGAGCAATGGCATCAAGAACACCGTGATGGCACCGGCGGCAACCATGACCGACGCAATATCTTGCGACAGCGCGCCCGCGTTGACGGCAACGCTCGTAACGGCAACGATGATCGGCAGCGCCGTGGTGCAGTACAGGGCCACGGTAATGCGACCATACGCCGACACATCGCGCGTCGCAGGACAAATGCTCATGGAAATAAGAATGGGCACGGCACGAATAATCAACAACGCCACGATAAAGCCCACGAGCAGACCCGGGCGCGACGCCACGGCCGTCAGATCGATCTTTGCGCCCGATACGGTAAAGAACACCGGAATCAAAAAACCGTAGGCCAGACCGTCGAGCTTGGTCTCGAGCGTATGGTTGCCCTCGGGGATGATATAGCGCAGGACAAAGCCGGCGGCAAAAGAACCCAACACGATGTCGAGATCAAAGACAGCCGAGAATGCCACGAGCGTGACCAGGATGAGCACCGTCAGGCGCACGAAGGTCTGCGACGTGGTATCGGCGCGCTCCTCGACAAATGCAAAGAAGCGGCTGCCGACGCGCTTGGAGCGGCTCGGGACCACGGCCAGCAACACGCAAACCACCGCAAACAAGCCAAGGATAACGAGCGTTTGGATGCCAGTGCGGGCAGACAGCAGCACCGACATGGCGAGCACGGGACCGAGCTCGCCCCAAGTGCCATACGCGAGAATCGAGTCGCCCACGCGCGTGCCGGTGAGCGAGCGCTCACGCATGATGGGCACAAGCGTACCGAGCGCCGTCGAAGTGAGGGCAAGCGTCACGGCGATACCGTCGAAATGACTGACTGAGAACCACGGGGTAAAGCGCACGGCAAGCCAGGCGATACCAAACGTGACGACCCACGTCGCCAAGCCGTAGCGCCCCTCGACGCCCGTGATGCTCTTGGGGTCGATCTCAAAGCCGGCAAGCAGGAACAAAAAGGCCAGGCCCAGCTCGGACACAAGCGAGACCTCAGCATCTACATGGATGACGCCGAGCATATGGGGTCCCAGTACCGCGCCGAGCACGAGCAAAAAGACCGTCTCGGGAACGGGTTTTCCGGGAATCGCCGAGGCGATAAAAGGACTCGCAAAGGCCACGAGTGCGATGATGGCGAGCGAAACGAATGCCATGTGATGCCTTTCTCTTGTTTGCGCTCCACTGTAGCACCCTCGCCGTCCTCAACGCGCCACGAGCTGTCGTATCATAGTGAGGTTTAAAAGTATGCGGCTCAAGGCGACCGCGAGGCTTGCCCCGCAAACCGACCGCTGCCGCATACCGCACCGTACGCCCAACCGATCAGGAAGGCAGGAACCAATGGTCTCTCGTATCTACGTGGAGAAGAAACCCGGGTTCGACGTCGAGGCTCAGCAGCTCAAGGGCGAGCTGACCGAGATCCTCGGCATCAAGGGCATCGAGGCCCTGAGGATCATCAACCGCTACGACGTCGAGGGCATCGACGAGGAGCTTTTCCGCTCCTGCGTGCTGACCGTCTTTAGCGAGCCCCAGGTCGATGTGACCTACGACGAGCTCCCCGCAAGCGATGGCGCCGTCTTTGCCGTCGAATTCCTGCCTGGCCAGTTTGACCAGCGCGCCGACTCCGCCAGCGAGTGCGTGCAACTCATCAGCCAGGGCGAGCGCCCCGCCGTGCGCTCCGCCAAGGTCTATATGATCTCGGGCGCTCTGGACGAGGCCTCCATCGATGCCATCAAGCACTACGTGGTGAACCCCGTCGAGGCGCGCATCGCCTCGCTCGACCTGCCCGAGACGCTGTACATGGAGACCCCCGAGCCCCAGCCCGTCGAGGTGCTCGACGGCTTCCGTGAGCTCGACGAGGCCGGCCTTGCCGCCTTTATCGCCGATCGCGGCCTTGCCATGGACGAGGCGGACATCGCCTTCTGCCAGCAGTACTTCCGCGATGAGGACCGCGACCCCACCATCACCGAGATCCGCGTGATCGACACCTACTGGTCCGACCACTGCCGCCACACCACCTTCGGCACCGTCCTGGACGACGTGACGATCGACGACGCCGTGGTGCAGCAAGCCTTCGACCGCTACATGGAGATGCGCCACGAGCTCGGTCGCGACGCCAAGCCCGTCTGTCTCATGGACATGGGCACCATCGGCGCCAAGTACCTTAAGAAGACCGGCGTCATGACCGATGTCGACGAGTCCGAGGAGATCAACGCCTGCACCGTCAAGGTGAAGGTCGATGTCGACGGCGAGGACCAGGACTGGCTGTTCCTCTTTAAGAACGAGACCCACAATCACCCGACCGAGATCGAGCCCTTCGGCGGTGCCGCCACCTGCGTGGGCGGCGCTATTCGTGACCCGCTCTCGGGCCGCAGCTATGTGTATCAGGCCATGCGCGTCACCGGCGCCGGCGACCCCACCGTCCCGGTTTCCGAGACGCTCGAGGGCAAGCTGCCGCAGCGCAAGCTCGTGACCACTGCCGCCGCCGGCTACTCCAGCTACGGCAACCAGATCGGCCTTGCCACCGGTCAGGTCAACGAGCTCTATCACCCCGGCTACGTGGCCAAGCGCATGGAGGTCGGCGCCGTCGTGGGCGCTACCCCGGCAAACCACGTGCGTCGCGAGTGCCCCGCCCCCACCGACAAGATCATCCTGCTGGGCGGCCGCACCGGCCGTGACGGCATCGGCGGCGCCACCGGCTCCTCCAAGACCCAGAATACCGAGTCCATCGAGACCTCGGGCGCCGAGGTCCAGAAGGGCAACGCCCCGGTCGAGCGCAAGCTGCAGCGTCTGTTCCGCCGCGGCGACGCCTGCCGTCTGATCAAACGCTGCAACGACTTTGGCGCCGGCGGCGTCTCGGTCGCCGTGGGCGAGCTTGCCGACGGCCTGTATGTCGACCTGGACACCGTGACCAAGAAGTACGACGGACTGGACGGCACCGAGCTCGCCATTTCCGAGTCTCAGGAGCGCATGGCCTGCGCCGTCGCCGACGGTGATGTCGAGGAGTTCATGGGCTACGCCGCCGAGGAGAACCTGGAGGCTACCGTTATCGCCGAGGTTACCGCCGAGCCGCGCATGCGCATGGCCTGGAACGGCGTCGCCATCGTCGACCTGTCCCGTGAGTTCCTCAACTCCAACGGTGCGCCCAAGCATCAGACTGCTCACGTCTGCGCCCGCAGCGTGTGGCAGCCCAGCTGGGCCGGCACCACGCTTGCCGAGCGCATGACCTCGCTTGTCACCGACCTCAACGTTGCCTCCAACAAGGGCCTTTCCGAGCGCTTCGACTCCACCATCGGTGCCGCAACCGTGCTCATGCCCTTTGGCGGCAAGACGCAGCTCACCCCGAGTTCTGCCATGGTCGCCAAGTTCCCCGTGGACGGCGAGACCACCACGGCGAGCGCCATGGCATGGGGCTTCAACCCCTACCTGATGGAGGCCGACCAGTTTGCGGGCGCCTACCTGTCCGTAGTCGAGTCCATCGCCAAGCTCGTCGCCGCCGGCTTTGAGCACAAGCGCGCCTACCTCTCCTTCCAGGAGTACTTCGAGCGCCTGCGTACCGAGGCCGAGCGTTGGGGCAAGCCCATGGCAGCCGTTCTGGGTGCCCTTATGGCCCAGGTCGACCTGGGCGCCGGCGCCATCGGCGGCAAGGACTCCATGAGCGGCTCGTTTGAGGACGAGGCCGGAGAGCTCAACGTTCCGCCGACCCTCATCAGCTTCGCCGTGGCCGTAGGCCGCGCAGCCCGTGCCACCTCGCCCGAGTTCAAGGGCCTGACGCACCGCGTCGTCCGCATCGCCCCCGCCACCTATGGCGAGGACTACCGCCCCGATGCCCAGCAGCTGCTCGCCGCGTTTGACGCCGTCGAGGCGCTCACCGCTACCGGCGATGCCCTGGCCGTCTCCACGCCCGGCTACGGCTGCGGCGCCGAGAGCCTTTTTAAGATGTGCGTCGGCAACCAGATCGGCATCGAGCTTGCCGAGGATGTGGATGTGGAGAGCCTCTTCACCCCGCTCTACGGCAGCTTTATCGTCGAGCTCGCAGAGGATGCCGAGCTGCCCGAGGTCGCCGACGGCGTTGTCGTCGAGCCACTGGGCACCACCGTCGAGGGCTATGTCATCGACACCGGCTCCGAGGTCATCGAGCTCTCCGAGCTCCAAGAGGCCTGGGAGAGCGGCATCGAGGGCGTCTTTGCCTACCGCAGCACCGGCGAGCAGCCCGAGGTCGAGACCGTCGACTATCGCGCCAAGGATATCCACGTGTACGGCGGCGCCAAGATCGCCCGCCCGCGCGTGATTATCCCCGTCTTCCCCGGCAACAACTGCGAGTACGACAGCGCCCGCGCCTTCCGCGCCGCCGGTGCCGAGGCCGACACCTTCGTGATCAACAACCTCACGCCCGAGGCCGTCGCCGAGAGCACCCACGAGCTTGCCCGTCGCATCCGCCAAAGCCAGATCGTCATGATCCCCGGCGGCTTCTCGGGCGGCGACGAGCCCGACGGCTCCGCCAAGTTCATCACGGCGTTCTTCCGCGCTCCCGAGGTCACCGAGGCAGTTCGCGACCTGCTCAAGGCCCGCGACGGCCTGATGCTGGGCATCTGCAACGGCTTCCAGGCCCTGATCAAGCTCGGCCTGGTACCCTACGGCGACATCGTCGACGCCACGCCCGATGCGCCCACGCTGACGTTCAACACCATCGGTCGCCATCAGAGCCGCCTGGTGCGCACCCGCATCTCGTCCAACCTGTCCCCGTGGCTGTCGCAGTGCAGCCTCGACGACCCCTACACCGTCGCCATCAGCCACGGCGAGGGCCGCTTTGTCGCCAACGACGAGGTGCTCGCCCAGCTGATCGCCAACGGCCAGGTCGCCACGCAGTACGTGGGCGAGGACGGCAAGCCCAGCATGGACCTTTCCGTCAACCCCAACGGCTCCGCACTCACCATCGAGGGCATCACGAGCCCCGACGGCCGCGTCCTGGGCAAGATGGGCCATGCCGAGCGTCGCGGCGACAACCTGTACCGCAACGTGCCCGAGCATGTCCCCGGCGACAAGTTCATGCCGATCTTTGAGAGCGGCGTAGCCTACTTCGCCTAAGCCTTTCCCATCGGGTACAATCCCCTCGGGTAACAACACCCGCCACCGACACATCCGGTGGCGGGTTCTTTTTTGCTTCGCGCATGTAGGAAGGACATCATGGAAAGCCGCAAGCCGTATCTCGCCACCCTGCCCGGACTCATCCTGGGCTGTCTTGTTTGCTGTGCACTCTGGGGATCGGCCTTTCCCTGCATCAAGATCGGCTACGCACTCTTTGGGATCCCGGCGCACGATAGCGCCTCGCAGCTACTCTTTGCAGGTTTGCGCTTCACGCTTGCCGGCATCCTGGTTATCGTCGGTATGAGCACAGCTCAGCGCCGCCCGCTCGTCCCACAGGTACGCGATATCAAGCCCATCTGCATCCTGTCACTCTTCCAGACTATCGGGCAGTACTTCTTTTTCTACCTGGGACTCTCGCGCGCCAGTGCCATGTCGAGCTCCATCATCGAGGCCAGCGCCAACTTCCTCGCAATCCTCTTTGCCGCCCTGGCGTTTCGCACCGAAAAGCTCGATGCGGCCAAGGTGCTCGGCTGTGTACTGGGCTTTGCCGGCGTCGCGCTCGTCAACCTTTCGGGCGCGGACGGCACCTTTGGCTTTACGCTCGACGGCGAGGGCTTTATCCTGGCCTCCACCGTCACGGGTGCCTTGTCGACCTGTCTGATCGGCATCTTCTCGCGCGAGCACGACGGTGTCTTGCTTGCCGGGTGGCAGTTCTTGGTCGGCGGCCTGGTCCTCACCGCCATCGGGTTTTTGATGGGCGGCGCGCTCTCCCCCACCGCGATCATCCCCGCCATCGCGCTCATTATCTATATGGCACTCATCTCCGCCATCGCGTACTCGCTATGGTCGCGCCTGCTTGCCGTCAACCCCGTCAGCCGCGTCTCGGTCTTTGGGTTTATGAACCCCGTCTTTGGTGTGCTGTTGAGTGCGCTGCTGCTCGGCGAGGGCGCCGGCACGAGCCCCGTTACCGTTATAGTTGCCCTGCTGTTGGTCTGCGGCGGCATCATCATCGTCAACAGGCCTAAAAAGGCCTAGCGAACTGCCCTTATTTAGCAGAGGGGATTCACATACTTTAGTTTAATGGAATACATCGGAGAGCCGAGGGCCACCATGCACGCAAGCGTGCGCCCCTATTTCTAGCGTATCTGGACGCCAGCTTTCTTCTTCTCGCGCTTTACGCGGTAGAGCTCCGCGTCGGCAGCACGAAGCAAGTCTTGCCAGGTATCGACGCCATCACCAACCCGTGCGTAGCCGATGGACATCCGCAACAGATACGGAACCTCGGCGCGCGCGAGCTCATCGTTGATTGTCGCGCACAGATGCATGATATCCTGTTCCGCCACTGCCTTTTGGAGCACCACGAACTCATCGCCACCATAACGTGCGATAAAGCCGCCAGACGCCGAGCAGACTTCTTTGAGCGCAGCGGATATGACCTGAAGAGCGTGGTCGCCCTCCACATGCCCATAGCGATCGTTAATCTGCTTAAAGCCGTCGGCGTCCATCATAAGCAGATATACATCTTCGGCCTGATCCACATTTGAGAAGAGCGACAGCATATAGGTCTCAAAACGGTTGCGGTTGTTGAGTCCAGTCAACGGGTCAGTCGAGATCAGTTGCTCCTGGCAGATGATATAGAGCAGCAACATGCTAATCATTATGCCGACACAAAGGCCAGGCACCGAGTATACGATCTGAAAGGTACCGCCCACCAGAGCGGGAACCGCAAAAAAGGCGAGGGTGCGATAAATGGCCTTCTTTTGCAGGCTTTCGACTTTTCGAGCCTGAATAAAGGCATGCAAGGACGTATATATGACGTAGCAGTAGCTAACGATAGGCTGAATCATATAAAGCGCTCCGCGACGATATACGCCCCGCGCATCGATATAGAACATAGCGTGCGTCCAGTAGCTGGTAAATGCCAGAACGACCACCAATGCGGTTGGCAACGTTAAAAGTACCACCCTATAGGGCGTGGTCAGGAGCCGTGAGCCCTGCATCGTCTCGGAATAGAAAAACCAAATGAGGCACGCGATGGCGAACAGCGAAAACGAAACCGCGTTGGAAATCCAGTTGGCCGTGATGCCTACAGGAGTGCTCACGCCGTCCGAGAGCGTCCAGATCATATCGAAGAAAATGTAGGCAGCAGACGTGTAGCCCAGCATGCTAAACAAAAGCTGCTGGGTGCTCGAGAACAGGGAGCGACGGCTTCGTACGGCAAGTCCGATAAGAATAATCATGCATAGCAGGAATATCTCGATCTTGAGTGCCTTTACCACTAGACGCCCTCCCTTCAATATCCAAGTGGCCAGAATCGCCCAATTCGAATCTGGGCAACAAACACCCCCTACTCCGCAGGGGTAAGGGGAATAATAGCAGAGCGACCGAACGTCACTGCAAGACAGCTCTCGTTCGGGCGCTCAAACGGCGCGAGTTGCACGCCGGAATCATTGATGGGTATCGATTGCTACTCGCCGTCGATGTCGGTCGCGACGGCCTCCTCAATAGCCTCGACGCCTTCGACCGACAGATCCTCTTCGCCGTGGCAGAACTTCTTATCGACCCAGCCGGTCAGAATCGGGGCCATGATGGCCGTGATGATGACGGCGGTGGCGATCTGCGCATACGCGGTGGGCGCAAGCTCGGCATAGCGCGGCGCGACCTCAGCAAGAGCAACCGGCGTGGTCATAGCCGTGCCGGCGATGGTGGAGCAAGCAACGGCGGCCTTGCCGTTGCCGCCGCACAAGCGCTCGAAGGCAAAGGTGATGGGGCCAACGATAAAGAGGGTGATGAGGCCCAACAGAATGCCCGAGATGCCGCCGGTGATGAAGCTCGAAAGGCTCATGGACGCACCGAGCTGAAATCCGATGACGGCAATCGCGGGATTGGCACCGGGAACCAGCAGGTTCTTGATAAACGGGAACAGGTTGCCCAGAACCATGCCAATAACGAGTGGCAAGATGGAGCCGATAATGGTGCCAATGGGAATGTTGGCGAGGCCGGAAACACCGAGGATGATCATCGTGACGGCGGGGCCAGCCGTAAAGAACAGGATACCGACGGCGCCCTGCTCGGACTCATCGCCGAACTCGCCCATGATGCCCGTATAGAGCGCCATGTTGCAAAACGTGATGCCGCCGATGATAGACACGGAGCTCAGACCCAGGAAGTTGTCGTTAAAGCAATATGCCACGCCCAGGCCGAGAGCCGCTGCGACGACCAGCTTGGGGATCAGCACGACGATACCGGTCTTGATGGCACCCGGCGTGGACTTAAAGCTGATGCCGGCGCCCACAAACAGCAGGATCGCGGCGACGATGGTATTTGAGCCACCGCGGCAGGCAGCCGTAAAGAATCCGCCGATCTCAAAAACCTGCGGGCAGAAGGTGTTGAGCAAAAGACCGACGATCATCGGATAAATCATGATGTCGCCCGGGATGCGCGGGACCTTGAATTTCTTTTGCTCGTTGGCGGTTGCTTCCTGTGCCATGAAACCCCCATTTCCGCTGACGGGGTACAAAAGCCCACGTCACGCTTTGCTACAGTAAAGTTTGACCATGGTACCAAAAGAAATAGACCAGCTCGGTGAGAAATTCGATTCGTTGGACAGGGGCGCTAAACGTGCCCTGCTCTTATATGAGGCTCAAAACGATATAGAACACGATGCCCGAAACACAGCACCACAGCATCGATTTTGTCTTGACCGCCACGGCCACGACGCCGGCAGCCGCAATCCAGGGAACCAAGGCAGGCCAGGGTCCCGCGTCGAACGCGCCGGGGCTCACCAAGTCGTTGGCGACCAGCGCGGCAAAGGCAGCGGGCGGGATATAACCCAGGGCCTCGGTAATGCGGGGCGACAGCGTTCTCCCGCGCAAGGCAAACGCCGGCGCGACGCGAAAGAACGCGATAGCAGCCCACGACGACAGCCACAGAACCAAGAACTCGTTAACGGGCATCGCGGGCACCTCTTCCGTCTAATACAGCATCGCACGCCAGCGCAATGGCAATGCCGACCACGACGCTTGCCGGCACGGCAATATTCGTGAAGCCCAAGAACTTGCATACGGCGACGGACACCGCGCCCGAAACCGCCGCGACAACGTTGCCGCGCGACAGCCGCTGCGAAAAGAGTAGACAGATAAAGAGCGACGTGCAGACGAAACTCGCAATAGCGGTGGGAACATCGACAACGGCACCGACGATGGCACCCATCGTGCACGAAGCGCCCCATGTCGCGATGAGGATCACGTTGAGCACGAAGGATTCGCGCGGGCCCCAATCCTCCCCCTCAACCAGCTTGGCAAGCGAGATGCCGTATGCCTCCTCGGTGAGCGTCGCGGCAACAGCCAGCGTCTGACGCTTCGAGGCGCCCGCCAGATGGGGTGCGATCGATGCCGAGTAAAGAGCGAAGCGCGAGGAGATTGCGGCGACGCTCGCGACGATCGACGCCGCAGGCACACCTGCCAGCCACAGATTGCAGATCATAAACTGCCCGCTGCCCGTCACGAACGTGCTGCTCAGAGCAAAGACCATCCAGGGTTCCATTCCCGTCTGCCCCATGATCATTCCGCACGGCGCGCCTATTGCAACATAGGTAAGCATCACTGGCCAGACGGTTCTAACGATTTTGAGCACCATACGCTTCTCATCCTGACAAGGTCTCCGAGCCGCATGTAGCGACACGGCAGAATCATCATCCGACAGCAACCGAGTTCACCTACAATTGCCACCGGATCGAAAGACACAACTTTTTAGGAAGTCATTATGACAGCTATCGATCGAGACCGGGCGCGCGCGGCCTTCAAAAGCTACACCGATGCCTACGACGCCACTAACCCACGCATCGCGCTCAAAATCGAGCATACGTACCACGTGGCCGAGGCATGCGATGCCGTAGCGCGCGAGCAGGGCTGGTCGTCAGAAGATATTGACCTGGCATGGCTTTGCGGCCTGCTACACGATATGGGCCGCTTTGAGCAGTTGCGGCGCTGGGACACCTTTAAGGACGCCGAGAGCATGAGCCATGCAGCGCTGGGCATCGAGGTCCTCTTTGGCGAGAATCCCGCCGATGCACCCGCCGTAACGAGCATCCGCGACTTTATCGATGACCCGGCAGAAGATGAGCTCATCCGAGCGAGCATTGCCTATCACAGCGATTTTCGTCTACCCGCGCAGCTCGACGAGCGTACGCGGAGCTTCTGCGATATCGTGCGCGATGGTGACAAGATCGACATTATGCGCACCATCGCCGACAGCACCGTCGAGACCATCCTTAAGGTGGATGAGGACGCATTTCTCGCCAGCCACTTCTCGGCACCGACGCTTGCCGCCTTTGACGAGCACCGCTGCGTCACGCGCGATGAGCGCGATGAGCCCGCAGACTACCTGGTGGGACTCATCTGCTTTATGTTTGAGCTCGTCTATCCAGCGAGCCGCGCGCTGGCGCGCGAACAGGGCGATATCCACCGCCTGCTCGACGCGCCCTTTGGCATTACGCGGCCCTTTACCGACCCCGCCACGCAGGCAACCTGGAGCCGCCTAAAGGACGAGATGCGCGACTGGCTGACGCGCGCCTAGCGCTCAAGCTGGGCCAGCAGCTCCTCGACGACCTCGACGGCGTCCCCAACAACCTTGTACTGGGCAGCACCAAAAATGGGGGCATCCGGGTCCTCGTTGATGGCGATAATGCACTCCGCCCCACCGATGCCGGCAAGATGCTGGATGGCGCCCGAAACACCGATACTCACGAGAAGCTTGGGCGAGACCGATACACCCGTCTGGCCAATTTGGTGGCGACACTCCAGCCAGCCGGCCTCCACCACGGGGCGCGTGCAGCCAAGCTCGGCACCCAGAGCCTCGGCAAGCTTTCGCATCAGCGGTAGGTTTTTCTTGGAGCCGATGCCGCGGCCCACCACGACTAGACGCTCGGCATCGGCAATTGAGGCCTGCTGTCCCCACTCCTCGGCGGGAATCGAGATCTCGACACAGGCCTTAACGTCATCCGCTAGCACTACCTGGGCAATCGTGCCGGAGCGGCTATAGTCAAACTCGGGCGCCTTAAAGATGCCGGGGCGCACCGTTGCCATCTGAGGACGGTGGTTGGGGCAGATAATGGTGGCCATCAGGTTGCCGCCAAACGCCGGGCGCGTCTGCTGCAGCAGACCCGTCTCCGTATCCATCGAAAGTACGGTGCAATCGGCCGTAAGACCCGTCTGCAAGCGCACGGCCACACCGGGCGCCAGCTCGCGACCAAAGGCGGTCGCGCCGTACAGAATGGCCTCGGGCTTGCGCTCGGCTACCAAATCGCAGATCAAGCGAGCGTAGACCTCCGCGTCGTTCTGACGCAGGCGCTCGTCACGACAGACCAGAACTTCGTCCGCACCGGCGCAAATCAGATGCTCCAGGTCCCCGAGTGAGCCCTCGGGGCTCATGCCGACCAGTGCCACCAGACGGCAGCCGCGGGCATCGGCAAGCTCGCGCCCCTTGCCCATGAGCTCGAAGGCCACGGATGCAACGGCATCGTGCTCGTCAGTCTGCACGAAGATCCAGATGTCCCGATATGCGTCAAGGTCTGCCGCGCCGGCGGCCTCGTCGCGCTCAATCGAGATGGCGTTGACGGGGCAGGCGTCGACGCACCCACCGCACAGGATACAGCCGTCGGTTACGCGGGCGCAGCGATTGGGGCGCTCACCCTCCACCACAATGCCGCCCGAGGCGCAGGCGCGAACGCAGCGACCGCAGCCGATACAGGCTTCGCTATCGATAATCAGCCCGCTCATCTATGCCATCCCCTCGATAATCTTGGCAAGTTTTACCGCCTGCTCGGACGCCGTTCCCTCAACGGCCTCGCACGTTTGGTCACGGTCGGGCACAAACGAGCGCACGACCTGCGTCGGTGATCCGGCAAGGCCGCAACGCGAGGGATCGGCGTTTACGTCGGCAGCGCTGGCCACACGCACGTCTGCATCCTCGGCCGCGCGAATACCGGCAATACTCGGCATGCGCAGCTGGCCAATCTCCTTGGCGGTCGTCATCGCACACGGCATCTCCAGGTACACCGTCTCCTCGCCGGCATCGCAGCCGTGGACGAGCGCCAGCGAGCCACACGTCGTAAATCCCGCGCTCTGCACACAGCTCACGTCGGTCACGCAGGGGACCCCAAAGGCGCCGGCCAGCTCGGGGCCGATCTGGGCCGTATCGCCGTCCACTGCCATCTTGCCGCAGATGAGCAGGTCAAAGTCCTCATCGAGTGCCTCGATGCCGCATTTGAGGGCATAGGTGGTGGCTAGGGTATCGGCGCCCGCAAAGGCTCGGTCGGTCAGCAGCAGCGCGTCGTCGGCACCGCGGGCGATGCAGTCGCACAGCAGCGATTCGGTCGCGGGGATGCCCATCGACACCACCGTCACACGCACGTCCATGCCAAAGCCGATAAAGTCGTCCTTCAGCGCTAGCGCACATTCGAGAGCACTTGCATCGAAGGGATTAATGACCGCCTGCTTGCCATCACGCACGATAGTATTGGTCTTGGGGTCCATCTTGACCTCGGTGCTTCCGGGCACCGCCTTGACGCACACCACCATATGGAAATCACTCATCTTCACGCGCCCCCTTTCTGGACGAGTTCATCCAAGAGCTTCTCCGTAAACAGGTTGCCGCGACCCAGCTGGCCGGCAGGATCGAGCTGGAGTTTGAGGCGCGCCGACTCGACCATGGCCTCGTGGCCGTACATCGTCTCCAAGAAGCCCGCCTTGATCTTGCCGACGCCGTGTTCGGCAGAAACGGCACCGCCCATGGCCGTGACCTCGGAAGCCCACTGGGCAAAGAGCTCTCCACCACGACGGTAGTCTTGCGCATCGCGCGGCAGGATGTTCACATGCAGATGGTTGTTCCCGATGTGTCCCCAGGCAGCAGACTCAAGCCCGCTTTCGGCCAGCGTGCGGCGATAGAGGGCCACGACATCGGCAAGGCGTGCATTGGGCACCGACATATCCGATCCCAGCTTGGTAATGGTGGGGTCGGTGCGGCGACGCTCGTCGATGAGCATGTTGACGCTCTCGGGCACCGCGTGGCGGAAGAACCGCTGGCACTCGCGATCGACTTCGGTGCGGGCGACCCATGTCGCATCGTCGCGGCCGCCCGCAAGCTCCAGCACCCATCCCAAGTGGTACAGCTCCTCGGTCGCCTGCGCCTCGTCATCGCAATCGAGCTCCACGTAGACACAGACCTTTGCCTCGTCGTCGAGCGCCGGCAGCGAGGCAAACGCCGTCGACTGCTCGCGCTGGCGACGTAGAATATCCAGGGCGCCAGCATCGAAGTACTCGATGGCAGCCGCATGGGACAGGACAGGGCGCACGGAATCGGTAAAGGACACCGCCTTGTCCTCGCTATCGAAAAAGCAACTCACACCCCAAACGACCGCAGGCGCCGCCTGCAGGGCAATCTCGAGCTCGGTGATAACGCCGAGCGTGCCGCACGCGCCGATAAAGAGGTCGATGGCGTCCATATCGTCCGCAACGAAATAGCCTGAGGCATTTTTTGTCTCGGGCATGGTATAGCCGGGAAGATCGAGCTCGAGCGTACGGCCCTCTGCCGTCACGAGCGACAGGTGGCGGCCCTGGGCAAAAGCCTCGCCGCGCTGAAGCTCAAGCAAATCGCCATCAGCCAGCGCGACGTGGAGTCCCGTGATATGCGGGCGCATGGGGCCGTAAGCGTAGCTGCGGGCGCCGGAGGCGTTGCATGCCGCCATGCCACCCAGACAGGCAGATGCCTCGGTGGGATCGGTGGGAAAGAACTGCTCGGAGGACTCTTGGAACTCCTCGTAGGCCTCAAGCGATGCCTGGTCCCAACCAGCGGTCGGCAGTACCTTCTTGCTCAGCTGCTTACGCAGCTCCGAGAGCACAACGCCCGGCTCCACGCGCAGCAGAAATTGGCCTTGTTCATCGCGGCGAAGGCCCAAGTAGCGATTCATACGGGAAGTATTGAGGATATGCCCACCGTGGGGCACGGCACCGGCGGCAAGGCCGGTTCGGGCGCCCTGAACCGTTACCGGGACACGCTCGGCATGGAGCGTTTCCAAAATGGCACGGACCTCGTCTTCCGTTGTCGGAAACGAGATGCTCGATGCTTCGCCCGATGCACGAGATTCATCGCGGCCATACTCTTCGAACTCATCGGTGAAGGGTTTAATGGTTGCAGACACGCGAACTCCCCCTTTAGCTAACTACAGTGTTTGCAGGGAGATGTTACCGCATCGTTTCGTCGACGTGTTCGAGACCGTCTCCATAATTGGCGATTTTTACGTTTGTGCAATTCGGCGAACGGCAAGGCTTCCTCGGCAGACGATGCTTTTGACACATATCGCCCCGCCGTCGCCGACCGCTCGATTGTCGCTCGAAAAAAGTTGAAGTAATTTTTTCCACCTTTTACCTGCGGAGATGTCAATCCGTCAAGCATTTGGTCAGAAATTGGTCAAGTAGCGGCTGATACGGTCGGCGTCGACAGCCAAAACCGATAGAAGTTTTGGCCCCAGAAGCAGGGAGGTTCCCATGGCATATTACTGGCCCCAGTACGGCGTCGCCATCGAGGTCGACGACGATCCCTATCTCCTGCCTTTCGACGAAGAGGCGTTCCCCGATACGGCGGTCTACCACGTCACCACCGATGTTATCTGCGACCCCGAGTCGTTCTCGGCGCTCGCCCACCACATCGCGCGTATCCACGACATCGAGCTCCCTCACGACTTTGACGAGCTCATCTACTCGCGCCGCCTGATGCTTCACATGCTCTTTGGAGCGGACCCGTCCACGTTCGCACGTGTCTACACCACCAAGGACGCCGCATGAGTGCGAAGAAGCCGCCCCGCCTCGCAGGACTGGGGCGTCGCAAGAAACTCGTCGTTGTCTGTCTGGCTATCGTCTGCGCCCTTGTCGCCGTAGGACTATACGCCTGGCAGTCGCAGCCCGTGCCCGAAGCGGGCGCCTCAGTCACGACGGCAGAGGGTAAATCGCGACAAGAAATCCAAGATGAGCTCGATGCCATCGTCCGCGACAACATGATGACGATTTCGGTCGCGCCGGTCGCTCAGCTACAGGAGGACGGCAAGCTGCGCGTCAACGTGCAAAACGTCCAAGACAATAAATTTCCCCAGCGATTCCGCGTCATCCAAAACGACGAGACCATGTACGAATCCGGTGTGGTCGAGACCGGCAAGACAATCGAGACGTGCCCCGCCGGCGACATCAAAGAAGGCGAGGCATACATCGAGATCCAGGCACTCGATGCCAAGACCCTCGACAGCCACGGCAATCCGACACGTGTCAAGGTACGGGTTGAGCAAGCCGAGAACTAGCTTTTTCGACCGACGCGGCACCGCACGCAATTCACCAGCATTCGTCCAATCATCGCGGGGACGGCCCGCGGCGAATAGAAAGGAACGACCATGGACATCACCAGGAACATGAACGGAGCCAGAGCGCTCGTCGTGGGCGCAGGGCTCGCGCTCGCGCTCGCAATGGGCGCCGCCCCGACGCCAGCTCTGGCAGCCGGGCGCGTTGGAACCACAAAAGTAATGGTCAGGACCGAGATCGACAACGTAGAGTTCAAAGTTCCGACGGTTATTCCCTTCGTCGCCAAGGCCGACGGCACGCTTCAGGGCCCCTCAGAAGACGCGACCACCATCGACAATCATTCGGCCTACGGCATCCATGTCACCAACATGAAGATCGACGCCATGAACACCTGGACCATTGCCGCCGACGCCAAGGCCGGAACCGCGCAGAATTCCATCGACTTTAAGGTCGGCCCCGACGGCGCACTCCAGAACGCCAGCGCCGCAATGCAGGAGACGGGCCTCGATCTTTCCAAGAATGCAGCCTTCGACATGGGCTACCAGGGCATTGCCGGCGGCACGGACAAAATTAAGCTCAAGACAAGCGGAAACGTCGCCCGCGTCACGCGCGACATCTTCCGCGTAACCGGCGAAGGCGATCAGGTCGCAACGATCACCTGGACGGTCGAGCCCGGTGCGCACACGGCATAAGGCCGTCGCCCTGGCCGCCGCCGTCAGTATCCTAGCGTTTGGGCCAGCCATGGCCTTTGCCCAGCAAGAACAGGCGCAGGCCGCCACGCAGGTGACGGTCGACCTCTCGGAGCTCGACCGCGGCTGCCGCGAGGAACCGTTGGCTCAGACAGGCGACAGACGATGGCTCTTGGCAGCAGGCGCCACGGCAGCAGGCGCGGGAACCGCCGGCCTCGGTCTGCACATCAAACGCAGCCAGAAACGAAACACGGACAGGCCACACTAAATTAGCTAAGGAGACCCCATGGCATCGAAGAACCTTTTGCCCGTCGTCGCACTCTGCGGCGCGCTCGCAACCGGAACGCCTGTCGCCGCTTGGGCGACTCCCGTCATGGCAGACTCCTTACCAGCAGCCCCAAGCTCCGCACCAAATCCGTCGAGCGCCATTGCGTGCAAGCGTTTTTCGTTCGCACAGGCCGCAATCTCAACCTCGGGATGCCTTCGTCGTAATACGGACGGCTCGATAGTCGTGGATATCAATCGTTCGAACAAGGCAAACGGCTCCCAGGCGGGGTGCGCCGTCTGCACGTGGCGCTCGATTGTGCTCGATGCAGATGGCGATCCGTGCGATTTGGGGTTGCGCATCGATATCGCTTCGGTCGATGACTCGGCGAACGGAGCGAAGGTCGCCTTCGACGGTGCGTTTTTCGAGAAAGGAGGCGGTATATGTCTGGGCTGCGCCGCCGCGAATGCAGACGATGCGCAGCCCACCCTCTCATTCACGGCATCGCTGCGGCTGACCAAGGCGGGCACCGATGCCATCGCGGCGGGAGAAGCATCCCTGCTGTTCTACGCCGCCAGTACCGAAGACACAGACATTCATTTCGAGAAGCCGGCCGGATCGCTCAGCCTTACGCGCGGGACGGAGGCAGGCCCTATTGCGATCGATACCCACACGCTAGGCAGGCAACGCATTCTTGCCGACCCGGCGCTTCTCGAGATGGAGTGGAACGGATCCGGAGCCGTCGGGATTGTCCCCTCCGCGCTTGACGCCAAGACGCTCCCCTCAAACGACGAACCCATCAACGCAACCATACAAGAAGAGAGCACGGACAAAGAAGCAGGTGCGGGCGACACGCCGTCGCCGACAAACAGCGTCCCAGCTTCTTTCGAAGCACCGAATGAACCCGCTACCGGTCCAAACGATCCCGAGCTCGCGGACAGTCTGGGGCTTGCTGATCCTCAGGAGATCGATGAAGGTAACTGCTGCGTGCTTGCCGCCCTCGACCACACAGAGGTCATCGATGCTGCAAACATCGAAGTTGCCGCCGCCAATCAGCCCGTCCGCAAGTCGGCCATCATCGCATTTCCCGAATCCATCGAAGTCGTCTTTTTGCCATCGGGCGAGGTCGTGGCCCCAACACTGCTCACCTTGTTGGGCGCCAAGAATACTCGAAACGAAATTAAAAAGGTCACGGTTATCGACCCTGCAACCACCGCTAAACTGCGTCTATACGCCGTTGCCCCAGACGGAGGCAAGACCTTGGAATTCGATGGCGACACACTTCTAGCCTGGCGACGTCTGGACATTATGCAAGACGTCTCGTATCAGATCGAACTCGAAGGGTTTGATCGTGCCCGCGATGCCAATATCATCGCCGCGGCTATTGAATCCCCGCAGCGGCTTATGACACTGCGCTTTGACTACTACCCCTATGTCCCGACAACCACCTGAGGCTTAAATGCTGCGCATCATTCCTAATACCACTTATATAACGTATTAGATGAGTCGCGATGTACCTCGCATTTCGTTCTGCTACGATTGCCACGTTGGCATCAATACAGGAGGGCTCATGCCGGGCTTGGGAACAATCATCAACGTTGCGCTTTTAGTTGCGGGCGGTCTTTTGGGATTAGCGGGCGGCCGCTTCATTACACCGCGCATCCAAGACACGCTCATGAAAGCATCGGGGCTGTGCGTCCTGTTTATCGGCCTGGGCGGCACCATGCAAAAGATGCTCATCATCGATGGAAAGGCGCTAGCGACCACCGGTACCACCATGCTCATCGTCTCATTTGCGCTCGGTTCGCTCATCGGCGAGGCCATCAACTTGGAGGCCGCCATCGAGAACCTTGGCGAATGGCTCAAGCGCAAGACTGGCAGTGAGGGCGATAACGAGTTCACCAACGCTTTTGTCTCGACTTCACTCACCGTGTGCATCGGCGCCATGGCCATTGTGGGATCGATCCAGGACGGCCTGCTCGGCGACTGGTCAACGCTTGCCCTCAAGGGCGCACTGGACTGCATCATCGTCTGCACCATGACGGCCTCGCTTGGCCGCGGCTGCATCTTCTCCGCCCTGCCCGTCGCCGTGTTCCAGGGGACGATCACGTTGTTTGCCGGCGCGCTCTCCCCCATCATGACCACAGCAGCCCTCAACAGCCTTTCGCTCGTAGGCTCCATGCTCATCTTCTGCGTCGGCGTCAACCTCATCCGTCCTCAGACCTTCCGCACGGCCAATATGCTTCCCTCCGTCGTCATCGCCGTCATATACGCCCTCCTGTTCTAAATCTATCAACGCAGCGGTATCTCGAACATCTGTTTGATGCTGTGCTATGATATGAGGTCACCGTAGCTGCGTTCGAGAGGAGGAGCGGTGGCCGACCAGGACATCAAGATGCTCATCGAGCGCATTATGGCCGAGGCCCGAACCCATCAGTCCGCCCGCTTCTCAAACGAAACCTACGCAGACGAGCCGATTCTCAAAACCGGCCGACAGATGCAGAATTTCCTTCCCGACCAGTACCGCAAAATGCGTGAGATATCGCGTTGGCAAGAAGACCCCAAGGGCGGCGCGGGGCGTTGGCTTTCGGAAGCCGAGCTTTTTTACCGCCAGGGCCTGCTGATGGCCGACTTTGAGGACGACTGTCCCTGCAACGGCACCTTTAAGTCGTACTTTCCCACCTACAACGCCATGAGCGACCGGCAACTGCGCGGCTACTTTACCTGGCGTGCCCAAGTGCGCCGCGGAACCGTCGAGGAAACGTCTACGTCCTTTGCCTTTCTGTATCTCTATGAGCTGATCTGCGGCATTGGCGTAGATAATCCACTCGATGGTTTTAACAAGATCAAGGCTTTTTGGGATGTCTATCGCGCCTTCGAGCCCGGCATCGACCGGTTTGCGCGCGTGTGGCTGCAAGATTACGCCGTGTTCCACGGGCTCGACCCCAAGCTGCTTCGCGACTCTAAAACCGTCATGTTCGATAACGCCCTTATCGAACTGCGGCGCGCGGCACGAGACCTTGTACCAGCACCGACGCCGTCGGACCCGGCACCCAAGCGTCGCAAAACCTCCGAGCCCACGCTCCCCCTTCCGCCCGATGAGGTGCGCGAGGAGCGACTCATGGCCGCCATCAACGCCCTCTCCACGTACAACCTAAGTAGCTCGCGGCTCGACCGCAGCCACCACCGCGATCTGCGCCACGTGGCGTGCGCCGTGTATGTCCGCATGGCGCGCTACTATGACACGCACCGAAAGACCGGCATCGTGGCAAGTTTATTTGGGGAGGAGACGGCAATGCCCTACACCATGTTTGCCTCGGCCGTATTCTTTGCGCCCGAGCGCCACGAGGACTGCGAATACCGTCTGGACCCCATCCATATCTACCGTTGCCAAAACGGTTTTTGGGAATGCATGCGGATTCACGGCAGCAGACAAAAGAGCAGCAAACTTGGCGAGATGATGCGCGCCTGCGACCAACGCCTGCGCCTGGCCCTGGACCCTGCCCATCCCCTGAAGGAAGAAAAGGTCCCCAAATATCTGGCCAAGATTATCGATGACGAGATTGTGGCATGGCTTTCGTGGGACGCCGCACACCAGCCCGTCAAGATCGATATCGATTTGAGCCAGCTGGGGCACATTCGGAGCGCTGCCGCACAAACGCGCGAAGCGCTTTTGATCGACGAGGAACGCGAGGACGGCGCGTCCGCAGAAGCCGAGGCAGCGGACTCAGGGCAACCGGAAGCCGAGCCCGTAGCCGACGCGATGGTCGAGGCGGTCGCGGCGGCCGCAGGGCAGGACGAGTCCGACGAGCCGACCATATCCACCGAACAGTTTGGTGTCGTGGCACCGCTTCTCGCGCCGACGCCCGCGTTCGCAGCTGCTACGCCCGCTGACGCCACAAACGAACTCGCGCCCGCCGCAGACGCCTATCTTCGAGCACTACTCGAGCAAAATGCAGCGCAGACGGCATCGGCGGCGGCACAGTCGGGCAAGAGTGAGGATATGCTCGTCGATAGCATCAACGAGGCGCTCTTTGACCTGGTGGGTGACACCGTAATTGAATTTGGCGCGGCAGGACCGCACATTATCGAGGACTACAAAGCAGACGTGAGAGGATACCTAGACCATGAGTGATACCGCATCCGCAGCGCCTCGCGTACCCAAACGCGTCGCCGCCGTCATTCTCAACTCGCTCAAGGGCGGCGTGGTCCCGCGCATCGGTCTTCCCTACATCACCGTAGGGCGCGAGGTCGAGATCCGCGCCCTACTCACCGACCTGAGCCTCATCGCCGACGGTGGCGCGAGCTTCCGCTTTCTAGTCGGTCGTTACGGCGCCGGCAAGAGCTTTTTGCTCCAGACCATCCGCACGCACGCCATGGGTGAGGGATTCGTCGTGGCCGATGCCGACCTGTCCCCCGAGCGCCGCCTGCAGGGCGGCCAGGGACAGGGCCTTGCCACCTACCGCGAGCTCATCCGCAACATATCGACTAAAACGCGCCCCGAGGGCGGTGCACTTAACCTTATCCTAGATCGCTGGGTCGCCTCGTGTACCGATGCCGACGAGCCTGCCGTCAATGCCCAACTGGCCCCGCTCGAGGAAATGGTCCACGGCTTCGACTTCGCCCGCATGCTCCGCCGCTACCGCGCGGCCGTATCCGAAGGCGACGAAGAAGCTATGAGCCGCGTGACCAAATGGATTCGTGGCGAGTACCGCACCAAGAGTGAGGCACGAGCCGAGCTGGGCTCCTCGACCATCATCAGCGATGACGACTGGTACGACTACGTTAAGCTCATTGCGCGCTTTTTGGTCTGCAGCGGCTACAAGGGCATGCTGGTGCTCATCGACGAGCTCGTGAATCTGTATAAGATTCCCAACGCCATCACGCGCCAGTACAACTACGAGAAAATCCTAACGATGTACAACGACACGCTCCAGGGCAAGGCGCAGTACCTGGGCATGATCATGGGTGGCACGCCAACCTCCATCGAAGACCGCCGCCGCGGCGTGTTCTCCTACGAGGCCCTGCGCAGCCGACTCGCTCAGGGCCGCTTTGCGCGCGAAGACCTTAAGGACATGCTCGCGCCCATCATCCGCCTGCAGCCACTCACCTATGAGGAGTTGCTGGTGCTCATCGAAAAACTGATGCAAATCCATGCCGGTTACTTTGGCTGGACGCCCACGCTTACCGAGAACGACTTGGTGGACTTCCTCAAGATTGAGTTTGGCCGCGTGGGAGCCGATACGCACTTGACGCCGCGTGAGGTCATCCGCGACTTTATCGAGCTACTCGATATCCTGTGTCAGAACCCCGACGCCAACGTGGCAGAGCTGCTGCAAAGCGTCGGCGGCGACACCCTCGCGCCGGCCAGCGAGTCGTCCTCATCATCCGACGAGCGCAACTTCGCCGAATTCACCATCTAACCTGCCAATAAGGAACAGGTTTATTTTGGCAGGTTTTATCTGGGCAAACGTTGAGACGGCAATGCAGCAAACCATTGCCAGCCGCGTTGAGAGGTTCGTATTTGAGAGGAGGCCCCGTGAACGCCTTTGACCGATATGCTCCGTTTATCCAAGACTTCATCTACTCCCACGATTGGGAGAGCTTACGCTCTATCCAGGTTGCGGCAGCAGATGCTATCTTTAACACGCAAGATAATGTGCTCTTGACGGCATCCACGGCATCCGGCAAAACCGAGGCAGCCTTCTTTCCCATCCTGACCGAGTTTTGGGAGAATCCGCCCGCGAGTGTGGGCGCCCTCTACATCGGCCCCCTCAAAGCGCTCATCAATGATCAGTTCGTCCGCCTCAACGACCTCTGCGAAGAGGCCGATATCCCTGTCTGGCACTGGCATGGCGATGTCTCGCAGTTGCACAAGGCTAAGCTCATCAAAAAACCGAGCGGCATCTTGCAGATTACGCCCGAGTCACTCGAGGCGCTCCTGATCCATAAGCACATGGCGATCCCGCGCATGTTTTGCGACCTGCGCTATGTGGTCATCGATGAGGTCCACTCGCTCATGCGCGGCGACCGTGGCGGGCAAACGCTCTGCCTTATCGAGCGACTCTCGCGCATGGCCGGCGTGCAGCCTCGCCGCATTGGCCTTTCGGCTACCATCGGCGACCCCGAGCGCACGGGCGCTTTTCTCTCACAGGGAACGGGACGCGACTGCGTTATCCCCCGCTTTGAAGAACCGCGCCGCGTGTGGCGCATCTCCATGGAGCACTTCTACAACTCGGGCCCCCAGGCACAGCAGCGGGGATTCATGGGCACAGGTCCTCAAGAGGCCGAAGTACTTGCGTGCGAGCGCATCGAGGCGGCGGCATCCGCGGCACTACCCGCCGGCGCCCAAGACATGCGTCACAGCGGACAGTTCACACAAGAGGAGCGCCGTCAACGTCGCGAGCAGGCGCGGGGCAAGGCCGCTCCCAAAGACCGTCGCACTTCCTCGGCCCCCGAGGGCGAAGTCGACATTCCCCGAGCGGCCGAACAGGCGCCCCTCAACCCCACCGACACAGCGCCAGACAACGCCGACCCCGGCATGGGCTATATCTTCGAACACACCCGCGGCCGCAAGTGCCTGGTCTTTGCCAACTCGCGCGAGGAGGCAGAGGCCGTATGCTCCATGCTGCGTAGCTACTGCGAGAGTCGGCACGAGCCCGACCGCTTTCTCATCCACCACGGCAATCTTTCGGCATCGCTGCGCGAGACGGCAGAAGAGCTCATGCGCGACGAGGAACAGGCACAGACGACCGTCACCACCTCTACGCTGGAGCTCGGCATCGATATCGGCCGTCTGGAGCGTGCGTTTCAGATCGATGCGCCGTTTACCGTCAGCTCCTTTTTGCAGCGAATGGGGCGCACAGGCCGTCGCGACCTTCCGCCCGAGATGTGGTTTGTCATGCGCGAGGAAGAGCCCGAGCCGCGCACGATGATGCCCGAGACCATTCCGTGGAAGCTCCTGCAGGGCATTGCGCTCGTACAACTCTATCGCGAGGAAAAGTGGGTCGAGCCGCCCGAGCTCGATCGACTCCCCTACAGCCTGCTCTATCACCAGACTATGTCGACCCTCGCCAGCACCGGCGAGCTCACGCCGGCCGAACTTGCCCAGCGCGTGCTCACGCTCAGCTATTTCCACCGCGTCTCGGCCGATGACTATCGCGTACTGCTGCGCCACCTCATCAAGATCGACCACATCCAGGTCACCGAGGGCGGTGGGCTCATCGTGGGTCTCGCGGGCGAGCGCATCATCAACAACTTTAAGTTCTACGCCGTGTTCCAGGAAAATGAGGAGTTTACCGTTCGCAGTGAATCGGCCGAGCTGGGCACGATCGTCAATCCCCCACCGCCCGGTGAGCGCATCGCTATCGCCGGACACTGCTGGATTGTCGAGGAAGTTGACTGGAAGCGTCATACCGTCTTTGCCACGCAGGTCAAGGGCCGTGTGCCGGCCTACTTTGGCGACTGCCCCGGCGACATCAATACGCACGTACTCGAGCGCATGCGCAAGGCGCTCAACGAGCACGCGACATATCCGTACCTTATGGGTAACGCACGGGCCCGTTTAGCGCAGGCTCGTCATACGGCCGAGATTTCGGGTGCGGGAGCTAAACCGCTCATTAACCTGGGCGGCGACACCTGGGTGCTCTTCCCCTGGCTGGGCAGCTACGCCTTTTTGGCGCTCGAGCGCATGCTCAAGATTAAATGTGCCGCGGAGCTGGGCCTTCGCGGGCTCGATCCGTCGCGCCCGTACTTTATGCAGTTTAAGATGAAGGCCGACGAGGAGACGTTCTTTGAGGTACTCGCCGCCGAGGCCGAAAAGGACTTCGATCCCATCGAGCTCGTCTATCCTGGCGAGGTGCCTTACTTTGACCGCTACGACGAGTTTGTTCCCGAAGAGCTCGTGCGCAAGGGCTTTGCTGAAGGCGTGCTCGACATCGAAGACATGAAGCAGCGCGTTCTCGGCTGGCGCCTGGCCAAGAAATAGCTAAAAGAGCCCCGTCACAAACAGACTGGTCGCAGGAAGATGTGCTAGTCGTGGAGGGCAGCGCCAAGGAAGTCGACGTCAAAAGGCACGGCTTCGGCAAAGGCGTAGTCGCCGTCGCTGGCGATGAGCAGGTAGTTTTCCTCGCCGCCGAACTCCGTATCGCCACATGGGACCACCCAGGCGTGGACGAATACCTCGAGTGCCGTGGCAGCGCAGTCGCGAAGGAACGTCACATCGCTCCCCTCGTTTGCGCTCACGATATTGGCCACGTAGATACCCCCGGGGTTCAGGCTGCCCCGCACCAGGCGCAGCGCCTCAACGGTCGCCAGCTCGCGCACGGGCTCGGCACCGCCAAAGCAATCGCTCACGACCACGTCGTAGCGACGATGGCCCACGCTCGTCACACCCAGATACGAGCGAGCCTCAGCGGTAATCACCCGCAGGCGATCGCCCACCGCGTGCTCCAGTTCATCCAGATAGAACCAACGGCGCGCCAAGCGCGTAATCTCTCCGTCATACTCGATGACGTCCATGCACAAACTCTCGTGCGACATCAGCGCAAATTTGGGATAGGCAAACCCACCGCCGCCCAGCATAAGTATGCGGTCGACGCCGTGACCATAAACGTCGCGCATCACATCCTCGGCCTCAAATACGTCGTCAAACGCACGATAGTACGCAAAGACGGGCTCCGCCCAGCGCTCGCCAACGTAACTCGCGCTTTGGTAGACGCCGCCCTGCACGAGCACACGGACCTCGTCACCGCTCTCATCGTGCACGCGTTTCACACGCGCCAACCCATTGCGAGTTCGCGCAACCTGCAGACAGGCGGCACGAACAGCGACGGCGGCCGCACCAAGCGCCGCGGCTCCCAGAGCAACGCCGGCAACGACGCCGGCAGAAACACTCGGCTTGTTCATCTAGAGCTCCTTTTGCAGATAAAGGCCATGGTCATAAAATCCAAGATGGCGATAGTACTCGCGTGTGCCAATCGCGCTAATCACGTTGATACGCGCATAACCCGCATCCCGGGCAATCTCGCACGCACGCTCTACGAGCAAACGCCCCAACCCGTGATGCTGCGCCGCCTGGCCCTGGTCGCCCACGCGCGCCGCCATGCCATACACGTGCACCTCGCGAATCATCGCCTCGTCCGGCATCGTCGGCAACTCGTCCGCATGTGCGGCAACAAACGAATGGTCGGGCAGCGACAACCGCAAAAAGCCCGCGATCTTGCCCTGCGGCGTCACCCACTGCAAAAAGCGCTCACGCGTCACCGGCGTCTCGTAAGCGACCTCATCAAAAGACAGTTCATCCAGGTCGGCACCCGCCGTGCTGATCTCGCGATAGCGAATCTCGCGCACCGTCGCACCGTCACCCCGAGCAGCCAGGCGGTTCTCAACGAGCTGACGCAGGTTGGGCTTCTTGTTGCCCACCATGATATCGTCGGAGCTAAAGTCGCGGATCATGCGACTGATGCGGCAGAATGCCGGCGTCACCACGATGTCATCGGCCAACACATCGAGCAGTTCTTCCTCGGTATAGGGGCGCCACTCGCCGCGCTCGTAGCAGCCCACCAGGCGCGAGCCCTCGATGAGCGCACACGGGTAGACTTTGACCTCGTCGGGCATAAAGGCCCCCTCGGTCATAAAGCGCTCGTAGTCGCGCTTGTCCCCCTCGGGTGTGGCGCCCAGCAAGTTGAGCATAAAATGCGCATGGATCTTAAAGCCAAACAGGCGCGCAAGCGAAAACGCCCGCTCAATCTGAGCCACCGAAATGCGACGCTCGTTGATATCGAGTAGATGCTGGTCAAGGCTTTGGATGCCCATCTGTATCTTGGTGCAGCCCAGACGGCGGATGAGCGTAAGCGCCTGCGGCGTTACGGTATCGGGGCGCGTCTCGATAACGAGTCCCACCACGCGATGCTTCGCCGTCTCGTTGATGCGCTGCTGACGCTCGAGCTCCTCCATCGTTGCCGCCTGCCACTCGGTGACCTCGCCCCACGGCGTACCGGGGCCGTACAGACGACGCACCGCGCGGTTATAGCCGCCCACGGCAGCATCCACACGCTCCTGCTCGTCGGCAACGCCGGCAGCGAGCTTGGCCTCGTCTGTCGCAATGCCGGCAGCCCGATAGCACTCGCGGCGCTCTGTTACCACCGGCGGCAGGGCATCGGCGGGAGCGTCATCGAGCAGGCGCCCCGCCTCGGCACGGCTGATGCCCGGACGCGCCAACATGGGGTTTGCCGCCACGCCGGCGACGGCATCGTCATTGAGCGCACGGAAAAGCTCGGACATAAACCACGTCTGATACCCTTGCGGATAGTCGCTCCAGGTGCCACCGAGCACGATAAGCTCAATCTTGTCGGTCGCATGCCCCATCTGCGAAAGTGCGGTCAGGCGAGCGCTCACCTGCAAATACGGGTCAAAGCAGTTTTGCTCCGCACGGGCGCATGCCGGCTCGGCGTGCAGATAGCTCTTGGGCATGCGCAGGTCGTTGGGGCAAAACAGGCAATCGCCCGAACAGGGCCACGGCTTGGTAATGACGGTAATGGTCGCCACGCCCGAGGCCGTTCGGCGCGGCTTCATACGCAGCACCTGCAGCAGTCGACGTTCCAGCTCGGCATCGACATTCCACCCAGCCCAACGAGCCGGCTCCTCACGCTTCACCCGCTGGTAGAACGGCAGCAGACGGCGCTTGGCCAAATCGCGTTTGTCGGCACCCTCGCGGCGCGCCTCGGCATGTATCAACTTGACGAGCGCCTTGTCGTCCACGGTCTCACCGCGACGCAGAGCCTCGAGTATGTTCAAAATAATCTGTTCCATGCCCCCATTGTAAAGGCAAAGGCGCCGGAGCCCGTCACGGCCCCGGCGCCTCCATCAAAGAGCATGCCTATATGCACCGATCTCCGAAAACCGCATGTCACTCCGGATCAAACGACATGTCGCCCGAACCGACCTCAAAACGATACGTAGCAGACTTATCGCCGTTATCGAATTCAAGATTCAAAATGGTCTCGCCGTCGTAGTCAAGCGGAAGGAAATCGCTCTCGAAGTCGCCGCTGCCCAAGGTGAGGCTCGCCTTAAAGCCCGTCGAGTTCGGAACCGTCATCTCCACATCGCCCGAGCCCACACTCACGTCCATCGACTTCGCGGGGGCCTGGTAAAGCTCGAACGTCACATCGCCCGAACCGACCTCAGCGCTGAGCGCATCAGTCACGCTGCCCGTAAACTCTACATCTCCCGCACCCAGGAAAAGGTCGAAACCATCACAGATGACACCGGCAATCTGCAGATCGCCCGAGCCCACGTGCGCGTTGACTCCCTTCAGATGTTCGGCAACACGGCGCGGCAGCTCGACCGTAACTGAGCGATCGATTGCCTTACCGTCGTCACTTCCAAACTGGGAAACCTTGAGCGTCGAGTCCTCGACGGATGCGATGTTTTGCGTCGCGGCCTTGGAGGCATCCATACCCTCGGCAACGCGCCCCCGCTCGATAACGCGAGCCTTGTTGCCATCAACAACCTTGACGTCCACCGAAGCCGCATTGATATCGAAATCGAGGTAGCGGAACTCATCGGCATCAAAAGTCGTGCTCGAAAGCTGCTGAGGCTGAGCGGAATACTTACCGCCATCGTTCAAAACATCGGCGTCAACCGCATCGTCCCTACCGGACAAGCCGGATGCAATAGTGCCGAGATCCCACGGACCATCAAAATGAATCCATGTCCGCGAAGCGCCAAAGACAAGCCCAACAATAAGCACAAACGCTCCGATGCCAACGCCCAGACGCACCTTCGATTCATGCGAGAGTTTCATTATTCATCACCTTCTTTGGCGCTCGGATCAACGGGGGTCGCGGTAGCCACGTCGGTATCAACCGCAGGGGAATCATCCTGAGCCCTGGATGCCACCGGTGCCGGACCAACCTGAATATCCCCACGCGCCCAATCACCATCGAGTGCACGCGCCACCCAGTGATAGATGGGAATCGTGAAGAAGATCAGCGCAGCAAAGGGGCAGGCACCAAACAGGAACATCAGTAAAAAGAACAGCAGCCAGCACACGGCCCAATACGGGAACGACTGGAACGGGCCCTTCACCGGAGTCGGGCCAACTGCGCCGCCACTCGTCGCCTGTGCCGTAGCGGCATTGGCGGCCTGCGCACTCCAGCTTGCCGCCTGCGCCGCCTTGGCTGCCGCGTCACTTGCCTGCGTTGCCGCCTCGGTGGCGCGCGCCGCCGCCTCATGGGTGCGGGCGCGCTCTGCCGCCTCGGCCTCGCGCTGACGAGCGCGGTCCTCGTTCTCAAACTCGATATCGTCCTCAATCTCATCGCTCGGATTGAGCAGCTCGTCCAGACTCACACCATAGAGCTTGGCGAGCGAGATCAGGTTCTCGGTATCGGGCGAGCTCTCCGCACGCTCCCATTTACTGACCGCCTGGCGCGACAGCCCCAGCTTTCGCGCCAGCCCTTCTTGGCTAAAGCCCTTGCTGCGGCGAAGGTCGGCGAGCCGCTGCGCAGTTTCTACATTCATGGTTCCTCCTATGTGATGCCAGCCGTGCCGCCGGACCGTTTTTGTTCTTAAGGCGCCTTGCACAGTTAAAAATCTATCCGCCACCGCCAAAAGCATGCCACCTATTCTAGTGAGATTTTTGACAACCGGCGGTTGCGGGTGCATATGAGCTGCGGAAATGTGTCCAAACAAAGCAATGACCCGTAGCTTGGTTGTCCCCGTTGCTGCGTTAACGGTAGTATGGTCGTACTGTTTATTCCGCACCGCCAACGGAGGGAGTTCCGCGCCGTGAACCGCGATTTCGCCTCATCGCTCATCCAGCTCAACAATACGTTCTATCGCGAGCACTCCGCCTCCTTCTCCGATACGCGCCAGGCCCCGTGGCCCGGCTGGGTACGCACCATGGACATCGCGCTTGAGCAGCTCGATGTGGCCACGATCGAGCATCCCGTCCGCGTCTTCGACCTTGCCTGCGGCAATATGCGATTCGAGAACTTTGCCGCCGGCGGGGCACTTGCCGCCAAGGGCGTCGACGGCGCAAACCCCTCGGCAGATGCCAGCTGCCCGTTTGAGTTCTATGGTGTCGACTCGTGCCAAGATCTGGCAATAGACGCCCACGGCCACGCCCTGCGCATTCCCAACCTGCACTTCCAGGAACTCGATGTGCTCGACGCCCTCATGAAGCTCAACCCCGCCGAGACGCCCGATGTGCTTTTCGATGCCCCGCTCGCCGACATCTCGGTCTGCTTTGGCTTTATGCACCACGTGCCGTCGTGCGAGTACCGCGTACGCGTGCTCGACGCCCTGGTACGCCAGACGCGCCCGGGCGGCATCATCGCCATCAGCTTTTGGGAGTTTATGAACGACGAGCGCATGGCGCGCAAGGCCGTTCGAGCCGAAGCCCGCGCCGAGCTCACCCCGCCGTTTGAGGGTTACGATTCCGCGCAGTTTGAAGCCGGCGACCACCTCATTGGCTGGCAAAACGACCGCCACGCCTACCGCTATTGTCATCACTTTGACGATCAGCAAATCACCGACCTGGTGCGCGGCGTCCGTACGTTCTACAAGAGCGGCGAGGTCCCCGTGCGCGAGCTTGAGCGTTTCCATGCCGACGGTCGCAGCGGCGAGCTCAACCGCTATGTGATTCTCAAGCGCCTGTAGGTATCGGCGACTCGCCGCCGAGCCGCACCGCATCTTTCGGGCAAACCATGCCCACCCTTTTTCAACCCATTGACGGAGCGTGCAGCTATACGTTCCATACTTATAACCAAGGAGCCTCATGGGAGCCGTCCACGTTCGCACGCCTAAGAACTTTGTACTCGAGGAGCGCCTGAAGCGCTACGCCGATGCGATTGAGACGAACCCCGAGGCCTATGCCGGGAATTGGCGCGAAGCCTGCGCGCCAGCCGGCGGCGCACCCTTCACCCGCCTTCATCTGGATCTGGGCTGCGGCAAAGGCACCTATCTGGTTGAGCAAGCTCGCCGTGAGCCCGACACGCTCTTTATCGGTATGGACCAGGAGCCCATCTGCATCGCCTATGCCGCACAGAAAATCTGCGAGCAGGGGCTGTCCAACGCACTCGTCCTGCCCCGAGGTGCCGCATCGCTGCCGCAGCTATTTGCCGCAGGCGAGCTCGATGCCATCACCATCAACTTTCCCACGCCGCAGCCCAAGGCCAAGTACGCCAAAAAGCGACTCGTCCATGTCGACCACCTAATGCTGTACCGTCCGCTCTTTTCAGCCGGTGCCACCGTCACACTGCGAACCGACAGTAAGCCATTGCGCGACTACGCCTTGGGGCAGTTTGCTGCGGCCGGCTACGACACGCTTTGGGTAAGCGACGACGTCCGCCGCGACCATCCCAAGCACCCCGAGACCGAATACGAGCGCCGCACGCGCGAGATGGGTGCCGTCGTCTATGGCATTTGCGCCACACCCGGCGCACATCCCAGTGACGATGTGCTCACGGCGGGTCACATGCAGGAGCAAAGTCTTGCCTGCTACCTGCCCGATAACCTCGACGAGCTCACCTATGTGCCTCTGGGCATGGAAGAAGCCGTCGAGAACTTTAAAAACCGCGCCCGTAAAGGCAAAAAGCGCCTGCCGCAGGAGTCCTAGGGCTTTTGATGGCCGCGGCGTTGACAACCAAGCGCAAATAGGCGCCGACGAACGGCCCTCAAACCTAAGTGAGTAGACTTTTTGACAACAGCCGAGCACAACCCGTATGGCAAAAACTAAAACCGCAGGTAGAGACCTTGCGTAAAAACCATGTGCTCGCGATATCGCAAAAAGTCTACTCACTTAGCTGGCGACTGCACCAAACGGCTGGACAGAACGCCCATTTCCTGCATTTTCCCGCGCGCTAGCACTCCGCGCCGCCGCTACGCCATAATGGATGGCGGACAAACGCGAGAGAAAGCAACCACATGGCACAGACCACGACAGATACCGCCGCCAGCACCGTCTCGGGCGCCGGCGCCGCCAGCTCATTCTCGGGCGGCACGGGAACCGAGGCCGAGTTCGGCTCGCTCGGCGCGCTCTCCCCCACCTGGTGGGAGCCCGAAGACGGCAGTGAGCCCGAACCGTGGCTCACGCCCGATCAGGCCTTCGAACGCTTCTTTGAATGGACGAGCAATCGCGGCATTGAGCTGTGGGATCACCAAGAAGAGGCCCTCATGGATCTAGCCGCCGGTGACCATGTCATTTTGGGAACACCGACCGGATCGGGCAAGTCGCTTGTCGCGCTGGGCATGCTCTTTATGGGCATGGCGCAGGGCAAACGTTGCTATTACACGGCCCCTATCAAGGCCCTGGTCAGCGAAAAGTTCTTCGATCTGGTACAGGTGCTCGGCCGCGATAACGTCGGTATGATCACCGGCGACACGCATATCAACACCAAGGCGCCCGTCATCTGCTGCACGGCAGAGATCCTTGCCAACGACGCACTGCGCGAGGGCGAAGATGCCGATGTTGGCTGCGTCGCCATGGACGAGTTCCACTACTTTGCCGACCCTGATCGCGGTTGGGCCTGGCAGGTGCCGCTGCTCACCCTGCCTCACACGCAATTCATGCTCATGAGCGCCACACTCGGCGATGTCACTGCCATCGCCGCCTCACTTGAGGAGCACACCGGCGCAACCTGCGACTTGGTTGTCGACGCCCCGCGTCCGGTTCCGCTGAGTTATGACTATGTGACGACCTCCCTCGAGGGCACGGTCGAGCTCGCAATGCGCCGCGGCGAGGCCCCGCTCTACATCGTGCACTTTAGCCAGGACGCCGCACTTGCGACGGCGCAATCCCTCGCCAACTTTGGTATTGCCAGCAAGGAGCAGCGCGAGGCCATCAAGGAGGCGGCCAAGGACACGAGCTTCTCGACGGCCTTTGGCAAGATTCTTAAGCGCTTGCTCGGATGCGGCGTCGGCGTGCACCATGCTGGCATGTTGCCGCGCTATCGTCTGCTGGTCGAGCGCTTGGCACAACAGGGCCTGTTGCCCGTCATCTGCGGCACCGATACGCTCGGCGTCGGTATCAACGTGCCCATCCATACTGTGGTGCTCACCGCGCTCACCAAGTTCGACGGCTACAAGATGCGTCGTCTGCGCGCCCGCGAGTTTCATCAGATTGCCGGTCGCGCCGGCCGCTCGGGCTTCGATACCGAGGGCATGGTGATTGCCGAGGCACCCGAGCACGAGATCGAGAACGCCAAGCTCATGGCCAAGGCGGGTGACGACCCCAAGAAGCTCCGCAAGATTAAAAAGAAGAAGGCCCCCGAGGGCTTTGTCACCTGGAACAAGCAGACCTTTGAGCGCCTGATCGAGACGCAGCCCGAAACGCTCAAGCCGCGCCTTCGCATCACACACTCCATGGTGATTAGCGTGGTCGAGCAGGGCGGTGACGCTCGCACCCGCGTGCACGACCTCATCGAGACAAGCCTGCAGACCCCCGAAGAAAAGGCCAAGCTCGAGGTTCGCGCCGACGAAATCTTCGCCACGCTCATCGACTCCGGCGTCGTCGTGCGCACCGAGGTACCGCCCGCACCCGACGCTCCGGCTGATGCCGCGCCGGACATCGACTACGCGCTGACGGTCGACCTGCCCGAGGACTTTGCGCTCGACCAGCCGCTCTCGCCGTTTTTGCTTGCCGCGTTGGAGCTGCTCGATCCCGAGAGCGAGACCTATACCATGGATCTGATCTCGATGGTCGAGGCAACGCTCGAGGATCCCAAGCAGGTATTGCGCGCACAGGAGCGCGCCGCGCGCGACCGCGCCATGGCCGAGATGAAGGCCGACGGCGTCGAATACGAGGAGCGCCTGGAGCGCATTCAGGACGTCACGCACGAAAAGCCGCTCGAGGACCTGCTCGATGCCGCCTTTGACAAGTACTGCCAGGAAGTGCCCTGGGCAAACGACTACCAGCTCTCCCCCAAGAGCGTCCTGCGCGATATGTTGGAAAGCGCGAGCGATTTTAAGGGCTACATTCAAAAGCTCGGCATCGCCCGCTCCGAGGGCATTTTGCTGCGCTACCTGGCAGAGGCTTACCGTTCTCTCGACCGCACCGTACCCATCGAGAAGCGCAACGAGCGCCTGCGCGACATTATCTCGTGGCTGGGCTTTGTGGTGCGCTCGGTCGACTCGAGCCTGGTGGACGAGTGGGAGAACGCCGGCAACCCGGCAGCCCTCGATGCCGCGCCGCCACAGGGCATCGACGAGGTCGTGGCGGACCGCCGCGGCTGCACGCTGCTGGTGCGCAATGCGCTCTTCCGCCGCGTGACCCTTGCCGCCCGCGAGCACGTTCGCGACCTGGGCGAACTCGACGACGACTGGGGCATGAGCGAGATTCGCTGGCAAAAGGCGCTCGATGCCTACCATGAGCAGCACGAGGAAATCCTCACCGACGGAGATGCCCGCAGCGCCGCGATGTTCTCCATCGATGAGTCCGACGAGAAGACCGCGCACGTATGGCACGTGCACCAGATCTTTGCCGACGAGGATGGCGACCACGATTTTGGCATCATGGGCGATGTCGATCTGGACGCCACGCAAGACGGTGGCGAGGTCATTTTCAAAAACTACCGTGTCGGCTTTATCGAGGACCTGCTCGAGGACTAGCCGAACATACCGAAACGAAACGGGGCCGTTGGCAATTTCGCCAGCGGCCCCGCTTTTGCACTATCCGCTATACCTTACTCGGCATCCTCGATCTCATACGAATCCGCCTCGGCTGGCTCATCGTTTGTCTCTGACGCAGTCCCGCGCGCCTCGTCAAACGCCGCCTTCATGGTCTTGTTGCCCCACGTGAGCTTGCGAATGGTAAGATCGTCGGCTTTCTTGTTGGCTAGGCGCAGGTTGTTCTCGGAGGACAGCAACGCCTCCTTGGTTTTCTGCAGATGGCTAATCGTCTTGTCGATCTCATCGATTGCTGTTTGGAACTTGCGGCTCGCAATCTCGTAGTTGCGGCCGAAATCATTCTTGAACTTTTCCATCTTGGCTTCGAAGTTCGTAACGTCGATATTCTGCTGTTTGTACTCCGCTAGCTCCTGCTTATAGCGCAGCGAACCCATGGCGGCGTTGCGAAGAAGCGTAATCATGGGAATGAAAAACTGCGGGCGGATCACATACATCTTCTCGTAGCGATAGCTCACGTCCACGATTCCCGCGTTGTAAAGCTCGCTCTCGGGCTCGAGCAGCGTGCAGAGCACCGCGTACTCACAGCCTTTCTGGCGACGATCGTGATCGAGTTTCTTAAAGAAGTCCTCGTTTTTATGCTTGGTCGCGGTCTCGTCGTTCTCGTTTTTCATCTCGAACATAATCGAAATGACCTCGTTGCCGCTCGCGTCGCACTCACAGAAAATGAAGTCTCCCTTGGTGCCCTCGGATGCATCGTTATCTTTCTCGAAGTACGCATTGGGAAACGCCGTCATGCGCAGACGGTTAAACTCGGTCTCGCAGTGCTGCTCGAGCGACTCGCCCACCATCTTGGTGGACAGGCGAACCTTCATGTCCTTAAGGCGCTCAATCTCTTCATCCTTGTAGCGAATCAGGTCATCGCTCGCGCGCTTGGCCTGCGCAAGCTCGAGCTCGTGTGCCGCCTTGGCTTGCTCCTCGCGAGAATCGCGCACCGCCAGCTCGCTCGTCAGTTTGGCACGTGCCTCATCGCGCTCTCGCTCCGCCGCGGCGACCGCCTCTGACAGGTTCATTTTTGCCATCAGTTCCTGCTCGCGCAGCTGGGCACGCAGGCCCTCGGCCTCTTGCTCGGACTGAGCCTTTGCGGCGGAAAACTTCTCTTGCACCTTCGCGCGATAGTCAGTAAGCGCGCGCTCGGCCTCGCTGCGAGCGGCATCGAGCTCACGCTGCGACTCTGCCGCGGCAGCGGCAAGCGCCATCTCCTGGGCCTTGTCCGCCGCGGCGATCCTGGCCTGCAGCTCGGCAATCTGAGCGTCGCGCGCGGACAGGTCGTTTTGAGCAGCATTGCGTGCCGCCGCCTCGGCAAGCCTGGCTTCATCATCTTTGCGCTCCAACTGCGCACGTAAATTGTCGATCTCGCGCTGAAGCTCGGCATTCTCCTTTTGAGCATCGGAACGGGCCTCAACCGCCGCGCGCTGACTTGCACTCTCGCGCTCTGCGGCAGCGCCTTCGAGCTTGGCGCGCAGCTCGGCAAGCTCAGCGTCGCGCTTGGCAACCTCTTGTGCCAGCTGCTGAGCTGCAGCGTTCTTCTGCTCGACAAGCTGAGCGTCGCGCTGAGACTCTGCCTTTTGCAAGGCAGCCGTCGAGCGCGAGCGCTCAAGCTCCAGCGCCTGCTCGCCCTCGCGCTGAACAGCCTTCACACGCTCGTCCAGGTCGCGCGAGAACTCGGCGTCGCGCACCTGCTTGACGATATCCGCATAACCGGACGCATCGACCTTAAAAACTTCACCGCAATGCGGGCACTTGATCTCGTTCATGGCAGCTCCTCGATGGACGCAAATTTCAACCGCCTACACTCTACCGCGCCGCACGGACAAAAAAGGCGCCGCTGCCATAATGGCAACGGCGCCAGAACCACCACAAAGGCGACTGTCCCCTTTGTGGTGACTCTGGCGCCCTATAACCCAAAGAAGCTAAGAATCTGATCGCGGCTTACGGGCTTGTAGTCATTGGCATCGAGACCGACATCGTAGCGAAAGATAGGGCGCTCGCGATCGCGGTTGCGCGAGTTGGTGCGGTCTCCCCTGCTGTGGATATGCCCGTGCAGCATGATGGCGCCACGCGCCTTTCCGTTCCAGCTGAGCATGGGGTAGTGGCTCATAACCAGGCGATGGCCCTTGGCATAGCCTGGGGCAATCTCCAGATAATCGCGCACGTCTTCCCAAATCTGCGGCACGTCGGGATCTTCCCAATCGCCGTCATGGTTACCGCGGATGAGCGTCACGTTCCGGCATTCGATGCGCCCGCGCAGGCGCACCGCCTCCGCCAGGGGCAAACGATAGGTAAAGTCTCCCAAGATATAGAGGCGGTCGTCCACAGCCACGCACTCATTGATGGCATCGATGACCTTGCGGTTCATCTCCTCGACCGAATCAAACGGCCGATCCATATCGTGCAAGATATTCGTATCGCCCAGGTGCAGGTCGGCGGTAAACCACATCATCGTCTCTGTCCTCATTTCGCAACGTGTTCAACTCGTGCTAAGTATACAGACGCAGCGATGCGGCGGTTATTCAAAGAGCCCGCCGAACAGTCTGCGGCGGCGCTTGTCTTGCTTTTTCGAAGCGTCACTCTGAGTTTTCTTGTCCTGCCGCTTCATACGATCCTGTTCCAACTCATCGTCATCGAGCAGCATATCCCACTCAAACGGATCGTCCGTCAAATCGAACAGGTCGTCGTCAAACATGGCAGCCTCCATTGCCGACTAGCGAGCATCCACCACATAGAGCCCAACGCGCACCTGATGCCACGGGCTGCGCTCGGGGGCAACCTGTTGCACACGGGCCTCAAATACGTCCTCGTGGCCGTAATACATCATCAAGGACAGTGGGCCGACCTCGTTTCCCGGAACGTAGCCAAGTTTGGTCTTGCCATATTAGATCGCAACTGCCTCGGGGTCATGGGGATTATCGCGCTCGGCACACAGCGCCAGCTTATCGCCCGCTTTAAGATTGCCCAGGACCAAAGCGCCGTCGGCATACTGAAATCCTGCGATATAAAATGACAGAAGAACACGTGAAGGCTCGTACATGGCAGCTCCTCTAACGGCCGAATAAACCGGCAAGTAACCTTATCGAGAAGTCTACGGGTCCGTGCGGACACAAATACATCCTGTCTGCGTCCTTCAATCGCTTGCCGCAACGCTTGCGGATAAGATAGGAACACGGATGGCACCCGTTGCCGCGGGTCTTGCCAACTCCGATACACGTTTTCATCGTGAGAAGTGGCCGTCTTCGCTTACGTGGGGCGGCCACTTTGTTTATCCCTATGCTATCGGTTCTATTGCACAAAATTGGCACGCCATACTACTTATTCAGCAAAGCAAGTGGGACACCGCGAGTCTAGCCCCGATGCCGGGCGATTGCCCAAAACGTGCAGGCGATAGCGGCCGTTGCCAGGCTTGCGCCAACAAGTACTCCCTGCACGCCAAAGGCATCGGCCAAAAACGGAGCCACAATCAGCGGCAGCACGCCGGCGCCGTTGAGGCCCACGCGCATCACGCCCAGCACGCGCCCCACCTTGGCAGGGTCGCTCAAGCGCTGGGTGAGCGTGACGCGCACCGGTCCCATGGCGCCAAAACCGATGCCGCAGACAAGCTGCCCCACCGCAGCAACGGCAACATGGGCGGTACCCACATACACAACGGAGCCCACGCCCGTCACCAGCAGCATCGCCGCCAGAAGCTCCAGCCTGATGCATCCCGACGGCACGCGCATGATCAGGTACGACCCCAGCGTTCCGCCGATGCCGGCGATGGCCGACAGCCATCCCATCCACTCCGCACCCACGCAGAGAACATCGCGGTAGAACAGCGACTCGAGCGAATCGAACGCCCCGTAGGCAAAGAAACCCATAAAGCCCATGAGAAAAATCAGACGCAGGTCGACATCGGCCGCCGTGACAATAACGCCCTCCCAAAGCGATCGCAAGCCCGTCGCCCCATCGCGAGACTCCGGCTTGTCGACGCCCTGAACAGCAGTGCCTTCACGCAACGAGGCCACAAGCAGCAAAGCGGGAACAGGTGCTGCCGCGAGCAGGAAAAACACCCCTTGGTTGGAAAAGGCCGAGGCGATAACGCCTCCAAGGGCAGGTCCAACGATCACCGCGACACTTGTCGCGATATTGTTGAGGCCGTTTATGCGCAAAAGCTCCTCGGGCGCCTCCGTCAAAAAGCGCGGATAGGCGTCCATGGCCGTGGTCCCCGCGCCAAACAGCAACCCGGCAGAGATGGCGAGTAGCGCAAGCGCGGGATAGGACACGGGAGCTACAAGGCCAAAAACGCCCGATGCGCAAAGCAGGACGCAAACGGCTAGAAGCACATGACGCGGGCCCAAGGAGTCCACAAGTGCGCCGGCGCAAAACGTTGCAAAGATGAGCACCAGGTTGAGTCCAAACACGAGGGCTGACGTCTCAAATGCGCCGGCCCCGAGAACGTAGGTGCCGCAGCCAATGATGCCGACAAAATACGTCGACTGAAATGCAAGCTGAATAAAGAAATTTACCGCAACCAAACGGTGCGATGGAGAAAGAAGACGGGACATAGCAAACCCCTCATGCATATGGAAACCAAACAAGACAACCTGAGCGTCATCAGTCCATGTAGGTCTCGAACATATGCATAATCTCCCCTTTGCTGCGGTCGTCCCGTATTCTAGCACCGATTCACCGCGCCGCCCCTGCGCATTGCCATCAGAACGCCCCGCACCCCAGCGCCTAGGCGTGAGAAGCCGCCACCTTCGCTTGCGCGGGGGCGGCCATTTTGCTTGCCTCTATATCATCGATTCTAATGCACAAACATGCGCACGAACTTGTGCTTCCAGCTCGCATACGGGGCATAGCGGAATGGCACGTCCAGCCACGTTGCCTTGTTCACGATGCTCTTCTTGTGGCTAAACGTATCGAAGCTCTCGCGTCCATGGTACTGCCCCATACCGCTCGCTCCCATGCCGCCAAAGCCCATATGGCTCGTAGCCAAGTGCATAATCGTGTCGTTGACGCAGCCGCCGCCAAAGGGCACGTAACGCACAAAGCGTTGCTGAGCCGCACGGTCCTGGCTAAAGATATACAGGGCCAGTGGCGTCGGACGATCCGTAATAAACGTTTCGGCCTCGTCTAAGCTCTCAAACGTCAGCACCGGTAAAATCGGGCCAAAGATCTCCTCCTGCATCACGGCGTCATCGGGGGCTACGCCGTCCAAAATCGTCGGCTCAATCTTGAGCGACGACTCGCGCGCCGTGCCTCCCAGCACAACCTTATCGGAGTCGATCAGCCCGCGCACGCGCGCAAAATGCTTGGCGTTAACGATATGGCCGCAATCCTCGTTGTCGAGCGGATGCTCGCCAAACATACGGCGGACCTCCTCCTTGATAAGGCCCAGCAGCTCGTCGTGCACGCGCGTATCGACCAACAGGTAGTCGGGCGCCACGCAGGTCTGCCCCACGTTGAGCCATTTACCAAAAGCGATGCGCCGCGCCGCGACCTTTAAGTTTGCCGTCGCGTCCACGATGCAGGGACTCTTTCCACCCAGCTCAAGCGTCACGGGCGTCAGGTTTTTACTTGCGCGCTCCATGACGAGTTTGCCGACCGGAACGCTACCGGTAAAGAATATCTTGTCCCAGCACTCATCGAGTAGCGCTTCGTTTTCGGCCCGCCCGCCCTCGACAACCGTCACCAGGCGCGGATCAAATGCCTCTTCGCAGATTTGCTTGAGCACCGCGCTCGATGCAGGAGCATAGGCGCTCGGCTTGATGACCACAGTATTGCCCGCGGCAAGGGCGCCGGCGAGTGGCTCGAGCGTCAACAAAAACGGATAGTTCCATGGAGCCATGATGAGCGTGACGCCATAGGGCACGGCTTGCGTTTTGCACACACTCACGGCGTTGGCAAGGTCACACGGACGCAGGCGCGGGCGGCTCCATCGAGCCACATGCGCGATCTGATGGCGAATCTCGGAAAGCGACGTGCCGATCTCGCACATATACGCCTCGTCATGCGACTTTCCCAAATCGGTCTTGAGCGCATGGACGATATCGGCCTCGTGCGCACGAACCGCATCACGCAGGCGCACGAGCGCACGGCGGCGAGCGTCGACATCAAACGTGGCGTGCGTCTTAAAGTAGGCGCGCTGATCGCCGACGATGCGCGCAATTTCCTCGGTGTTCATGGCACCCTCCTAGTTCTCGTCCTCAAACATACCACCCGCGACGACCTCGTACATACGCTCGAGCTCCAAGCGGTCCATTAAAAGCGGAACGGGGTATAGCGGATTGGCCTCGGCGTCGGCATGTGCCGCCATTTCGGGAATGTCGGAGCGGCGAATGCCTGTCACATATTTGGGGATACCCAGGGCAACGTTCATGCGATCGACCCAATCGATAAATGCCTCGGCCGCAAGACTGTCCTGCGCGTTAGCCGGCGCGATGCCTGCCATGCGAGCAAGATCGGCAAGCATGGGGGCGGCGGCGTCACCATAAACGCGAAGCATGTGCGGCAGGATGATCGCGTTGGCCAAACCGTGCGGAATTCCGTATCGGCCGCCCAGACTGTGCGCGATGGCGTGAACGTATCCCACATAGGAGCGGGTAAACGCAACGCCCGCCTTATACGCCGCCGAAAGCATATTGCGACGCGCACGTATGTCGTCGCCATACTCATAGGCCTCGAGCAAATTGTCGTGGATGAGCTGCACCGCCTGGCGCGCCATCTTGCGCGTGTAGGGCGTGGTGCTACGGCCGATAAAGGCCTCGACGGCATGCGTCAGGGCATCCATACCCGTCTGCCCCGTAATGGAGGCGGGCAGGCCACGTGTAAACTCGGGGTCGTGTACCGCAAAGCGCGGGATCAGCACAAAGTCGTTAATGGGGTACTTGTAGTGCGTCTCGTCATCGGTAATGACCGCTGCAAGCGTGACCTCGCTTCCCGTGCCCGCCGTGGTGGGGACGGCGATGAGCAGCGGCAGGAGACGGTGGACGCGCAACAGGCCGCGCATCTTGTTGATGGGCTTATTTGGCTGTGCGATGCGTGCGCCCACGCCCTTGGCACAGTCCATGGCCGAACCGCCGCCAAAGCCGATAATGGCCTGGCAGGCGCTCTCGCGATACAGGGACGCCGCTTCCTCCACGTTTGAGACCGTGGGGTTCGCACGCGTTTCGGCATAGACCGTAACGCCAATTCCCTTGGACTCGAGCGCCGTCTCGAGCGGCGCCGTGAGCCCCAGACGGGCAATACCGGGATCCGTCACGATAAGAACCCGCTGTATCGAGCGCTTTTGAAGCACCGCGGGCACGTCCTCGGCATGCTCCAAAATGCGCGGCTCGGTATAGGGCAGGATCGGCAATGCGATGCGAAAAACCGTCTGATATGTTCGGCACCAGGCACGACGGGCTAGATGCATAAAGGAAACTCCTTCATTTGTTGATAGGTCAACATTTGCTCGACCGATTGTACTCAGCGGAGGTCTCGAGCGGCCTGGCAATCGTTAATCAATCAACATCTTCACATGCCCAAAATTATTTTATTAAAAATCATTCCTAATAGGCTTCACATTTGGTTGCATTTATGGATAATAGAACTCGTCAAGACGCACGTCCGGAGAGGGCCCTTACGGGACCGGACGAGCGCACAATCGCCATCGATCGAAAGGATCGAATCATGAAGTTTGTTTGCCCCGTTTGCGGTTATGTGGAAGAGTTCGACGGCGACCAGCTGCCCGAGGACTTCAAGTGCCCCCAGTGCGGCGTTCCCGGTTCTCGTTTCCTGAAGCAGGAAGAGGGTCAGCTCGAGTGGGCTGCCGAGCACGTCGTGGGCGTCGCCAAGATGGAGGGTGTCTCCGAGGACATCGTTGCCGATCTGCGCGCCAACTTTGAGGGCGAGTGCTCCGAGGTCGGTATGTACCTGGCCATGGCTCGCGTCGCTCATCGCGAGGGCTATCCCGAGATCGGCCTGTACTGGGAGAAGGCTGCCCACGAGGAGGCCGAGCACGCCGCCAAGTTTGCTGAGCTCCTGGGCGAGGTCGTAACCGACTCCACCAAGAAGAACCTCGAGATGCGCGTTGAGGCCGAAAACGGCGCCACCGCCGGCAAGACCGATCTTGCCAAGCGCGCCAAGGCCGCTGGCCTTGATGCCATTCACGACACCGTGCACGAGATGGCTCGCGACGAGGCCCGCCACGGCAAGGCTTTCGCCGGCCTGCTCAAGCGCTACTTTGGCTAAGCCAACCGCTTGAGACATAACCTCTAGCTCGATGAGGCCCGGACCGTATTGGTTCGGGCCTTTTTCGTGCCTCACGAACTTGTTAACGCCCTGAAATAGGACCGCCTTCGGCATCGGCTTCTCGTCAAAAACTAAGTGAGTAGACTTTTTTGAACTTGCCGAGCAGGCCATCCATATCACTTTATAAAGCCGCAGGTAAATGCCTTGTTACAAAACGGCCTGGTCACCAAAGTGCCAAAAGCCTACTCACTTAGAACCGCAGCCGTCCACGATCGAGCTGTTTTGTGTCTAACGGGCATCTTTCCGTCAATTACTCCCAATTTTGTCCAGTCAACGAACAGTTCAGACCGGAGTAATGTCTCAGCCCTTTGCTCATCTGAGCTTTTATCACGATATTCAGCATCGAGCATCCTGCATACGGCCTTAACGATCGCGTGGAATCTACCCTCATCGGATATCTGTCTGTGCGTCAGGAGAAGTACATCGTAGCCCATGGCCTGAAGGGCCGTCATGCGGTCAGCGTCACGCAAGCCATCCCCTGTGCGTCCGTGCGAGGCCTTTCCCTGACATTCAATGGCCACCTGTCGCCTGCCGTCCAGCGAAGAAAGAAGTAGGTCGATATATACACGGGACTTTCCCACAATCGCTCGAGCACTTGTGCTTAGCATCACTTCAACATTGAGCTCTATGCCGCAAAAACCTTCTCCTCCCAGGGATCGCGGCAGTGCAAGTAGCAAATACGCCTCGACCTCAAAAGGCGACGCGGCGCCCAATGGAACGAGTTGCGATACCGCTATAAATCTATTGCCGTAACGCATCCCGCAAACATCTGAACAAAAACGGTCAAGGTCTCCGCCCAAAACCAAAGCGTCTCGACGCCATAAATTTGAGGCGGTGCCGTCCTCGGACGGGCAGCGCACCCAACCGAACGTTGTCGAAATCGCGCCCGAATCAATTGCACGCGAAAGCTCCGCCTCAAGTGCCGCCGGCAGGGCACACACCGCAAACAAGCCACACATCTCCGCCAATACCAAAAGAAGCTGAAGATCCGTCAGATGCCGCGACATGATGAATGCCGTCAGCAGAGGAGACGTGATCAAAAATCCATGCTCCGTTTCCAGCACGGATTCCCTGGGGAGCTCACCAAGAAACAGCCGCTGCCTAATGCTGGCAGGGCAAGTCCGTTTGTTTCTCGTCCGAACCAATGTATACAACGGAAAGCCAAGTACAACCGCAGCCGTCGGGTTACGGACGAGGCCATATCGCTGCCGGTCTTCTTCCGGCCGTGGAAGCGGCGGACACAGAGCGCGGACCTGAGGGGGCAAACGCCAGTACCTAAAAGCCGATATGTCACAAAGTAGATCTTTCATAGGCACAGGAAAACACGAATTTCAACCCAGTCAGTCACGCAGTGGCGCGAACGCACCAAAAATAGCACCGAACGGACTTTTAAGTTTTCAACAGCCCTCCCCAACTGGCCAAAAGCTTGCCAAGAACTGGACGAAGCCCTGTTGAAAACCCCTTTTTCTCTCGTGCGGAAGCTTTGCGGGTGGCGCGCGCAGACGTGGTGTAAGAGCGTCCCGAGGTCCGTCGCTGCAAGT
>DXZU01000023.1 GCA_019419525.1 Collinsella sp.
GCAACGCGTTGCGCTGAGTCCTGAGGCTGTTGCAATGAAAATGAGAATCAAGGTCCCCATCATTTTGTGCAACGAATTACCTGAACGTCATTGACATATGAACATACACTCATATAATCGGAAGCAAGTTATATGAGCGCATGTTCATATGAAAGGATATTGCAATGAGCATCCGCGTTGATGAAACGAAACCCGACACCGAGGCCACCGAGCCCGTGATCCCCACCACCTGCTCACCCGAGGACCTTCCCGACGAGGAGCTTCTCTACGACCTCGCCGACCTGTTCAAGGTCTTCAGCGACACCACGCGCATCAAGATTCTCTATGCCCTCATGGGCCGCGAGCTCTGCGTGGCCGACATCGCCGAGGCGACCGCAACCTCGCAGTCGGCAGTATCGCACCAGCTGCGCACGCTCAAGCAGTCGCACCTGGTTAAATTCCGACGCGACGGGCGCAATATCCTCTACTCGCTCGCCGATGACCATGTCTACACCATGCTCAACCAGGGCATGAGCCACATCTGTGAATAGCAACCAACCACGGTACCAGCGCGGCCTGCACCCAAGCCGCAAATACGGGGAAAGGAATCCACCATGAAAAAGCAGTTTAAACTCGACGAGATCGACTGCGCCAACTGCGCGCGTGAGCTTCAGGACGAGCTGGCCAAGCTCGAGGGCGTCAAATCCGTGTCCGTCAACTTTATGACCCAGAAACTGACGCTCGAGGCCGATGATGCTGAGTTCGACGAGGTGCTCAACCGCGTTGTAGAGTTTACGGCCGACGCCGAGCCGGACTGCGAGATCATTCTCTAGCCCAGGTTTACGCCAACCTGCAAGGCCGCGATTGCCGCGGCCTTTGCTCGCGAAATTATATGAGCGAGTGTTCATACATTCAAATGGGAGGATACGAGTCATGGCCACCGCCGACCCCAAGAAGAAAAAGAAGAAGCGCAAGAAGAAAGAGTCACTCGAGCATAAGCGCAACCGCATCCTGGTAGCGCTGGGCATTTTTGCCGTAGTGTACGCCCTCGATGAGTTCGGCACCCTCACCGCCGCATTCGATACCCCGGGCGACATCTACGCCAGCTTCGCACTGTTCCTCGTGCCGTTTTTGATTGCCGGCTACGACGTGCTCCAAAAGGCATACAACAACATCCGCCGCGGCAAGGCGTTCGACGAGAGCTTCCTCATGGCCGTCGCGACCATCGGCGCGTTTGCCATGGTGCTCTTCCCCGATACCGACCCGCACATGGCCGAAGGCGCCGCCGTCATGCTGTTCTACCAGGTCGGCGAGCTGTTCCAGGCATACGCCGTGGGCAAGAGCCGTAAATCGATCAGCGCCATGATGGACATCGCACCCGACTACGCCAACGTCGAGCAACCCGACGGCTCACTCGAACAGGTCTTCCCCGATGACATCGCGGTCGGCACCGTGATCGTGGTCAAGCCCGGCGAGCGCGTGCCTATCGACGGCGTCATCGTCGAGGGCGAAACCCAGCTCGACACCGCCGCCCTTACCGGTGAGTCGGTCCCCCGCCCGGCCAAAACCGGAGACGATATCATCAGCGGCTGCATCAACATGACGGGGCTCATCCACGTGCGCACCACCAAGCCCTTTGGCGAGTCCACCGTCGCACGCGTCCTGGAGCTCATGGAGAATGCCAGCGAAAAGAAGGCACGCACCGAGAACTTCATCACGCGCTTTGCCCGCATCTACACGCCCGCCGTCACCGGCGCTGCCGCGGTGCTCGCGCTCGGCGGTGGCCTGGTCACCGGTGCCTGGTCCGACTGGATTCTGCGCGGCCTGACCTTCTTGGTCGTCAGCTGCCCGTGCGCGTTGGTGATCAGCGTGCCGCTCAGTTTCTTTGGCGGCATCGGCGGCGCATCCAAGCTGGGCGTTCTCATCAAGGGTTCTAACTACCTCGAGACGCTCGCCGACGTGGACACCGTCGTCTTTGACAAGACGGGCACCCTCACCAACGGCACGTTCTCGGTGGTCGCGGTACACCCCGAGGCCGGCTATACCGAGCAGTCGTTGCTCGAAGTCGCAGCCCTTGCTGAGTCGTTCTCCGATCACCCCATCGCGCAGTCCGTACGTGTCGCCTACCAGGGCGAGGTCGACCCCAAGCGCGTAAGCGACTCCACCAACGACGCGGGCCATGGCGTGACGGCAACCATCGACGGCAAGCACGTCGTCGTTGGCAACGCAAAGATGCTCGCCGCGGCCGGAGTCGAAGCGCCCGATTGCGAGGTCGTCGGAACGATTCTGCATGTGCTCGTTGACGGCGTGTACGCCGGCCACATCGTGATTGCAGACACCGTCAAGGCCGATGCTGAGCAAACGATTCGCGACCTGCACGCCGCCGGTGTCAAGCGCACCGTCATGCTCACGGGCGACCACGAGGAGGTTGCGGCGTCTGTGGCCAAGCAACTCAGTCTCGACGAGTTCCACGCGCAACTGCTGCCGGGCGACAAGGTCGAGCGCGTCGAGGCGCTGCTTGCAACCGAGAGTGGCAAGGGCAAGCTCGCCTTTGTGGGCGACGGCATCAACGATGCGCCCGTGCTTACGCGCGCCGATGTGGGCATTGCCATGGGCGCTATGGGTTCTGACGCTGCGATCGAGGCCGCCGATGTCGTGCTCATGGACGACAAGCCGTCCAACATTTCCCGCGCGATCCGTGTGGCACGCAAGACCATGGCGATTGTTTGGCAGAACATCATCTTTGCGCTGGGTATTAAGCTGCTGATTTTGGTGCTTGCGGCGCTCGGCATCGCCAACATGTGGCTTGCTGTGTTCGGCGACGTGGGCGTGGCGATCATCGCCATCCTGAACGCCATGCGCGCGATGGGTGTCAAGAACCTGTAGCACTCGTGGTCCCTCCGGCCGGGGCCGGGCTTGGTTTTGAAAACGTCCTCACGCATGAGGCCCGCCTTTCCTGCTCCTGCGGAGCAACGGAAAGACGGGCCTCGCGCTGCGGAGTGTTTTCAAAACCAAGCCCGACCCCGGCCTACGGTGACGTTGCTGGTGGTTCTTGGGCATCGCTTGCTGGCAGGGCTCCTTTGCTGAAATGGACTTGGCCGAAAGGGCCGCTGGTCCCAGTCGCTGGTTCGCGCTTTGCGTGAACTCCGCGCTACTGTGGGACAGTTAGGCTTCTGTTGTTGGACCCGCTGCATCTTCCCGACCCAACATCGCCCGTAGCTTCTCAAAGCTCTCCTCGCTCAGGCAGTGCTCCATGTGGCAGCCCTCTTGCGACGCGACCTCAGCCGAAACGCCCGCATCCTCCAGCAGCCCCACGAAAAAGCAGTGACGCTCCCACATTTGACGAGCGACCTCCAGACCACGCTCCGTCAGATGAACATCTCGCTTGCCCATTTCGACGTAGCCGTTGTTCTCCAACGTCGCCATAGCTTTTGAAACGCTTGCCTTAGTTACGCCAAGGTACTCTGCAACATCAATCGAGCGCACGATGCCCTGACGTTCCGACAGAACGTAGATCGATTCGAGATAGTCTTCTCCGGATTCACGTAGGGCCATGGGCCGCCTTTCGCGATGATTGCTAGTTAGCCTTTGGATACTTTTCACAGCTTACTTTACCGCAAAAGTTGCCCATGTCTTACTACTTTGCCTAAAAGTTAGCCGTGTTTCACAAAACGTGCGGGACGAAAACAAAATGGGGACGCCCCGCAAGGAGTGTCCCCAGGTGCCGGCAGAAAAGGAGCGTCCCAAAGTGCCGAGCCGCAGCTATAACAGGCCAAAGTGCTTTGCGGCGTTGTAGATCCCATCGTCGTCCACGGCGGTCGTCACGTAGGTCGCCGCAGCTTTCACCGTGTCCTGCGCGTTGCCCATGGCCACACTTGTGCCCACGGCCGAGAACATCGACAGGTCGTTCTCGCCGTCGCCAAAGGCAATCGCTTCACTCGCGTCGATGCCCAGGCGCTCCAGCGTCGCCGCCACACCCAGGTCCTTGCCGCCGTTGGCCGGAATAATGTCGCAGAACAGGTCGCACCAGCGCGTGGTGAGCGAATGCGACACGGCATCGGTCACGATATGCTCGTCAACTGGGTCAACAAAGGCACAGAACTGATAGACCGGCGCGTCAAAGGCATGCTCAAACGGCTCCTCGTGGTAGACGATTCCCGCGTTGCTGCCAGCCGTCACCACGCGCTCGGACAGGCGGTTCACAAACGAGTTCTCGCCCTGCATGCACAGTGAGTCGTAGCGCCCCTGCGCCACCTGGTCCACAATCACCGCAACGTCGTCCGGATCGATCGGGCAGCTGCGGTAGGCGCCCTTGGCATCAAAACAGTGCTGGCCCGAAAGCGTAATGTACGCATCCCAGCCCAGGTCGAACAGCCAGTCCGGCATCTGGTAGGTCGGACGGCCCGTGGCGATCACGCACGCAATCCCCTGCTCGCGAAAGCTGTCGAGCACCTGCTGCGCCGACGCCGGAATCCGGTGGGTCTTAAAGCTCAGCAGCGTACCGTCGATATCGAAAAACGCGGCTTTGATCATTCTCGCCTACTCCTCGCCCTCGAGCTTTTCGCTCGCCTCGAGCCACGCCATCTCCAGCTCGTCCATGGCGGCGTGAGCCTCGTCGATCTTTGCCTGCTGCTCGCCGAGCGCCGTGTAGTTGGTGGGATCGACCTGGGCCATGGCGGCCTCGGCCTCCTCCACGCGGGCGCGCTGCGTCTCCATCTTGCGCTCGAGCGAGCTCACCTCGCGGCGGAGCTTCTGACGCTCGGCGTTGGAAAGGCCGTTGGGCTGACCGCTCGACTTGGGCTTGTCGGCAGCAGCCGCCGCACCGGTGTCGAACGTGCCGGTCTTAGCGCTCGGCGCGCCCACGGGCTCGCCCTCGGCGGTAGCGTTGCACAGGCGCAGGTACTGGTCCACGCCGCCGGGCATATGCGTCAGATGGCCATCGAGCAGTGCCCACTGTTGGTCGGTCACGCGCTCCATCAAAAAGCGATCGTGTGTCACCAGGATCAGCGTGCCGGGCCAGCCGTCCAGCAGGTCCTCGACAATCGCGAGCATGTCGGTATCAAGGTCGTTGCCCGGCTCGTCCAGGATGAGCACGTTGGGCTCGTCCAGAATCGTCAGCAACAGCGACAGGCGACGGCGCTGGCCGCCCGAAAGATCGCCGATGCGGCTCCAGAGCTGCTGCGTCGTAAAGCCCAGACGCTCGCAGAGCTTCTCGGGCGAAGTCTCCTTGCCGTCGATGACGTAGTACTTCTTATAGTTGCCGAGCACCTCGCGGATCGTGTCGCCCATGTAGGGTTCGAGCTCCTCGAGCTGCTGCGACAGCACGCCAAAGCGCACTGTCTGGCCAATCTTCACGCGGCCGCGCGTGGGTTCAATCTTGCCCTGGATCACGTCGAGCAGCGTCGACTTGCCGGCACCGTTCTCGCCCAGCAGGCCATAGCGGTCGCCCGCACCAATGAGCCAGGTCACGTCAGAGAGCACCTGCTTGGGCGCGCCATCGGTATCCGCATAGCCGGCGTCCACGTCGACCACATCGATAACCTGCTTGCCCAGGCGGCTCACGGCGAGGCGCTTGAGCTCCAGCTCGTCACGCACGGGCGGCACGTCGGCGATCAGCTCGCGAGCGGCATCAACGCGAAACTTGGGCTTGGTGGAACGCGCCTGGGCGCCGCGGCTCAGCCACGCGAGCTCCTTGCGCGCCATGTTGCGACGGCGTTCCTCGGTAACCGCGGCCATGCGGTCGCGCTCCACGCGCTGCAGGATATATGCGGAGTAGCCGCCCTCGAAGGGATCGACCTGGCCGTCGTGGACCTCCCACATGCTGGTGCAGACCTCGTCCAAGAACCAGCGATCGTGCGTGACCACGAGCATTGCGCCCTGACCGCGCTGCCAGCGAGCCTTAAGATGGCGTGCAAGCCAGTTGATGGTGCGCATGTCCAGATGGTTAGTGGGCTCGTCGAGCATGAGCACGTCGTAGTCGCCGATCAACAGGCGCGCGAGGTCCACGCGGCGGCGCTGGCCACCCGAAAGCTCGCCCACCGTGCCCTCCCAGGGCACATCGCTAATGAGACCGGCGAGGATCTGGCGCGTGCGGGGGCTCGACGCCCACTCATACTCGGGCGTGTCGCCCACGACGGCATGGTGCACGGTGTCGGTGTCGACAAGCTGGTCCTTTTGGCCGAGCAGGCCGATCGTGGTGCCGCGACGATGCGTCACGCGGCCGTCGTCGGGCTCCAGCGTGCCGGCGAGCACGCTCAGCAGCGTCGACTTGCCGTCGCCGTTTTTACCGACAATACCAATACGGTCGCCCTCGCCCACGCCGAGCGTCACGCTATCGAAAATATGCTTGGTGGGAAACTCTAGGCTGACGGAATCGCATCCCAAAAGAATCGCCATATGCCCTGCTCCTTCGTAGAAATTCAACGTTGTCCATAATAGCAGCGAAAAGGCGGGCCGCACACGACACAAAAAGGCGGACCATCTCCCAAAAGAGATGACCCGCCTCTCCAATCAGTCCCGTGGCAACCGTGGCCGCCGCGGGCCTCAAGCATGTCCCGGACTAGGAGAACATGCCGGTGAGGTAATCATTCAGCCGCTTATCCTTGGGCCGTTGGAAAATCTCGTCAGTCTCGTCGTACTCGACCATATCGCCCATGTAGAAGAACGCCGTGCGGTTGGACACACGCGACGCCTGCTCCATGTTGTGCGTCACGATGACGATGGCGCGGTCGGCAACGATCGATGACATCAGGTCCTCGATCGCCAGCGTCGAGATGGGGTCGAGCGCCGAGCAGGGCTCGTCGAACAAGATCACGTCGGGGTTGAGCGCCAGCGTGCGCGCGATGCACAGGCGCTGCTGCTGACCGCCCGAAAGCGCATAGGCGCTCTTGTCGAGCTTGTCCTTGACCTCGTCCCACAGCGCCGCGCCGCGCAGGCTCTCCTCGACCATGCGGTCGAGTTCGTCGCGGTCGGTGATGCCGTGGCGCCTAGGCGCAAACGTGATGTTGTCGCGAATGGACTTGCGAAACGGGTTGGGCTGCTGGAACACCATGCCAATGGAGCGACGCAACTCGTAGGTGTTCTCGGTCTTGGTGTTCACGTTGCGCCCGCGATAGTTGATCTCGCCCTCCACGCGGCAGCCGCGAATCTCGCGATTCATAAGGTTGAGGCTACGCAAGAAGGTCGACTTACCGCAGCCCGAAGGCCCGATGAGCGCCGTGATCTCGCCCTTGTGAAAGTCGAGCGACGTGTCGTGCAGGGCATGGTGGTCGCCATAGTACACGTTGACGTCCTTGGTGGAGAGCACGACCTCGTCGCTCACGGCCTTGCCGCTCACGCGCACGCGCTTCTCGCTCTCCCCCACACTCGATAGAAAGTCCTGGGTGTCGGACGCGGCCGCTTCGGTTGCGGGCGTTGCATTTATCTCGCTCATTCGGCCGTCATCTTCCTTGCCAGTTGCTTGCCCACAATGCGGGCGATTACGTTAAACAGCAGCACGCAAATCATCAGCAGCGCCGCGGTGCCCCAGACGATCTGCTGGGCCTCGGGGCTGCCTTCGCCATAGATCTTGTAGATGTGCACGGCGAGCGACTCGCCGGGGCGGAACACGTTCCAGGCGCAGGTGGGGCTCGACAGGTTAAAGCTCAAGAAGTTCAGGCGAACCGGCGAGCTCATGCCCGAGGTAAAGAGCAGTGCTGCGGCCTCGCCAAACACACGGCCGGCCGAAAGCACGATGCCGGTCACGATAGCGGGCATGGCCTCGGGGATCAGGATGTGCAGCGTGGCCTCCCAGCGAGTGAGGCCCATGGCCAGGCACGCATCGCGCTGGGCCTGCGGCACGTCCTCGAGCGCCTGCTGGATCACGCGCACCAGGATGGGGATGTTGAACATGGTGAGCGCGACGGCGCCGGAGATGATGGAGTACTTCCAGCCCAGCTGCACCGAGAACACCAGAAAGCCGAACATGCCGACGACGATGGAAGGCAGCGAGGACAGCGTCTCGATGGCGGTAGAGGCGATGTCGCGGATAGGGCCGTTCGGCGCGTACTCAACCAGGAAGACCGCTCCGCCTAGGCTGATGGGCACCGAGATGATCAGAGTGATCAGCAGCAGGTAGAACGAGTCGAACAGCTGGTAGAGCACGCCGCCCTGCGTTCCGTTGGCGCGCGACGGCTCTGTGAGAAAGCCCGGCTGGAACAGCATCGAGATGCCCTCGAACAGGATATAGGCCACCATGGAGATGACGATGAGCATGACGATGGCGACGATCGCCGTCAGCACGCCCGTGGCGATGCGATCCTGCTTTTGGACACGCCCGAGCCTCGCCTCGTCGATGTGGATGCGCGTGCTAGCCACGAGCCTTCGCCCCCTTGCGGCCAATGAGATGGATGATCAGGATGAAGATGAGGCTCATGCCCATCAGCAGCAGACCGAGTGCCCACAGGACGTCGTCCTGGGCCGAGCCCTCGGCGTAGACCGCCATGGACGTGGTGAGCGTGGTGGTGATGGTGGACGCCGGCGACAGCAGCGACGTCGGCATGGCCTCGATGCCGCCGATTACCATGCGCACGGCGAGCGTCTCGCCAAAGGCGCGGGTCATACCCAGGATGACCGCAGTCATGAGCGACGGCATGGCAGACTTGAGCACCACGTGCCAGATGGTCTGCCAGCGGGTGTAGCCCAGCGCGAGCGAGCCCTGACGGTAGCTGTCGGGCACGGCACGCAGGCCATCGACCGAAAGCGTGGTCATCGTCGGCAGGATCATGACGGCCAGCACGATGGCGCCGGGCAAGATGCCCAGACCCGTGCTCACATGGAAAACGCTCTTCATAAGGCCGACGACCACGTGAAAGCCAATAAGGCCAAAGACGACCGAGGGAATACCGGTCAAAAGCTCAATAAGCGGCTGAAAGATCTTGGAACCAAACTTAGGGCTAATCTCGACCGCAAAGATGGCAGAGCCGATGGCGATGGGCAGCGCGATGAGCGTGGAGAGCACCATGACCGCAAACGAGGTGACGATCAGGGGCAGGGCGCCGGTGTAGGGCAGGCCGTTTTTGGCCGTGTTGGCCAGGTCCCACTTGGTGCCGGTGAAGAACTCGACGACCGAGACGCCGTCCTTGATAAAAGCCGAGAGGCCCTTTTGGGCGACCATAAAGATGAGCGCGGCAACGACAAGCGTCACGAGCGCTACGCACGCGCCCGGGACGCCCAGGCCCACGTTCTCAAGATCGCGCTTTGGCAGCTGTTTTGCCATTGCAAACCTTTCCGGGGCGATTATTTATTTAGCAGAGACCTTGCCGCTGGCGTCCTTGACGACCTTCATGGCAGAGACGGGGATGAAGCCCTGCTCCTCGACGAGCTTGCCCTGGACGTCGTCGGAGAGCATGAACTCCAGGAAGGCCTTGGTGGCCTCGTCGGCGTCCTTTGCGCAGTACATGTGCTCGGTAGCCCAGATCTTGAAGGAGTCGTCGGTGACATTCTTGCTCTTGGGCTCGACACCCTCGACCTTGATGGCGTTGAACTTGGAGTCATCAAAGTGTGAGAAATCGAGGTAGGAGATGGCGTTGTCGGTGCTGCCCATCTGAGTCTGGACGTCGCCTGATTTGTCGAGCTCGGCGTCGCCCTTAAAGTCGACGGCCTCGTCGCCAAAGACGGCAGCCTCGAAGGTGGCGCGGGTACCGGAGCCGGCCTTGCGATTGAGCACGACGATGGTAGCGTCGTCGCCGCCGACCTCCTTCCAGTTGGTGATTTGGCCGGAGAAGATGCCCTTGAGCTGCTCGAGGGACAGATCGTCGACCGTCACGTTCTTGGAGACGACGGGGCCCATGCCCACGACAGCAATCTCGTGGTCGACGAGGTTCTTGACCTGGTCGGCCTCGAGCTTGGTCTCGGCGAAGACGTCGGAGTTACCGATGGTAACGGTGCCAGCGGCGACGGCGGTCAGACCCTTGCCCGAACCGTTACCCGAACCGGAAATGGAGACGTCGGGGTTGGCGTCCATGAACTTCTCGGCAGCAGCCTCGACGAGAGCTTGGAACGAAGAGGCGCCGTCGTAGGTCACCTCGCCGGAGACGGACTCGGCAGCAGCGCTACCCTTGTCGGCGGCGTCGGATGCGCCGGAGCCGCCGCAACCAACGAGACCGAGACCGACGATGCTGGCAAGACCACCAGCGAGGCCGAGGAACTGACGACGAGAATAAGCCTGATCGAGCATGATCTTCCTTTCATACATGCGACTCGCGGGCACCCTGCCCGCTTTGCTGTTTGGAAAGATACGGCCCCGATCGGGCGACGACCGCGTTATCTGCGGTTTCTTACGGGCTATTGATAGACCCTTACCGCAAGCTCTGCCCAGCCTTTACAAACGGATAACAATCCAGCGCCGAACATGGCGCACCTTTTACACCAGAGCAAAGTAGTCATTGGGGACGTTCTTGTTTGACTAGTCATTTTAGAACGTCCCCAATGACTACCCCAGCAACGCCGATGTTTTGGCGACGACAGCGAAAGCCCGCCAGAGCGAGCAAGGTGCCTTGAAACAAGGCGGCATTGACCTTCTGGTCATGCCGCCGAAGTTGAAAGGCAGATTGCCGCTCTGGCGGGCTTGCAGCGTCGACTGGTTACGCGGTTTGGTAAAACCGCGTAACTATAGTTCGAGTTCGTTGAGACGCAGGATTGCCACGATGTAAATCTTGAGTGCTTGCTTGAGCTGCTCTTCGTTGGCGCACTCGTTGGGACCGTGCATCTGGCCGCCCCACTCGGGCAACTCAAGGCCGGTCTCTTCGGGGCCAAACGAGACGGCGCGGGCAAAGTTGCGTGCGTACGTGCCACCGCCCATGGCAAAGGGTTCGGCATGCTTGCCGGTGAACTCGTTATAGGTATCGATAAGCGCCTTCACGGCCGGATCATCGGCAGAGACCGAGAACGGCACCTTCGCGCGACCCAGCTGGCACGTCACGCCGAAACGGCCCACGAGCGGATCGAGCTGCTCGCGGATGGTATCGGCACTCGTGCTGTCGGGGAAGCGCACGTCGATGACCTGCTCGATATGGCCATCCGCCACGCGGATGACGCCGGGGTTGCAGGTGAGCGGGCCAAACGCCGGGCTCGTCGCGTCGATACCCAGGCCGCGGCCATAGGCGTCCGCATGCACAAAGGCCAGAAACTTGACAAACTCGTGCTCGGCAGGCGTCAGCAGGCGCTCGTCGCGCGCACCAAACGCATCCTCGGCCTCGCGCAGATACGCCACGATGAGGCCGACGGCATTGATTGTTCCCTCGGGCATCGAGGCATGACCGCCAATGCCGTGGGCGAAAATCTGCGCATGCCCGTTGCCGAGCGCCGTGATCTCCAGGCGGTCGGCGTTCTCAACAGGCGCCGGCAGCTCATCGGCGGCAATCGCAAGCTCGCAGATAGACTGCGACGGAATGGCGTTGCTCGCTTCGGCGCCGCTCCACGACACAATGCGCCCGCCGTCAATCTTGGAGCTCACAAACGTCGCCCCAAACTGGCCCTTCTCGGCATTGCAGACCGGGAACTCAGCATCGGGCGTAAACAGAAAGTCGGGGTTCGCGTGGTTCTCCAGATAATGGTGAACGTCGGACATACCCACTTCCTCATCGCAGCCCAGCAGCGCGCGGAAGGTATAGCGCGGCACAATGCCGTGTTTGAGCAGATAAGCGCCGGCGTAGAGCGACAACACCGCCGGGCCCTTGTCGTCGATCACGCCACGGCCGAGCAGCCAGCCCTCGCGGCGCTCCATCGCAAACGGGTCGGTGTTCCAACCGGGGCCAGCGGGAACCACGTCCACGTGGCAGATAGTCGCGAGCTGCTTGTCGCCGCGACCCGGGATATCGGCGATTCCCACATAGCCCCCGTCGTCGCTCGTCTGATAGCCGAGCTTTTGCGCAATGCCGAGCGCGCAATCGAGCGCGTCACGGACCGGGCGGCCAAACGGCGCACCGGGCTCCGCATCGGCAGCAACGGCCACGGACGGATAGCTCACCAGTTGTTCGATATCGGCAACGACATCCTCCCAGACCTCGTCGACATACTCGGCAACGCTCTGCTCCACCTGATTCATGAACGACCTCCTTACCAATGAGCGACGGGTACGCCCGCCCCTCACATTATGTCTATTAGATAGCGAAAAGTTTAGCAAGCTCGGCCACCGAGTGCACCACCGCATCGGCGCCCGCGGCCTCGTGCTCCCCCGGCGCTGCCGCGCCCGAATAGATGCCGATGCACGGCACGCCCATCGCGTGCGCGCCCTCCACATCGTTAAAGCGATCGCCGATCATCACGGCATCGTCGGCCGTCGCGCCGAGCGCCGCCAGGGCATCGCGAACCGAATCGGCCTTGGTCTCGCGTCCCTGCGGCGGATTCATGCCAACCACAGCTTCGAACTGGCAAAGCCCCAGCTCATGAACCATATCGATGCACTTCGCCTCCATGCGAGACGTCGCCACGGCCATACGCTTGCCCTGGGCGGCCAACCCATCCAGCAGCTCGGGGACCCCATCGAACACGGGGTACTCCTCCGGCCCCAGCTCATCAAAAAAGGCGCGGTACTCGTCGGCCACCACAAGCGACTCCTCGCGGGAAAAGCCGTAAAAGTCGTGAAAGCTCTTCCACAGGGGCGGCCCGATCATACGGCGCAGATCACCCATCTGCGCCTCCGAAAACCCGCGCGCAGCCAGCGTCTTGCGCGTCGAGGTCATCACTGCCCGGCCCGTATCTGCCACCGTGCCGTCAAAATCAAACAGCACGACCGGCCGCTTGCATATCTCCAGCGCCTCCATCGGCATCCCTCTTCCCCAGTTGACGATTTCCACACCGACACTTCAAACTGTTGACTATTCAACAATTGAACCTATAAATGTGGAACGACTCCACTATACTTGTCGCACTTTGCTCTCAGAAGGCGGCGCTGCCGCGCCCCAACGAAAGGTGCAATTATGTCTTTTGCCATCATAACCGACTCCACGTCGGACATCTCCCCCGCCCGCGCCCAAGAGCTCGGCATTTACGTCATTCCGCTGCATGTGATTATCGAAGGCGAGGACCTGCTCGACCAGGTACAGATCACCGCCCAGGAGTACGTCGCCCGCATGGCCGGCTCCGAGCAGCTGCCGCATACCTCGCAGCCGAGTGCCGGCGAGTTCAAGGCGCTGTTTGACCGCGTGCGCGCCGATGGCCACGACAGCGCGATCTTTATCTCGCTGTGCAGCGAGTGGTCCGCCTGCTATTCCAATGCATGCCTGGTCGCCGAGACCCACGAGCTCGACGTGCGCTGCATCGATTCGCGCACCGGCTCGGGTGCCGAGGGCCTGCTGGTGGAGTACGCGCTCGCCATGCGCGAGGACGGCCGCAGCCTGGACGAGACCGAGGCGCAGATCCGCGCGACGCTGCCCGACGCCCACCTGCTGCTGATTCCCCGCACGCTCGAGAATCTCGTTAAGAACGGCCGCGCGCCCAAGCTCGCCGGCCAGCTCACGCAAATGCTCAACATTCGCCTGGCCGTTTCGCCGGAGTGGAAATCGGGCGAGATCAAGGCCATAAAAAAGGGCCGCGGTGCCAAGCGCATCGTTACCAACACCATGGCCGATTGCCTCGCATTTTTGGCCGAGTATCCGGGCTCCAGCGTGCGCGTGCTCACGACCGGCGCCGCCGAGGAGCAGGAGCTTGTCAACGAGGCACTCGCGGGCCAGGACTACGTAGACGCCGGCACCGGCCCCATCGGCTGCACCATCGCCACCCACGTGGGCGTCGATGCCATCGCCATCAGCTACTGCCCCCGCTACCAGCCCATCCACTAGGGGCACCTTTACCTCTTGCGGTGGAATAGGGACTGTTTTTGGCTTATTAGCCGCCAATCAATCCCTATTCCACCGCAACTTAGAAGCAGTTCGTTTGGGACGGGGCTAAAAAGACTGGTATCAAACGTTTCAGACCAGTCTTTTTAGCCCCGTCCCATTTTAGCTACTCTACATCAGCCCGCTCAGGGCGATGTCGACGGCCTCGTTGAGGTCGTCAGTAATGTGTACCAGATCCGGATCGAGCGGGCTGATCATACCGGCGCTCATCACCGGGCCGTTGGGCCAGTCGAACAGACCCCCTCGCGGTACCCACTGGACAAAAATGGCAAATATGAGTACTGCCACCAAATTAGTAGCAGCAAAATCTCGCCGGAATCGATCGTTTCGATTAATTTCACGCCTTGCCAAGGCTCAAAATGCCGTGTTTGGTGGGTTAGATATATAGAATAATGTCGAATTGGTATTCTATTCTTGCCAAATATTATGAGACTACATTAACAGCAGTACTCACATTTGACGTTATTTGACCACGGGGTCATTCGAAAACCCCTCCCCACGCCGCCAACCCGCCCCATAGCCGTCAAAAACCTTTAACAACAGCCGCCGCACGTTTTGGCACCGGCTGATTGCCACTCACGGATCGGTACCCCACTATTACCGAACCAAAATCGAAGTCGCGTATCTCATAAAGCTGAAATGACGTACCCTCATCCCAATGAACGCTGATAAGAATGGCTTTCAAATGAGCAACGGCACGCATCAATACGCCCTTTTCGGGAGCGCCGGTAGCGCGCAGAGATGTGGTGTAAGAGGCGGGGAATGCCCCGCCTCCGCCCTT
>DXZU01000024.1 GCA_019419525.1 Collinsella sp.
CTGCGGAAACGCGGGGACCGTTCAGGCTGTTGCGTTGAGATTGAAAATCAACCTATGTTTACCCGATGCCCGGCGATAGCCCAACAGCCCGCCAAAACAAAGCGCCCTAAACGGTAGGTTCAATCCCCAGGTGCTCAAAGGTGCGAAGGGTTGCCTGACGGCCCTGCGGCGTACGAATCATCAACCCGCACTGCAGCAAATAGGGCTCATAGACATCCTCGAGCGTGCCCGGGTCCTCGCCCACCGCGCTGGCAAGGGTCGTAAGTCCTACGGCACGACCGGAGAACGTCTTAGCGAGTGTCTCCAAAATGCGAATATCCATCCAGTCCAGACCAAGCTCATCGATCTCGAAGAACTCGAGCGCCTGGCGGCAGATATCGAGCTCGATAGGGCCGTTGCCGCGCACCTGTGCGTAATCGCGCACGCGCTTGAGCAGGCGGTTGGCAAGACGTGGCGTGCCGCGCGAACGCGAGCCGATCTCGAGCGCACTGGGGTGGTCGATCGTCACGCCCAGGATGGACGCCGAGCGCGTCACAATCTGCGCGAGTTCTTCGACCGTGTAGTAATCCAGGCGATATGAAATGCCAAAGCGGTCGCGCAGCGGGCCAGTCAACATACCCGAGCGGGTCGTTGCCGCCACCAGCGTAAACTTGGGGATATCCAGGCGAATCGAGCGCGCCGCCGGACCCTTGCCAATCACGATATCGAGGGCAAAGTCCTCCATCGCGGGGTACAGGACTTCCTCGACCGAACGGTTGAGGCGGTGGATCTCGTCGATAAACAGCACATCACCCGGCTGCAGATTGGTAAGGATGGCCGCCAGGTCGCCCGTGCGCGCGATGGCGGGGCCACTCGTGGTCTTGATCTGAGCGCCCAGCTCGTTGGCGATAACGGTGGCCAGCGTGGTCTTGCCCAGGCCCGGAGGACCCGAGAAAATCACGTGGTCGAGCGTCTCCCCACGGCTCTGCGCCGCTTCGATCAACACGCGCAGGCTCTGCTTGATGTGCTCCTGGCCGCAGTAATCGTCCAAGCGCTGGGGGCGCAAAGTGCGGTCGACATCGAGGTCCTCGGCCGTCAGCTCCGAGCCCACCATGCGCTCGCCGTGCGCCATGGATGCCGCCGGCGAGTTGCCGGGCGTCGCCCACAGGTCCTGAGAGTCATCGGCTTCCCACATCACGCATCCATTCCGAGTCGCTTAAGCGCCGCGCCGAGCAGATCCTCGACACGCATATCCTGCCCATCATACCCGCTCAGAGCGACATCGGTCTCCTGCGGGCTAAAGCCCATGGAAAGGAGTGCCGCACGGGCGTCATCGATCGCCGAAGGAGCGGCGGCGGGCACGGGCATCGCAACCTGACCGGGGATGGCATCGACCGGCACAAAGCCCTTGTCCTTGGCAAAGGTGCTCTTGAGCTCCAAGATGAGGCGCTGGGCGGTCTTTTTGCCCACGCCGGGCACCTTGGCCATGCCCTTGTCGTCCTCGGCCATCACCAGGGAATACAGCTGTCCCACGGTATAGGTGGAAAGTACGGCGAGCGCCAAGCGCGGGCCAACGCCCGAGACGGACACGAGCCGGTCGAACATCGTGCGCTCATCCTTTGAAGAAAAACCGAAAAGTGTCATGGCGTCCTCGCGCACCTGCATACGCGTGTAGAGGCGGACCTCGCCGCCGGGCGTCGGCAACGTGGCCGTAGTGCTGCCCGAGATGCCGAGTTCAAAGCCAACGCCCGACACGTCGACGACGGCCGAGCTCATCGTGGCCTCGACAAGCGTTCCATGGAGCTGGGAAATCATCAGTATCCGGTTCCTCTCTGTTGATAGAACTCGCCACCGGTAAGGGCACGGGTGCGGCTGAGGTTTACGTGGCAGATGGCGCAAGCCAGGGCATCGGCGGCATGGTCGGGATGCGGGTCGTGGTCGAGCTGCGTGAGCGTACGAACCATATACGCGACCTGCCGTTTGTCCGCGGCTCCGGTGCCCACAACAGCCTGCTTAATCTGCATAGGCGTGTACTCGCCAATCTCGAGCGCGCATTCCGAAAGCGCCACGAGCGCGGCACCGCGGGCATGCGCCGTAGGGATGGCCGAGCGAACGTTGGCGCCAAAGTAAATGCTCTCGATGGCAGCGGTATCGGGTCGATAACGCTCCACGACGCCCTTGAGGTCGCGGGCGATATGCGACAGGCGCACCGCGAGCGGACTACCCGCGCTGGTCTCGATGCAGCCATAGGCACGGCAGCGAACCTCGCCACGCCGCTCCTCGATAATCCCCCAACCCGTATGAGCCAAACCGGGGTCAATGCCCAAGATAACCAAGCCAACCTCCCCTCGCCACAAGCGCAGCGCAAGACAAGGCCCCGCGCATCATTCACGAACGTCTGTTCTAGAATAACACAACGCTAGCCCTATAAGTCAGCCGAGATCGAATTGTAGGTTGAGCATACGCAAGCGAGCGCCCGCCAGAGCGAGCAAGGTGCCTTGAAAGAGGAGGGCATTGACCTGGTGGTCATGCCCGACGATTGAAAGGCAGATTGCCGCTCTGGCGGGCCCGCAGCGTCGACTCGTTACGCGGTTTGGCAAAACCGCGTAACCTTTTTAGTTCTGGCTAAAGAACGGGAACTGCCTCGGATCCACCGGCGGATGCGGCATCGGCGTGCCCTGGGGTCCACCCTGCGGGCCACCCTGGCCGCCCATCATCTTATCGATGGCGTCCTGAACCTCGCCCTCGAACTTTTTCATTCCCTCGTGCAAACGACGTTGACCGTCCTCAGAGCGCAGCTCCTCCATCTGCTCGGGCGAAATACCCAGCAGCTCGCCCAGCACGCCCATCATCTCGTTTCGCATGCGCTCGCTCGTATCCTCGTCAGCAAAACGGCGCACCTCGGCGCGCGCCAGCGAATCGACCGTCATACGCTCCTTGCCGTTAAGCCCCAGGCCGGACCACGCGAGCATGTACGGCCAGGCGCGCTCGACAAACGAACGGGACGAAACGATCGACGCCGTCGGCAGCATGCGGCGGGCGGCCTCGCCCTGACGCACGAGCATCAGCAGCAGCGAGCAGGCCTCTGGCTTGCCAGCGGCCATCGGGATGTCGTCGAAAGATCGATTGCGGTCCACGTGCGCCTCGAGCGCGCCATCGACCTCACCCGGCTCAAGCCCGCCGAGCAGCTGTGCCGCGCGGTCGAGCATATCGACCGGACCGTCGAGCGTCGAGAGCGCCTGCGCCAGCACTCGCTCCATACAATCTTCCACCGCGTTGAGCGTCACGAGCTCTTGGGGCACCACGGCAGACGTGCGGTTGCGCACGCGCGCCACAAACTCAAGCGTCGACAGGTACACATCGCCAAAGGGCGCGTAATCACCCTGGTAGCCGCCGCAAAGCGCCGGCGCCGCCAGCGCGTACTCGGTTTTGGACAGCGGACTCAACGCCATCGCACCCAGCTCGAGCGCCGTGTCCTCCAGCATGAGGCCCAGCGTGCGAGAGCGCAGGCGCTCGGCGTCGCCCGCCGACACATCGCGGTCGAGCACGCGCGCGGCATCCGGCGCATCGCGCTCAACCGTGCGAATATGCAGGCGCTCGGCAATGGCGCGAACGGCGGCACAGCGAGCAGCCTCGGCCTCCTCCTGCGCCGGCGTAAAGATGCGGTTGCGCCCCAGCACCAGGCCAATCACATTACGTGGGCCCAGAGCGTCGACGGCCAGCGCCGCCAGCAGGGACGACGGCAAGTCGCCCTCGAGTGCCACCACGGCGCGCGACGCACCGTGGGCCCGGGCGTTGTCGCGCACGGCGAGCACCAGCGCCTGCCACAGCCACTCCTCGGAACGGAACTCGGGCAGTTCGTGATCTTCCAGGGCATCGAGCATCACGCCGCGCTGAATCTCCTGAACCAGCAGGCTCTCCTCAAAACACGGCGCTTGGGCCACCACGCGACCGCAGTCGTCGAGCACAAACGAACCGCCGGTATACACCGACTCGTCATAGGCACCGACCGGCGCCATACAGGCAAACCACACGCTGCGCTTGGATGCGATCTTGCGGTAGGCGCCGCTGCGAACGGCGGCAATGGCGGCAGTCTCGCGGTCGGTCATGTCAAACGCATTGAATTGGAAATACGCAATGAGGTCAACACCGGTCGGCAACATCTCGAGTTCGCGGTCCAAGTCAAAAATCACGGCGATGCGCACGCCGTCCACGTCGAACACCGGCGGCGCCCAACGCGTGTCGTTGTTCTCGCCACGCTGCAGGGCAATGCTCGAACGCGCCGGCACCACATGACCGTCCTTGAGCATCATGTAGTCGAGCAGCGGCTGACCCTCAAACGAAACCGCCGCGGGCACGATGCAGATCATGTCAAGCTCCTGGATGCGCTCGGCGACACCAGTCAAGCCGGCAAGCATGTCGTGCTCAAAGTCGGCAGCGCCCACCAGGCCACCGGGCATGGCGCCCATAAAGAGCGGAGCCGGAACGCACAGCACGCGCGCCCCGCGCTCGTGGGCCAGACGAGCCTGGTCCTCGATGCGGCCGCAAATGCCCTCAATATCACCCAGGCGCATATCGATCTGTGCAAGCGCGAGCTTCATGGCTCAGCCCTTTCCGTCGTAAACCATCGAAATCGTAGTAAAAGCGCCGCCCGCATGATGCAGTCGGCGCTCGCATGTGCATATGCTAGCTATGATACCCCGAGCGGGGGCGCGCTCCTAGAACGTCGCGGACCACAGCCCGTGCAGGTTGCAGTAGGCATAGACGGTACCGGTCTTGGAACCGCCGGCAAAAAACGTCGCGGGCTTCATGCCGGGCTCAAGGTAATGGACCTCTAAGCGGCCCTCGGCCTCAAGGGCGATCCACTCAATATAGTGCTCGGGCAGGCTGGGGTGCTCGACCGAGCCAACGCGTGCGCGAATCACGTGACCGTCGCGCTCGGTCTCGACAACAGGCACGTGCTTCTCGTGCGCCGCGTCCTCAGTGTTTGCGGTCAGTTCCGTGCAACCGGCAGGGGTTGCAACGTCGTTGCCAAGGGCGGCAATGAGCTTACCGTCGGGGTCCTTAAAGAATTTCGCCATGATGTTCTCCTTTGCTGACGTGCCAATGTTCTTGATGGTTCTTATGCCCAAAGGCAGACAAACCATCCACGGCATTGCAAATGAACACATAACGGGCGGGGACGATGGGGCAGCGTGCGCTATCCGCCCTGGCGGCCCCACCCGAGCGGGTTAGCGCCCGTCGCCGCCCAGCAGCGCCAGAACATCTTCGCGGGTAAACAGCGCCGAGGAGATGCCGTCGCCGCCGAGCACGCTGTTGACCAGGTCGCGTTTGGACTCCTGCATCTGCATGATGCGCTCCTCGATCGTGTCCTTGGCGATGAGCTTGTACACGGTCACGGTATGTTGCTGGCCAATACGATGCGCGCGGTCGGTCGCTTGGTCCTGCGCCGCCACGTTCCACCACGGGTCGTAGTGGATGACCACGTCGGCCGCCGTCAGGTTAAGGCCCACGCCGCCCGCCTTGAGCGAAATCAAAAAGACCGGAACCTCGCCCGCTTGGAACTGCGCGACCATCTTGGCGCGGCTCTCCTTAGACGAAGCGCCCGTGAGCTTAAGGAAGGCGATGTCCTCCTTGGCCAAGCGCTTACCGATGATATCGAGCATACCTGTAAACTGGCTGAACAACAGGATGCGATGCCCGCCGTCGAGTGCGCCGTGCACGAGCTCCATACACGTATCGAGCTTGGCGCTCCCCGCCTTGTAATCCTCGTAGTGTAGACGCGGGTCGCAGCAGATCTGGCGCAGCTTGGTGAGCTCGGCGAGCACCTTGAGCTTGTCCTTCTTAAACTCCCCAGCCTCGCGGTGCTGCACCTGCTGGGCGATGCGGTCCTGGTTGGCCAGGTAGAGCTTGCGTTGCTCGCCGGTAAGCTGTGCCATGACGGTGTCCTCGATCTTCTCGGGCAGGTCGGCCACCACGTCTTCCTTAACACGGCGCAGCACAAACGGCGACACGAGCGCCTGCAGGCGAGCGGCGCTATCGCCCTCGGCATGCTCGACGGGGCTCTCAAAGCGCTTGGCAAACGACTCGCGCGTCCCCAAAAGGCCCGGCATCAAAAAGTCGAAGATGCTCCAAAGCTCGGACAAGCGGTTTTCGATGGGCGTGCCCGTCAGGGCAAAGCGCACGCCGGCAGGCAGGCGCTTTGCGGCGCGCGCCACCTGCGTGAGCGGGTTTTTAATGTACTGGGCCTCATCGAGCACCACGCGGGCAAAATCCTGCTCGACGTACTCGTCGATATCGCGCCGCATAAGATCATACGACGTCACAACCACGCTATGCTCGGCCACGCCGGCAATCTGTACACGACGTTGAGCTTTGGCGCCCACGATGGCGCACACATCGAGCGACGGGGCAAAGCGCTCCAGCTCGGCGGTCCAGTTGTACACGAGTGAGGCCGGGCATACCACGAGCGTGGGCTTGGTGTCCCCCGCCTCCACGCGCGCCAGAATATGCGCAATCATCTGGAGCGTTTTGCCCAGGCCCATGTCGTCGGCCAAGATGCCGCCAAGGCCCAGGTGTTCGAGCGAGCCGAGCCACTGGTATCCGTCGACCTGGTAGCCGCGCATCGTTGCCTTGAGCGAGGCGGGTACCGTAAAGTCCATCTTGCCGAGCGTGTCCAGGCGCTCGACGGTGCGGCGGAACGCGGCGTCGCGATCGGCCTCGAGCGCCGGCGTGCGCGCGAGCATGCTATCGACAAAAAGGGTGCTCGACGCGGGAAGCGACACGCCGTCGAGCAGGTCGACGGCATCGACACCCAGATCTTCGGCAAGGCCAAACGCGGCGCGCGCTCCCTCATCCAGGCGCACGATGTCGCCGGACGTCAGGCGCGCAAACGTCTGGTGGCGCTTGTACGAATCGAGATAGACGGCAAGGTCCGCGGCCGAAAGCCCGCTCGCGCCCAGCTCGACGTCGAGCAGGTTACTCTTGACGGTCGCACGCACCGAAAGCTTGGGCGCAGGGCGGACCGAGACCTGGCGCAGACGGTCACTGAGCATGACCTCACCCAGCTCGGACAGGGCGGACAGACCCTCGGTCAGCAGGCAGAACAAGCTCTCATCATCGCGCTCCTCAAACGCCAGACCGCCCTCGCGAAAATCGAAGTACAGGGCCGCCGTATCCATAACGCGAAACTCCGCCACCGTATCGCGGGGCGGCACGCCGGGGCGCTGCTCTTCAAAGGGACTGCCCGGAGCGCCCAGGCTAAAGAGATCCGCCGACCAGTCGCCGTAGGTAACCGTAATCTTGCAGGTCACGAGCCCATCGTCGACGCCGATTGCCATGGCAAAGCTCGGCTCGGGCGCCACGGTATCGAGCGCGGCGGGCGCGGTGAGGTCGGTATAGTCGCGCAAAATGGGCAGCGCCATACGGCAGAACTCACCCACCTGCTCGGCGGCAATATGGGCGGGCGTGCGGCACGGCAGCAAGCGCGACAAAAAAGGTGCGGCATGCTGAGCAAATGCAGCGTCGGTACGGCGCGCGCGGCGCGTGTCAACCAAGTAGGCGGCATCGCCCGACGCAAAGCAGTACATATCGGCGGGCAGGCGCAGGTCATAGCTACCACAGGCCGCCGGCGCGATTTTGGCAGCAAGAAGTGGTGGGCGCTTAGCGGACGCCTCGTCCTCCCCTTGCGGAGACAGCTCAACCGCCACGTCGTAGGTGCGATGCGTCGTCATCCCCCGCGACCAGGCGGGCTCAAAGGAGATGGTCTGGCCGCGCAGCAGGTCCAGCACATATACGATGCTATGCTCGGACAGCGGCAACTGACGCTCGGCAACAAAACCGCTGCGGGCAAAGTCGTACGACGCCGAACGCGAGCTTGTGATGTCATCGAGATAGGCAACTGTCGTCACAACAAGGTTGAGCAGCTTTGCCGATGTTTCGTCAAAGGCCTCAGGTGAATGGACAAACGTGAGCTTCTTGCCATAGGAGAACGTGCCGCCGCGCACGTAGGCATCGGCCATGCCGTCGATGTCCTTGACCACGTAGGAGACCGATCCACAGCGAATGCGGAACTCGAGCGCCCAGCTAAAGCGGTCAGCGAACAGCGGATTGTAGTACGGCACCAACGAGGGCTCCAACGCCGCTTTGGGGGCGTCGGGATCAACGGCACCGGCAAGCTTGCGGCGCATGCTCGCCAGCTCATCCATGCGCGCGTCCGAAAGATCGGAAAGCGCCGCCACAAGGCTCGGGCTCGTGGGGACGGGCGCCGGGAAGGGAAAGTTGGGGTTGACGGCCGGCGCGGCGGACGCGGCGCGCGCGGGCTGTTTCGGCTGCGCCGTAAACGTGCGAACCGGCGTGCGCAAACCTTCGACGGGCTCGGCGCCGCTGGCATCCAAATACGCCAGCGCCGTGGCAATAGCGTGCTTACACATACCGGGATAGCGGTATGCGGCGGGGCAGTCGCAGTCGTAGTCGATAACCTCGTGCTCGTCCATGTCGAGCGCCACGTGCGTCTTGTACAGGTCACCGCGCGAGCCGCGCACCGTGCCCTCGACCGTCACGTTTTTGGAGAAGCGCGAGCCGCTGTCCTCGATCGACAGCACGGCACCGTTGAGCATGAGCGAACGCCCCTTCATAAAGGTGCCGCTCAACGCCGCCTCTTTGCGAAGCGCCTGCACAAACGTCCCCTGCGCCATCACTTCCTCCAATCTCATCCGGGGTAGCTTAGATCACCGTCACGCGACCCTGGTTACCCACAATGGCCTTGGCCTCGGCCAGCAGCGGAATCGAACGCGCGTTGACCTTGGCAGGTACCTCGGCACGCAGCACGCGCCCGTCCACCTGCTCGATAAAGATCTCCACGCGGTCGCCGCCCGGGTTAGCGGTGAGCACCGTGGCCAGGCGCGCCATATTGCCCTGGCTAAAGCGGCTGTTAGGCACCATGACCTCAAACACCTTGGGCTTGTTGCTCTCCTCGTTGAGTTCAAGCGGCACGATCTCCTGCGCGATGATCTGGTCGCCGCGGTCCGAGCGCTCGAGCTTGCCCTTAATGCGCACAAACGCGTCGGACAGCTGCGCGCCGGTCTCGGGATCGACCTCGCCGTACAGGTACCCCTCGGCCTCTTTGTAGGTCTTGGGGAACACGACGACGGTGGCCTCGCCTTCCATGTCCTCGAGCTGCACGATGCCCATGGGGTCACCGTTTTTGGTCACGCGCTTGGACACGCTCGAGACCATGCCGGCCCACCACAGCGCCTTGCCCTCGGGAATTTCCTGGTTGATGGTGCCGCCCGTAGGATTCTGAACTTCGTAGCCGGTGTCGATCTGCGAGAACGAGAAGTCACGCGCCTTGGCTAGTGCATACTCAAACGGGCGCAGCGGATGGTCCGAGACATAGATGCCCAGAACCTCTTTCTCCTGGCTCAGTTTGAGGTGTCGGTCCCATTCCTGGCCATCCGGATCGGGCACGCTCACCTCAAAGCCCGAGCCCTCAACGTCGCCAAACATATCGAAGAACGACGTCTGGCCGCTCGCGCGATCCTTCTGGCGCTTTACCGCGGCATCGATGATGTTCTCGGGGTTGTTCTTGTCCACAAAGTGCATCATCTGGCGACGCGGATACCCCGTGGAGTCGAAGGCGCCTGCCTTGATGAGCGATTCGATCACGCGGCGGTTGGCCTGGCTCGAGTCCACGCGCTCGACAAAATCGTGCAGCGTCTTAAACGGACCGCCCGCCTCGCGCTCGGCGATAATCGCCTGCGCCACGCCGGTGCCCACGCCGCGGATGCCGGCCAGACCAAAGCGCACGCCCTCCTTGGTAGCCGTGAACTCGGTACCGGACTCATTGACATCTGGCGAAAGCACGGGGATGCCGTCGTGACGGCACGCCGAGACGTAATGAACGATCTTGTCGGTCTTGCCCGTGTAGGACGTCAGAACGGCCGCCATGTACTCGTGCGGATAGTGCGCCTTGAGCCACGCCGTCTGCATAACCAGGATGGCGTAGCCGGCGGAGTGCGACTTGTTAAAGGCGTAAGATGCGAACTCGAGAACATCGTCCCAAATCTTCTGGGCGACCTCGCGCGTGTAGTTGTTCTTGATAGCGCCGTTCATCCAGTGGTCGTAGGTGGTCTCGTCCGAGCCATCCTCCCAGTGCAGCACCGTCGACGTGAGCAGCTTGATCTTTTTCTTAGCCACGGGTTTACGGATACGCGAGTCCGATTCGCCCTTGGAGAAGCCGCACATCTCGACAGAGATGAGCATAACCTGCTCCTGGTAGACCATGGTGCCGTAGGTTTCGCCCAGGATGTCGTCCAGGCGGTCGTCGTAGGAAACCGCCGGTTCCTTGCCGTTCATACGGTTGATGTAGGACGAGACCATGCCGGCGCCCAGCGGGCCCGGGCGGTACAGAGCGATCAATGCCACGACGTGCTTGTACTCGGTGGGCTTCATGTTCTTGATCGTGGCCGTCATGCCGGCGGACTCGACCTGAAAGACGCCGGCGGTGTGGCCGGAACCCATGAGCTTAAAGATCTCGGGGTCGTCAAAGGGAATCTCTTCCTCTTTGATGTCGATGCCGAAGTTCTTCTTGATGTTTGCCTTTGCCTTGGAGATAACAGTCAGCGTGCGCAGGCCCAAGAAGTCCATCTTGAGCAGGCCCATGTCGGCAACGGTATGGCCCTCGTACTGGGTAATCTCGACGCCGCCCTTGGTGTCGAGCTTGGTGGGCACGTGCTCGTTGACGGGGTCGCGGCAGATCAGAACGGCGCACGCGTGCACGCCCTCGCCACGGGTGAGGCCCTCGATTGAGAGCGCCGTGTCGATGATGCGGCGGGCGTCGTCGTCCTTTTTATATGCCTCGGCAAAATCGGGGTTAAACAGGTCCTCTTTGCCGGGTTGCTTTTCGAGCACCTGCTTGAGCTTGACCTTGGGGTCGCTCGAGACCATCTTGGACAGACGCTGGCCCATGTAGACCGGGTAGTCCAGGACGCGAGCGGCGTCGTTGATGGCCTGCTTGGCCTTAATGGTCGAGTAGGTGATGACGTGGGTGACCTTCTCGGGGCCGTAGAGCTGGCGAACGTGCTCCACGACCTCGAGGCGCCGCTCATCGTCGAAGTCCATATCGATATCGGGCATCTCGGTACGCTGCGGGGACAGGAACCTCTCGAACATCAGGCCGTTCTCGAGCGGATCGAACGCGGTGATGTTCATGGCGTAGGCGACGATAGCGCCGGCAGCCGAGCCACGGCCGGGGCCGACGCCAATGCCGTTGTCCTTGGCCCATTGCACGTACTCGGCAACAATCAAAAAGTAGGCGGCAAAGCCCTTGTCGCAGATGACTTTGTATTCGTACTCAAAGCGCTCTTTGATGTTGACGCCACCGATCTCGCGCGTGGCCCAATCGTCGCCGTAGTGCTGGCGCAGGCCCTTCTCGCACTCGCGGCGGAACTGGCTCTCGTGCGTCTCGCCGGGATCGAGCAACGGGAAGCGCGGCAGGATGATGGAGTCCCAGTCCAGCTCAACGTAGCACTTGTCGGCAATCTCGAGCGTGTTGTCGCAGGCCTCGGGGCAATACGGGAACATCGCCCGCATCTCCTCCTCGGTCTTCATGTAAAACTCCGAGCCGGTCATGCGCATGCGGTTGGGGTCGTCGACCTTGGCATTCATGCCAATGCACATGATGACGTCCTGCACGGGCGCATCCTCGCGGCGCAGGTAGTGGAAGTCGTTGGTGGCGATGACCTTGACGCCCACCTGCTTGGCGATGTCGATGAGTGTGCGGTCCATCTGCTCGTCGGTCAGGCCGTTGTCGGTGGTGATGCCGTGTTCCTGGATCTCGATGTAGAAGTCGCCGGGCTCGAAGGTGTCACGGAAGGTCTCGGCCCACTTGATGGCGCCCTCCATGTCACCGCGGTCGATGTACTTGGGAATGATGCCCGCGATGCAGGCACTGGTGCAGATCATGCCCTTGGCGTGGCGGCGCAGGTTGTCGAGCGTCACGCGCGGCTTGTAGTAAAAGCCCTGCACGGCGGCCTCGGAGACCGTCTGCATCAGGTTGACGTAGCCTTCCTGGTCCTTGGCCAGGAGGATCATGTGGTAGAGCTCGGGCTTGTGGTCGCGGGCAAGGGTCTCGTCCGGCGTAAAGTAGACCTCGCAGCCAAAGATGGGCTTGATGACCAGAGGCGGCTTGAGCTCGTCGATGTTGCCCTTCTCGTCCCACATGGCCATGTCCTTCACATACTGGGCATGCTCGCGCGGGTTTGCCTCGGGATCGGGCTCCACCAGCTCGTCGCGGCGGTCCTTTTCCAGGAAGGCCTTGTCGTGGCTCCAGGTTTTGTACTCGGGCGTGTTGTGATTGACGGCGTCGCAGGCCAGCGCCAGGTCGGGTACGCCATACATGTAACCGTGGTCGGTAATGGCCACGGCGGGCATGCCCAGCTCAACGGCACGGTTGACCATATCCTGGATACGGGTTGCGCCGTCGAGCATGGAGAAGACAGTGTGGTTGTGCAGATGGACGAATGCCATGTGATGAGCTCCGATGCGGGTTCGTGTTCTGACTGAACGATTTTACCGCACGGCGCGGACAGCGCCCGAACCTAGCCAAACCCACACGGGCAGTCTTTTTGGGACGTGTCTTTTTTAGCTGCTTTGACCTGATTGCTTCATTCGTCGCAAAGGGGCCGGACCGCGACCCCATGTCGCGGTCCGGCCCCTGAGGAAAGCTCAGCTCAGGTCCTCGCCGTTTGAGGCAATTACCTTGCGATACCACTCGAACGATCTTTTCTTGCTGCGCCGACGTGTGCCGTGTCCTTCGTCATCGAGGTCGACATAAATGAAACCGTAGCGCTTGCGCATCTGGCCCGTTGCGACCGAAACCAGATCGATCGGTCCCCAGCACGTGTAGCCCAGGAGGTCCACCCCGTCGATTTCGACGGCGTCCTTCATAGCCTGGATGTGCTCGCGCAGGTAATCGATACGGTATCCATCATCCACAAAGCCGTTCTGATCCGGCTCATCCGGGGCTCCGAGACCGTTCTCCACGATAAAGAGCGGCTTTTCGTACCGGTCGTATATGTCGTTCATGGTGATGCGCAGCCCTGCGGGATCGATGAATCTGCCCCATGGCTCCATCTTGAGGTAAGGGTTGGGGGCACTCTTGAGTAGATTGGAGTCGAACTGCCCCTCGGTGTTTGCCTGCGCCACGCGCGTCGAGTAGTAAGAGAAGCCCACGAAGTCCACCGGATTCTGCGCAAGGACCTCCTCATCGCCCTCCGCCCAAGGAATCGCGAACCCTTGACGCTCATACTCCGTGAGCATGTAGCACGGATAGTGGCCGCGCACCTGCACGTCGGTGAACATGTAGTGCTTGCGATTCTCGTCCTGAGCCGTTTTAACGTCGGCAGGGTTGCAGGTAGCAGGATAGAAAATACCCGCATTGAGCATGCAGCCGATTTGCGCACCAGGGATGATCTCATGGCAGGCGCGCACCGCGCAAGCACTCGCCACGAGCACGTGATGCACCGCGTTATGAACGGAGACGTAGCGGTCCTCCCCCTCATCAAACACGATGCCTGCCGCCATGAAGCACGCAGAGGTCATGATGTTGATCTCGTTGAACGTGAGCCAAGAGCGCACTTGATTGCGGTAACGTGCGAACACAGTGCGAGCGAAGCGCTCAAACATGCCCACGAGAGCGCGGTTGCGCCAACCGCCGTATGCCGTAACAAGATGCATGGGCACGTCATAGTGGTTGAGCGTCACCACCGGCTCGATGCCCTGTTCGAGGCAGGTGCGAAACACATCCTCATAGAACGCGAGGCCCTGCTCGTTGGGTTCGGAGTCATCCCCGTTGGGGAATATACGGCTCCATGCGATGGAGAGGCGCAGAGCCTTGAAGCCCATCTCGCCGAAGAGCGCAATGTCCTCGCGGTAATGATGATAGAAATCGATGGCCTGTTGGGCCGGGTAGTAATGGTCGGACAGCGGCTCGAGCGGAACGTCGTCACCCCTGATGACGGCGAGACGGTCCCGCCCGTACGGCAGAAGATCCGCGTTGGCGAGCCCCCGCCCGCCCTCGTCCCAGGCACCCTCACACTGGTTGGCGGAAAGCGCGCCGCCCCAGAGGAAATCAGAACGCAATGGCATGGGAGTCCTCCTTATCTTGCTTTTAGTGCGAACGGGCACCACCATGCAGCGGTGCCCGTCCGGGTTCATGGGGCCCCAGTTCCGAGAAGAGACTCGTTGCGCTAAGGCACCCTTCTAGATGCAGCGCTTAAGCCTCAAGGGCCTCCTCGGCTTCCTTCTCGCCCGATTCGCGATTGTCGAAGCCAAAGACCATGCAGAGGGCGAATGTCACCGCAAAGCCAATCGCGCAGCTGATGGCGCCCGGAATGATGTCCTGGCTGAACTTGATGACGTTCATCCACGGAAAGCCGACTCCCGAGAAGACGAAGATGCGCGCGTTGAGCAGACCGCATGCAAGGCCGCCGGCCGCGCCGCCGATCATCGACCAAGCGAGCGCCTTCTTATCGCGCAAGAGGATGCCGTAAATGATGGGCTCGGATACGCGGCCGAGCGCATAGGTAGCGAAGGTAGTCCAACCGAGCTGACGGTTAGCCTTGCCCTTTGCACGGATGCCGTAGGCGAGCGCGACCGCAAGCGTCACGTAAACAACCACCGTCGTACCCGGAGTGCACACGGCGTCATAGCCCACCTCAAGCCAGCCGGGCATCATAGCGGTGAGAATCGGCACATGCATGCCGGTAGCGATCACGAGGTTCCACGTCGCACCGACCACCAGACCGCACAGCGGACCGGCGTTCGCGCCGAGCCAGATGATGATATCGGCGATGATGCCCATAATGAAGGAGACGGCGGGGCCGAAGACGCAGAGTGCAAGCGGCAGCATGATGAGCATGGTCCCCACTGGAATCACGAGGATGCGCAGCATGTCAGGGCAATGCTTCTTGATAAGCCCCTCTACGTAGGACTGAATCCACACGATGAGGATGATGGGAAGCACCGACTGTGTGTAATTCACCAGCGTCATGGGGATGCCGTAGACGTCGAACGGAGCGCCCTCCTCGACGATAGCGAGCATGCTCGGATGAATCATAATAGCAGCCGTCATGAGCGCGAGCACAGGACTCGTCTGGAACTTCTTGGCCGCCGCATAGGCACCGAAGATCGGCAGGAAGTAATATGCCGCGTCTCCCACCAAGGTGAAGAGCCGGTACATGCTGCCCTCCGCGGCTAGAAGGCCCGCGCCTTCCGGACCAAGCAAAATGGTGAACATGCGGAAGATACCCGCGATGCAGAACACGGGCAGAATGGGAGCGATAGAGCCGCTCACCGCATCGAGAATCAGATTGCCGATGCGCTTCGGAGCGAACCGCTCCTTCCAGGGAAGCCTCTCTGCTGCGTCCAGATCTTCATCAATCGCCGTCTGGACTTCAAAGCCGCCTTCCCTGCATACCGCGCCGTAGACCTTGTCGACGGTCGGCCCGATTACGAGCTGCACCTGGCCGCCAGCGTGCACCACGCTAATCACTTCGGGAATCGTATTGAGCTTGGCGTCATCTGCAAGCCCCTCGTCCTTAAGAACGAGGCGCAGACGCGTCATGCAATGCGTCGCGCTTGAAACATTCGCCTTGCCGCCCACCTCTTCGATGATTCTTTGGGCGAGTTTTTGATAGTTAGTCATCATTCCTCCTTTTACGCCACGAATCGTCGTGGCACGAGATGGTTCTCGTACTTTCGGAGGTCATGCCCTGCCCTAACACAGGTTACAATCCTTCTGGCCTGGGTTGTCAGCGTCCGGCTGTGCCGGATTCCGCCTTCGTACAGATACGGTTGACATGGAGCATGAAGTAAAGCTTCTCCTCGTCGGTGAGCTCCGTATGCCATTCCCGCTTCATATAGGTACAGATGTGGTCGATGCATTGCGCAAGCTCGGGAAACTCCTCGCGCGAATTCGCATAAAGCGGCAAATTGGCGCTGCTGAGGCTATCGTTACCCTTGATACGCTTGAACAGATACTGCACGTGTGTCGCAAACCGTGAGAACTCAAAAGACTCCCGATCGATGATGGTACGGAAATCGTACTCGACGATATCAGTGACATCGTTGAGCAGGCGCTCAAACGATTGGGCGCGATCGCTTGCCACAGTAACCTCTGCCCCAGTCTTTGCATTGACCAGATTCATGGCGATGCTTGCCACCTCTTCGCGCGGCAGCTCGACGCCCAACTCCTGCCGCACGCGCGCGGTAATGTAGCGGCCGTTTTTGTATTCCAGCGGATAAAGCTGCTGCACATCATAGGTAAGGGGCATATCAAAACGAATGCCCTTCCTCTGCCGCGCAATCGCAAAGGCGATATGGTCGGCCATGATGAGCACGGCGTTGGGACTGGGTTCGTAAGGCAGCTCGTTCTCTACAATATCCATGATCTTTGCCGTAAACAGCACCACATCGGCAGGAAGATCCTGCATGATACGCTGCCCCTCGGCATCGATGCTATAGAACGTGCGCTCGATATGGTCCATCGCGAGCTCCCGGGGGAAGTCACCACCGAAGCCGACACCCTTGCCGAGCGCCACGACCTCGCGACCGCGACTATCTCGACAAATCACGGCGTTATTGTTGAGCTTTCTGATCGCCAGCATATCGATGCACCTCCTCTCTTGATGATAGGGCACTCATTCGGAGCTGAACAAAAAGGGCATGACCTCGGCAGAAAGCAGCACCCTACTTGCCTACGGTCATGCCCTAAAGTGACACCCGAATATATGTGCAATTGAATAACGAACGGAATCCGGATGGCCATGCTCCCCAAAGGGATAACAACCCATCACATGTATTTATAGGCCCACCCGAGATGAACGTCAAGTGTAAATTTGCGTAATCCGCACCCTTGATTGGCAACTTCATCCGCGTAATCCGCACCCCCGACTGATTCTGAGTTGCGGTGAAATAGTTCCTGCTGGAGCCAGCTGGGCCGTAAAACAGGAACTATTTCACCGCAAGTTATGGGGAGACTGGGCGTGCGGACGGCCCTGGTGAGCTAGAGGTTGTAGGTGACCACCTGGGACTCGGCGGGGTTGGAGGGATCGGACTGCTCCACGCGGACGAACTTGACCGTCACCGTCTTAAAGCCCGCCTTGTGCAGAACATCGGCGTAGACGCGCGCCTGCAGGGCGTGCTTCTCCCGCAGCTGGTCCGGCGTCTCGTCCGGCGTGCCACCCGTCTTGTAGTCGATGACCAGCGCGTGCGACGGATCGGCCGGGTCGGTTGCCAAGGCATCGATAGCGCCCTCGGCATAGACGCCGTAGCGGGCGATGTACTCGTCCTCGCAGCCCAGCGAGAAGAACGGTACCTCGGCACGGACACACGGCCAGGCAAGCAGCTCGGCACGGACCGACGATCTGAGCCAGCGATCCAAAGCGACATCGAAGCGCTCACGCTGTTCTGGCGTCAGGCGCCACAGGCGAGCCAGGGCGTCGGCACGCCCAGCGGGCAGCGCATCGGCACCCATCTCGATGAGCCACTGGCAGGCAGCGTGGAACGCCGAGCCCAGCGCCATGGGATTGCCGGCGGGCTCAACGGCGGCCACTTCTGCATCCGTCATCTCGGAACCATCCGACTCCGCATCATCGCCAGCCTCGTCCATGGGCACGCGCGCCTCGGCGACACGGTCCTCGGCCTCGGCATGCAGCGCCGCGGCAATCGACGAATAGCTGTACGAATCGCGCGCCGGATACGAGCAGGTGCCCATGCGCACGCCCACCGTCTGGGGATACACGAGCTCAAACGAATCGGGCTCGGGGTCGGCGGGGCCGGGCGCGACCGGGCGATCGGCGGCAGCATCGGCACCCTCCGCCTCCGCATCACCGCGAACGAGCCTACCCTCGGCATCCAGTGAAGCGTTGGCCTCAAACGCCTGCTCGCCAAACGTAAAGTCCGCCAGCGAGATAAGCTCGTAGTCGCCCGGCTTGGAGTTGTCGAACACCAGGCGGTCGGCATCGAGCTGCGGCATGTCCAGGCCGTCCGTCGGCAGAATACGGCGCAGCACGTCGTAAGTCAGATCGGTCTCGACGTCGAAGGTCGGCGCGCACAGCTTGCCGCGGCTCACGCCGGCATCCATCGCCAAGATCACCAGCTCACGCGCTCGCGTCATGGCGACATAGAGCAAACGAGCCCGCTCCTCGAGCGAAAGCTGCAGGTCGTCGTTACGCAGGCGGGCAAATGCCTCGGCGGGAGAGCCCGTCGCACAGACGTCCTCCATGAGCTCTGGCGGCAGCCACAGCGACATGCCCTTGCCCTTAAACGCATGCTCAAACTGCTTTTTGACGTCATCGCCCTTCACGAACGTGCCGTCCGCGAGTTTAACGCCGTCGAAGCGTGCCGGCAGCGCCACGACCTGCGCTCCGCCCTCGACACGCCCCATCTGAGCCGCACCGGACGATTTGCGCACGCCAAAGCACTCCGAAACCGCCACGACCGGATATTCCAGACCCTTGGAGGCGTGCACCGTCATGATGCGCACCGCGCCGTCGCCCTCCTCGTTGAGGGCGCCCGGCGCCTCCTTGCCCGCCAGGAAGCGGTCGAAGGCGAGCGCGATGGAGCGCGGCGAGTTGCCGAACTCGGCCTCCGCCTCGGCCACGGCGTCGAGCGCCTTGAGCACGTTGGCGGCGATGGCCTTGCCCTCGGGACCACGCTGTGCCAGACGCACAAACCAACCGGAGGCGTTGACCACGTCGCGCGCGATGGCAGCGAACGAATCGCGGCCCACGCGACGAAGCGCATACCGCAGCACCTCGCGGGCGCGCGTCACGAGCGGCAAGTCTTGCAAACCCGGCACGTCGAAATCGCTCATGATGCCCGCGTCGATATTCCGGCGCGAGGTCTCCCCCGTCTCGCTGTCGAGCTTGGTCGCCAGCGCCAGGAACTCCTGGGCGCCGAGCGCAAACATCGGCGAGGCGAGCAGCGGCATAAGGCCCTGCGCCGTATCGGCCGGATTGGCGAGTGCGCAGACCAGGGCACGCACCGTCTGCACCTCGGCTGCCTGGGCAAAGACCGAGCCGCCTGCGATCACGCAGTCGAGCCCCTGGTCGCGGAAGGCCTGCGCATAGACATCGGCGTTGGTCATGCGGCCCAGCAGCAGGACCATGCTGCCCTGGGGCTGGCCCGCTTTAACGAGTGCTTGGAATCGCTCCGCAATCGCGCGAGCTTTCGCCTGCGTTCGCTCCTGCGTACTGCCACCGGCAACGAGCAGCGCCTGGCGGCGCGATGCCTTCGCCTTGAGCTTGTCCTCGCGTTCGTCGCTCGGTTCAAGATCCAAGAACCCCTGCATCAAACCACCGGTGTCGCCGTCAAAGACGCGCGCCACATAGCGCAGCACCTCGTCGTGGCTGCGGAAGTTGCGTACAAGCTTGACGAGCTCGCCGGCGGGGGCATCGGACGTGGCGACCGTCTCGGGCGCCGTCGTCGAACCCACCTTGCGCTCCTGGCGACGGAACACCTCGACCTCGGCACCACGGAAGCGGTAGATCGACTGCTGCGCATCGCCTACGGTGCACAGTGCGCGCTCCCCCGCGCCCGTCAGGTAACGGATCAAATCGACCTGCATCTGGTCGGTATCCTGGAACTCATCGATCATGACCATCTTAAAGCGACCCTCATAGGCCGCTCGAATAGCCGGGTAGTCGCGCAGCGCCTCGTACGCCATACGCAGTAGGTCGTTGTTATCGAGCGCGGACTGGCCGGCCTTCAGCGCGCGATACTCAGCCTCCACGGAACGGGCCAGGCCCACCAGCGCATCGAGCGCGGGACCACCGCAGGCCAGCACGATATTGATAAACGCATCGGCAGCCTCGGCCTTGAGCAGCTCCACCTGCTCCTTAGGAAACGCCTTGCTCGCCCGAGGCATGCTGCACGACATCATGAGTCGCGCTGCATCCTCCATGGTTTTGCCGCTCGCCTCAAACGCGTCGATGGCATCGAGTGCCACCTGCGCTTTCTCGGTCGCGGCCTTGCTCGCACCCAACGCCGCGCGATAGGCGTCGGCAAGCGCAGAGGTGTCGGCCTGGCCGCGCGCCACGCACACATCGTCCATGCCGCCCGGCAGCTGGCTCGATAGCTCCAGCAGGTCGCGCACCAGACCTTTGATGGTGGTACCGGCGCCAAACGGCCCGCCCTCGCCCGCCATGGGATACCAAGCGTAGAGGGCCTTAAGCGAGGCGGCGAGCTCAGGCGCGGCATCGGGCGCCGTCGCGCGCCCCAGCACATGCTCGACAGCCTGATCCATAAGCTCATCGGTATCGGTAAGCACCGTGAACTCGGGATCGATGCCCAGCTCCAACGCATGCGCGCGCAGGATGCGCGAACACATACCGTGAATGGTCGAGATCCAAGCGTCGTCGACGGTCAGGGCCTCCTCGTCCATACCCTCTTCGATAAGCGCGCGACGCACGCGGTCGCGAATCTCGGCCGCGGCATCTTTGGTAAAGGTAATGGCGAGCACCTGGTCCAGATGCTCAACGAACGGACCGGATTCGGGCGAGAGCGCGTAGACGATGCGGCGCGTGAGGGTAAAGGTCTTGCCCGAACCGGCACCCGCCGAGACAAACAGCGGACGGTCGAGCGTTTTGACGATCTGCAGCTGTTGCGGCATCAAAGTCGAAAGATCCATGGTCTACACGTCCCTCCTTACAAACGTTCCTTCGTGGTTATACGAGCAGCGCGCATGCGCGGCCTGAGCCGACGTCGGGTCGACGGCGGCAACGTCGCCTGCCTCGAGTTCGTGCAGGCGCTCGGCGATGCCGGCCTCCACGCGATCGAGCAGGGCGTCGAAGTCCATGCTGCCACCCTCGCCGGGAAAGCCCTTCTTAAGCCCCGGGATGCGGCCGTCACCACGCTCCTCCTCGAGCAGCTCGGCACTCGCGGCGCCGCGCAGCGCCGGTTTGCCGCCCTTGGTCGAAAAATAGAGCGCCGCACGGGCATCCAGATCCAGCGCCCGGCGCATGGCCTGCGCATAGATAAGCGTCTGGGTATGGGGCGGCAGCCACCGCGGGTCGTCGATGGCGGCCTCGCCCGATTCCTCGTCGCGCACCGTGGGGTCGGCGAGTTTAAACTCCTCAACGCCCGTGCGATGCTTGTAGTCGATTACCACGGCGCGATTCTCGGCATCCACATCCACGCGGTCGATGCGCCCGCCGAGCGGCCAGCCGGCATACTCGACCTGGAGCTCGTTGAACGCAAACTCCAGGTAGCGCGGCGCGAAGGGCGCGAGCGCCTCGGACTCGTAGGCAAGAACGCCCTCCAGCTGCGGCAAAATCTCGGCCACCTGGCGCTCCTCCACCGGGGAGAGCGGCACGAGCGGGCCCTCGGTACCGCGCTTGCCCGCATGCTCGGCCAAGGTCTCGTCAAAGACCTCGCGCAGCAGCTCCTTCGCGCGTGGCAGATTCATGGGTGTCACGCGCTCCATGCCCTCCTGGGGCAGACGGGCATGCAAGTGTTCCAGCACGTCGTGGACAAAGTTGCCCTTCTCCATATTGCCAAAGCCAGCGTCGATCGACTGGGGCTTCACGCGGTACGAGACGAACCAGCATAGCGGGCAGGTCGAATAGGCCTCGATCTGCGAGGCAGACGTCAGGCGCGGCACCAGCGGCGCATCCTCGCCCTCGCCATCGCGACGACGCAGGACCAGATACGGAATGGCTTCATCGCTCAGATGCTGGGGGGCTTCGCAGGTCACGCGCTCGCGCCTAAGACCTTCGCCTGCCGCGGGATCGAAGTCCCTTACGATATCGCCCTCACCCACACACTTCGCCTTGTCGGCGCCAACGGCCTTAGCGTCGTCAGCGGCCTTGTCGGCGTCAGCGGCCTTAGCATCGTTAGCGGCCTCGGCATGCGCCCGCAACTCGGTCCACACGGCCGCCGGATAGCACTCGCGCGCCTGACGATCGTGGGTCACACGGGCGAGCGTAACCGGACCACGCGACGCTTGTATCGCGCGGCCAAAGCGTGCGCGCAGCAAGGCCGCAGGCTCAAGCGTCACGTCCTCGCGACCGAGGCTCGCCGTCAGCGTGGTCAGCGGCCCCTCTTCGTGTGAGAGCGGATAGCTGTCCAGATCGACATCGGCAAACAGCACGGCATCGTAGCTGCCGGGGCGCAGAGCCGCCGCATCGGCAAGCGAAGCAAAGCGAACCTGGGCGCGTGGCGCACGGTCAACCTCGTAGGTCTCGTAATCGTAGGCGGCGCTACGCTTGTCCACCTTGGTTCGAATGTCATCGAGCACGGGCACGGTCGCGGCCTGCGACACGTCGAGCGCACGGGCGCCATTCATAAGGATGTCGATGACGTGGCGCAGCAGGGCCACCTCCGCCTGGCGACGGGCCTGACCGTCGAGACCGCCAAGTGCGCGATCGGGCAGCGCCTCGGCAACGGCAAGCATGGCCTTGAGCGCCGTCACGGGTTTGTCGCGCCACAGCGCCTGGAACACGTCCGAGATCACGCACGGCACGCTCTTAAACCAGTTCTCGTCGCTCGCCGCTTTACGCGCGCCCCTCACCTGGCCCTGCACGCTCTGCAGCAGGCTCTTGACGCCCGCAGTGGTCTTGCTGCGCGACAGTCGCATATTCTTGTCGAACGTGCGCGCGCTGGCGGCGTCGGCACCCGAAAGCGGGCTGTAAATCCAGTCGGTAAGCTCCGGAGCGGGCCACCACTCAGTCTTAGAAGCTGCCCCTTCGTCGGCGGCCTTCATACGCTCGATCAGGTTGGCGAGCGCCGTGAACTGCCTGCCCGCAATGGATTGGGAAAACGCCGTGAACTCGGCCGTCTCGGCAGCAACGTGGCGCGCCGCCAAACGAGCGGCAAGCTCGCCGAACAGCTGGGGTGCCCGGGCGGACACCACGAGTACGCGCACGGGATCGACGGGTGCGGAGGCGGCATCGTTGACCTTGGACTCCTTGCGCGCTTTCACCATCTTATCGATGACGTCCGCATAGACACGGGCACGGGCATGGGGCCCGGCGACTTCCACAAAGGCAGGACGTACGACGGACTTTGGAGCAATCGCGGGAGCGCCGGCATCCTCGTCCAGCGGCGCGATCTCAAACAGCACACCGCGGACATCAAATGCCGCGGCAAGCTCCTCGCGCATCGCCGCTTGCTCGCGGGCAAGCAGCACGACAACCTCTCCCCCGTTGTTTGCCACGGCGGACAGCAGCTCGAGCAGGCTATACGTAAATGACGTGACGCCGCGCACGCAAACGGCGCGGGCGCACCCCGGCAGGTTGTCGGCCAAAGCGCCGGCCATAATGTCAGCCGCCTCGCAGGGCTCGACCATATCTCGACGGTCCAAACCGCGCGCATAGGCGCACAAAAGTTCAAACACGCGAGCCTCGGCGTCGCTTCTGGGCTTGGGCTTGCAAACGTTGTCGCAGCAACGCTCGGCACCTGTCCCTGCCACACCCGGCAGCACATCGCGAGCCATACGCGCGAGCATACGCACCGTGCCCTGGCTGCGCGAAAGCGGCTGCAGGTCGGCGTCGTCGAGACGCGCTACCATGTCCGAAAACAGCATCTGGCGCTGCAGGTTGTCGACGAAACCGCGCCCGTCGCCCAAAAGCTCCCAAAGCGAGCGAAGCCACGATGTAGGCGTCTTGTAGTCAATACCCAGCGAAACGCCGGCTTCCGCCGCATCATGACGGCACAGGTCGAGCTCGGCAAACGTTGGCGCCAGCAGCACGGCACGCCCGTGGCGGGCAATAAGGTCGGCAAGCAGCGCCGCCTCGGCATCGCTCAAATCCGCGCCGGCGTTGGTGGTATAGATTCGAACAGGCATGGTCCTCCACTCAAACCGTTCGCAATATTCAATGCTTCCATCCTACCCGCCCACGCGGACAGATTGCTACCTCAGCTCCATGTTTTGGTGCAAAGCAACCTGACCCCAACGCACCAGCCGATTGCGGGCATATAAAAACCGCCCCCGAAGGGACGGTTCTGCACAATTCGTTTGTTGTCGCTGGCCTACTCGCCATCCTCCAGCTTGATGAGGATCTTGCGATAGCCGCCGTACTCGCCGTTCAGCGCCTTTGAAACGCGGCTCACCGTAGTGGACGAAGCGCCGGTGCGGGCCTGAACCTCAACATAAGGCTCGCCCTCATCCAGATAACGCGCAACCTGCAGACGTTGCGAAAGATCGCAGATCTCGCGCGGCGTGCAGATATCGGTCAAAAACGCTTGGATATCCTTCTCGTCATCCAAAAGACTAAATGCGTGGACCAGCTGCTTGACATCAGGCTTGTCAAACATGTTCTCGATATTCATCGATCACCGCCAAACCCGCCAAAAGGCATCGAAGTTGATACTGACATCGGGCATCGTTCGCCCGTTCTATGCAATAGGGCAACGCCTGTGGCTTTTGCCCGTAGCAGTTTAGCACACCACCAAACTAAAGCGACAAAACTCTCTGCCAGCGGCGCGTTTTCTAGGACGAACGCCGTTTTGAAACCGAATGCGCACGCAAGCTCCACGAATATCTGAGACAATAGGCGGCCGAACAAGGCGGCACACCCGAGCGGCCGTCCAAGCTGCCGCAGCAAACCGCTTCACGCGACACCGACGCACCCTGCGCAAGAAAGGATTCACACCATGCGCTTTATGCTTAACTGGCTCTTTACCTCGATCGCCATCGCGATTGCCACGTTCCTCGTTCCCGGCATCCAGCCCTTCGGTTTTGCCGAGGCCTGGGTCTGTTTCGCCTTCGTGGGACTGTTCCTGAACATCGTCGATTCGCTCGTCAAGCCGTTCCTGACGGTCATCTCGCTGCCACTCACGATCATTACGCTGGGTATTTTTCAGCTCGTAGTCAACAGCTTTATGCTCGAGCTGGCCAGCTACCTGTCGGTCAATCTGCTGGGCGCGGGCATCTCCATCGCCAGCTTTGGATCGGCCTTTATGGGCAGCATCCTGGTATCCATCATGCGCAGCATCCTCGACAGCATCGCCGAGGGCTAAACGGCCATTCCGGCCGCGCCCGTCTCAACAGCCCAAAACGAAGGCCGCCCATCGCAAAAAAAAATGGGCGGCCTTCTTATTTGCCAAGTCTCAAAGGACAAGAAAATCTACCATTTCTACCCCGTCCCCGCATGGCAGGCGTGGGTTAGATGACGTAGTCGTAGCCCTCGTTGGGGGCGACGAGCGCATCGAGCGTCACGCCGTCGAGGTAGTCGTTGATGAGCTTGTCCAGGTTCTTCCACACGTCGAGCGTGGGGCACTCATCAGATCGCGAGCAACCCTTGCAGTCGCCATCCAGGCAGGCGACCGGCGCCAGGCTGCCCTCGGTCAGGCGCAAGATCTCGCCCACCGCGTACTGCTCGGGCGGGCGCGTGAGCACATAGCCGCCGCCCTTGCCGCGCATGCCCGAGAGCATATTGGCGCGCACGAGCGTAGCCAGAATATTCTCGAGGTACTTCTCCGAAATACCCTGACGCGCCGCAATCTCTTTAAGCGGGATACGGCCTGTCGCCTGGTGCTCGGCCAGGTCGACCATAACGCGCAGGGCATATCTGCCCTTTGTGGAAACCAACATATATATAGCTGCCTTTCGGTCTTTTAATTCGTAGAAATTCTAGCCGAAAAATTGGTTTTGAAAATACCTATTCCCGTCAAGATGGTTAATCGACTCGTAATAATCTTCTATTTCCTATTGCGTTACTAGGCTTTACTGTCTACTATGCTTGCCAACAGCAAAACGAACAACCTATAAGGTTTGTGGGTTTCGCTGCCACACACACCGTAAAACCACACGGTATCCAGTCATTTGAACACTTTGGAGGTTCACCATGAGCAATGTTTACACGTCCATCGATCAGCTTATCGGCCACACCCCGCTTCTGGAGCTCACCCACTTCGAGGCCGACGAGGACCTCAAGGCCCGTGTGCTCGTCAAATTGGAATACTTCAACCCCGCCGGGTCCGTCAAAGACCGCGTCGCCAAGAACATGATTGACGAGGCCGAGAAGGCCGGCAAGCTCGTGCGCGGTGGCGACTACACCATCATCGAGCCCACGAGCGGCAACACCGGCGTCGGCATCGCCTCGGTGGCGGCGGCCCGCGGCTACAAGGTGATCATCACTATGCCCGAGACCATGTCCGTCGAGCGCCGCAAGCTGATGCAGGCATACGGTGCGCAGCTCGTGCTCACCGACGGCTCCAAGGGCATGAAGGGCGCTATCGCCAAGGCGGAGGAGCTGCAGAAGGAAACTCCCAACAGCATCATCGCCGGCCAGTTTGTGAACCCCGCGAACCCGGCCATTCACAAGGCCACGACCGGCCCCGAGATCTGGGACGACACCGACGGCAAGGTCGACATCTTCGTCGCCGGCGTCGGCACCGGCGGCACCGTGACCGGCGTGGGCGAGTTCCTCAAGGAGCAAAACCCCGAGATTCAGGTCGTCGCCGTCGAGCCCGCCACCTCCCCGGTGCTCTCCAAGGGCCAGGCCGGCCCGCACAAGATCCAGGGTATCGGTGCCGGCTTTGTGCCCGACGTCCTCGACACCCAGGTCTACGACGAGATCATCCCCGTCGAGAACGACGACGCCTTTGCCACCGGCCGCGCCGTGGGCCACAAGGAGGGCGTGCTCGTGGGCATTTCGTCCGGCGCCGCCGTGTGGGCCGCACTGCAGCTGGCCAAGCGCCCCGAGAACGAGGGCAAGACCATCGTGGCGCTGCTCGCCGACACCGGCGAGCGTTACCTGTCCACGGCGCTCTTCCAGGACTAGAGCTTCTCGTTCTTAGAACGAGTCCAAGGCACGCCGGTCTCCCCTCTCTTCTGGCAGCCTGAGCTCATCCCAACAGGGTGTCCCACAGGACGCCCGAACTTGCTACAATGTCTGCGGCGCGGAACCAGCCTCCCGCGCCGCTTTTCTTTTTTGGCCACATGCCACCAAGGAGAACCTCCCCATGCACAACAAGCGCGTGCTCGTCGCCATGAGCGGCGGCGTCGATTCCAGCGTGACCGCGTATCTGCTCAAAAGTCAAGGTTACGAATGTGTCGGTGCCACCATGCGCCTCACCTGCCCCGCGCCCGATCCCGTCACGGGCATGAGTAAAGCCGACCGCGACATCGCCGATGCAAAGGCCGTCGCCGAGCGCCTGGGGATACCCCACCATGTGCTCGACCTGCAGCAGACCTTCGACCGTAACGTTATCGAGCGCTTCGTGACTGCCTATCAGGAGGGACTGACGCCCAACCCGTGCATCATCTGCAACCGCCATATTAAGTTTGGGGCACTGCTCGATGCGGCACTCAATATGGGCTGCGACTACATCGCCACAGGTCACTACGCCAAAACGAGCCAAGCGGCCGACGGCACCTGGCAGCTGTACCGCGGCGAGGACCCCAAAAAGGACCAGAGTTACTTTTTGTATTCGCTTACGCAGGAACGCCTGGCGCACACGATCTTTCCGCTGGCTGGGCTGGACAAAGAGCGCGACGTGCGCCGCATTGCCGCCGAGCAGGGCTTTACCAACGCCAAGAAGGCCGAAAGCGAGGACATCTGCTTTATTCCAGACGGTGACTACGCGGGCTATATCGAGCGCCGCTGCGGACATCCCGCTGCACCGGGCGACATTGTGTGGCGCGACGGCAGCGTGGTCGGGCGCCACAACGGTGCGCTGCGCTACACCATCGGTCAGCGCAAGGGCCTGGGCGTCGCGATGGCGCATCCCGTGTACGTAACGGGCGTCGACGCCGACAGCAGCACCGTGCATCTGGGCGAGGCCGAGGACCTAACGGCCACAGCGCTCACGGCCAACGACTGGATCTGGAGTGCCCCTGCCGACCGCATGAAGGCAGAGCTCACGTCCGGTGGCATTCGCGTAGGTGCCAAGTACCGCTATCGTCAGAAAGACCAGGCAGCGACCCTTGCGCGCGGCGAAGACGGGCAAATGCTGCTAACTTTTGACGACCCGCAGCGCGCCATCGCCCCCGGCCAAGCCGTTGTAGTCTACCGCGGCGACATCGTCCTGGGCGGCGGCACCGTTACGACAGCCATCAAGTAGCCCCATCCCCTTCATAAATTGCGGTGAAATAGGGACTGTTTAAGCGTTTAAAACCGCCAAACAGTCCCTATTTCACCGCAACTTAGAGAGGACGGCCTCGGTCGGTACTGCCGTATCAGCCGAGGCCGCTGCATCGCTAGCGCTGTACGTAGGCGCGGACGAGCTCGAAGGTGTTGCGCACGCCGTCCATGTGGCTACGCTCGTAGTTGTGGCTCGCATACACGCCGGGGCCGATCAGACCATGGCGAATGTCGTAGCCGGCAGAGAGCGTGGCTTCGACGTCCGAACCGTAATGCGGATACACGTCGATAGCGTAATCGAGCTCAAGCTCGCGCGCGATATTGGACAGCGCCGTCACCAGGTCGTAGTTGTACGGACCGCCCGAATCCTTGGCGCAGATCGACACCATGTGCTCGGTGCAGCCTAGGTCGTCGCCCACGCAGCCCATGTCAACGCTGATCATCTCGCGCGTGTCGGCCGGCACGAAGGCGCCGCCGTGGCCCACCTCCTCGTACACGGTAAAGAGCAGCGAAACCTTACGCGAAAGCGTCACCTCGCCAGCGGCGACGGCACGCGCCAAGCCCAACAAAATGGCGGCCGATAGCTTGTCATCCAGGAAGCGGCTCTTAATGTAGCCGCTCTCCGTCACCGTCGTGCGAGGATCCATAGCGATGATGTCGCCGGTCTGAATACCCAGCTCGAGCACATCGTCCTTGCTGTCGACGTTCTCGTCGAGCAAGATCTCCATGTTCTTCTCGATAGTCTTGACCGGCTCGTCGGCCACGTGCGCCGAAGGCTCGGTGTTAAGAACCACGCCCGTGTAGACATTGCCGTCGCGCGTGTAGACGGTGCAGTTCTCGCCATCGGCCGTAGACCACTGATGCCCACCGAGCGTCGTGGGGCGCAGGCGGCCATTGTCCTTAATGGAACGCACCATGGCGCCTAGGGTATCGACATGGCTCGCCAGTACGAGCGGCTCGCCCTCGCCGCCAAGCTCAACGAGCACGTTACCCTTATTAGAACGCTCAGGCCCAAACCCCATATCGCGCAGGGTCTCCATCAGATAATCAGTCGCCGCACGGGTATAGCCGGTAGGGGAGGCAATAGAAGTCAGCGTCTTAAGCTGTCCTGCGATATAGGAGAGCGTCTCCTCTAGAGAAGCATCAATATTAGAAGTCATATGCATCCTTCCAAGTAAAACTAAGACCGAGTCCCGATTTTAACCGTTCTGCACGTGCAATGCCCCAGGAGCCGAGCCGCCTCCAGACGTCCCCGCACCGGTTTTGTGCACGTGCACGGTTTACAATCTCAATCTTGCATAAATCCTATTGGTATTTGCATAGAAATGAGGCATCTTTTTGCTTCGTCTCAGGGTGCCCCACCTTGGACCGTGCAAAAACGGAGTATTCAGCACCGTGGGCCCCAACGGCCCCATCACGAACGACAAAACGACGCGGTTACAGCAGTGTTGCAGGTCGTCGCAAAGCAGAAACTCAGTAACAACCCCCTCCACTCATCGATAGCCCGCCCACAATGGCTGTCGATGGGCGCCTGCGGATCACTACCGCCCATTCACAACGTTATGCATTTTTAAGAGCTTGTTGAATACTCCCAAAAATGCACGCAGGGAAGTGCACCACCTATCCGCAGCGGGCAGTACGCCTTGGTTTTGTCCGTCTCAGGGCATCGACGCAGCACAAAAAGCCCCGCCGTGCGTAGCACGGCGGGGCCAGCGGCACGTCAAAAGACCATACACCTACGGGCGAAGGACCACCAAACTGGGCTAGGCAGCCGGGCAGATCTTCTTGAAGAGCTCGATGACGTCGTCGAGCGTTGCCTCGCGCGGGTTACCCGGGAAACAAGCGTCGGCCATGGCGTCCTTGGCCAGGACCTCGATCTCGTCAGCCTTCATGGCCTCGCAGACGTGCGGGATATTCACGTCGGCGGAAAGCTGCTTGACGGCGGCGATAGCGGCGTCGGCAGCCTCGTCGGTGCTCATGCCCGTGGTGTCAACGCCCATGGCGGCGGCAACCTTGGCCAGACGCTCGGCGCAAACCGGCTTGTTGAACTCCATGGCGATCGGCAGCAGCATGGCGCAAGCGACGCCGTGCGGGGTGTCGTAGTGAGCGGACAGGGTGTGAGCCATGGCGTGGTCGATGCCCAGGCCAACATTGGAGAAGCCCATGCCGGCGACATACTGGCCAAGGGCCATGCCCTCGCGGCCGGAGCCGGGCTGGCCGGACTTGGCCTCGGCAACGGAGTCGCGTAGGTTCTCGCTGATCAGCTTGATGGCCTCAAAGTGGAACATGTCGGAGAGCTCCCAAGCGCCCTTGGTGGTATAGCCCTCGATGGCATGGGTCAGAGCGTCCATACCAGTGGAAGCGGTCAGGCCGGCGGGCATGGAAGCCATCATGTCAGGATCGACGACGGCGACCTCGGGGGCGTCGTTGGTGTCGACGCACACGAACTTGCGGACCTTCTCGGGGTCGGTGATGACGTAGTTGATGGTCACCTCGGCAGCGGTACCGGCGGTCGTCGGCACGGCGATGGTGAACACGGCGTGGTTCTTAGTGGGAGCAACGCCCTCGAGGCTGCGGACATCGGCGAACTCGGGGTTGTTGATGATGATGCCGATGGCCTTGGCGGTGTCCATGGAGGAGCCGCCACCGATGGTCACGATAGCGTCAGCCTCGGCGGCCTTGAAGGCCTCGACGCCGTCCTTGACGTTCTGAATCGTGGGGTTGGGCTTGATCTCGGAGTAGAGGCTCCAAGCGATGCCGGCGGCGTCGAGCTCGTCGGTCACCTTAGCGGTAACGCCAAACTTGACCAGATCGGGGTCGGAGCAGACGAAGATCTTCTTGTAGCCGCGACGCTGGAGCTCGCCGGGGATCTCCTTGATGGCGCCGGAACCATGATAAGAGATGGTATTGAGAACGAAACGATTAGCCATTGATAGCCTCCCATCGTGTGCGGGGCATCCATTACGCCCCACGCTATGAGTCCCATCCTAACGCTTTTGAAACAAAAAACGCGTGAGAACGTCAAACTATTTAAAGCGTTTCAACAGACGATGAAAAATATTGCGACAAAGGGACAGCCCCTTTGCCGCATTCGGTTACTTTCGGCAGCCCTCTTTCCAAGCCTCGGCCGCAACCTTCCAGCGTAAGCGCAAGTCGCGCTCGCGGTCGATGAACATGATGGCAAACGCGACAAACAGCAGCAAGCTCGCCACGACGATGGCGTGCAGGCCCATGCGCTCAATACACCAGTTGCCCAACACGGCGCCAAACACAAAGGTAAAGATCACGCCAAAGTACAGCAGGCCGTTTTCCAAAAAGCCGCGCCTGTGGGTGATGATGTAATCGTCCACGTTTTGCAGCGCGTTGCGCAAGTTGCCGATGCACATGGTCGTAGCGATGCCGTGACCGTGGATCTTGCGGAAGCTCTCGACCTGCATGCCGCAGGCAAACGAGGTAAGGCAGTTGGCGAGCAGGTTGTAACCGCCACCGGGGATAAAGCTCACGCCCAGCAAGATGACGGCTTCAAAGAACACCGTCACCTGACGCCAGTGGATCACGCTGCCAAACCGCTCGTGCACCAGGTCGGCAAGCATAATGCCCACGGCAAACGACACCACGGGGAAGAAATAGCGCCCCGCCAGCGCCCAGTTGCCCTCCGAGATGCTCACGCCCACCAGCAAGATGTTGCCCGTCTGCGCGTTGGCGAAAACATGGTCGCGCCCAATGTACGAATACACGTCCATAAAGCCACCGGCGAGCGCCAAGATGATGCCCAGCTCAATAGACTCCGATATCTGTTTGGCACGCTGCATCGTCGTGCATCCTCCTTGTTGACGACTCTCTCGTGCGTTGGCGGAAACATAGCCGCCGTTCATACTGTAACCCATTGACAACATGGCGTGCGCGCGAGACGGGTTCCCCAGCGCGCAGATACACAGTCTGGAAACAAACAGCGGGCGCGGCGCCGACACCCGACGCCTCGTGTACTCCCCCAGTCTTTTTAGCTCCGTCCCAAAAAGACTGGTTACAATTACGTGCAGCATACAGACACCGGGAGGGATCGTGGCAAAAAAGCCTCAGCACGCTCAGAACAACCAGCGCAGTCAGCAGGGCAAACAGGGCCAGCAGCAAAAGCGCGGCGGCAAGGCGCAGGCCACGGTCGCCCGCACCAAGCATTCCCAAGCGACGCCCGCCCGCCCCTGGCGCCCGGGCCGCGATAAATTCCTCCCCGTCAGTCGAGCCGACATGGATGCACGCGGCTGGGACCAGTGCGACTTTGTCTACATCTGCGGCGACGCCTACGTGGACCATCCCAGCTTTGGTATGGCCATCGTCAGCCGCGTACTCGACGCACACGGCTACAAGGTGGGCATCATCTGCCAGCCCGATTGGACCGACCCCGCCAGCATCACCGTGCTCGGCGAGCCGCGCCTGGGCTTTCTCGTCAGTGCCGGCAACATGGACTCCATGGTCAACCACTATTCGGTGACCAAGCACCGCCGCCACACCGACGCCTACACTCCCGGTGGCGAGGAGGGGCACCGTCCCAACCGAGCTGTCACGGTCTACGGCAACCTCATCCGCCAGACGTTCAAGGACGCCCCCATCATCATCGGCGGCATCGAGGCAAGCCTGCGCCGCCTGGCCCACTACGACTACTGGCAGGACAAGCTCAAGCGCTCGGTGCTGCTCGACTCGGGCGCCGACATCCTCATCTACGGCATGGGAGAGCACGCAATCGTCGAGATCGCCGACGCGCTCGACGCGGGACTGCCCGTCGACCAGATTACCTATATCAACGGCACCGTCTACCGCACGGGCTCACTCGACGAGGTCTACGACTACGATTTGCTGCCCAGCTGGGACGACCTTGCCGCCGACAAGCTCAACTACGCACGCAGCTTTAACGTGCAGCAGCAAAACATGGACCCCATCACCGGACACCGCCTGGTAGAGCCCTACCCCAACAACGTCTATGTGGTGCAGAACCCGCCATCGGCGACGTTGACGACCGACGAGATGGACGAGGTGGCCGAGCTCCCCTACGCACGCGATTGGCATCCCGACTACGACGCGGCGGGCGGCGTGCCGGCCTTTGCCGAGATCAAGTTTTCCATTAGCTCCAACCGCGGCTGTTTTGGCGAGTGCTCGTTTTGCGCGCTCACCTTCCACCAGGGTCGCGTGCTGCAGATGCGCAGCCACGACTCGATCATTCGCGAAGCCGAGCTGCTCACGCACGACCCCGAGTTTAAGGGCTATATCAACGACGTGGGCGGACCGACGGCAAACTTTAGCCGCCCGGCCTGCGACAAGCAGCTCAAGCACGGCGTGTGCAAGAACAAACGCTGTCTGTGGCCGAGCGTGTGCAAGAACATGGTGGTCGACGAGAGCGGCTACACGCAGTTGCTGCGCGACCTGCGCCAACTGCCGGGCGTCAAGAAGGTCTTCGTCCGCAGCGGCATCCGCTTTGACTACACCATGGCCGATGCCTCGGACGAGTTTTTGCGCGAGCTGCTGGAACATCATGTCTCGGGCCAGCTACGCGTGGCACCCGAGCACGTGAGCGACGCGGTGCTCTCCGTAATGGGCAAGCCGAGCCGCGCCGTCTACGATGCATTCTGTCGCAAATTTGAGCGCTTGAACCGTGAATACGGCCTTAAGCAGTACGTGGTGCCGTATCTGATCTCGAGCCACCCCGGATCGACGATGAAGGAAGCCGTGGACCTTGCCGAAGCCGTGCGCGACATGGGCTATATGCCCGAGCAAGTGCAGGACTTCTACCCCACCCCGTCCACCATGTCGACCTGTATGTACTACACCGGCGTGGATCCGCGTACTATGCAGCCGATCTACGTGGCGCGCGACCCGCACGAAAAGGCCATGCAGCGCGCGCTCATTCAGTACCGCAAGCCCGAGAACTACAAGCTCGTGCGCGAAGCATTGGAAAAGGCCGGGCGTCGTGACCTGATCGGCTACACCAAGCATTGCCTGATCCGTCCCGTACCGCCGCGCCCGGGCGAGACGTCTGCTGGCGGCGGACATGGGACCGGCAAGAAGGGCGGCAAGGCCCACGGTGGCGCCGCCGGCAAGGGACCCAAGGGTAGCAAGGGCCACGGCGGCATGTCGCGTGCGCAAAACACCGCAGGCCGCAACCGCGCGGCCCAGGGGCGTCAGGGCGCCAACGGAGGCGGACGCCGCAATTAGCGCGGGAATGCGGTAGATGTGGTCGCAGCGCTCTGCTGGCACGCTTGGCGCAGTGAGCGCATTGCCTCAACGAGGATGACGCCGGCGATAGCGACCGTAATTGCCACGTCGAACGGCGTGTTCACAAACCAGAGCAACGTCATGAGATACGACCCGGCGTTAAAGGCAAAATGCAGCAGGATCGTGTAGCGGAGCTTTCCGGTGGTCACGAGTACCCAGCCAAAGATGAGGCCGGCGGCGCCGGCGTAGCAGCCCTGTACCCAGTTCATATGCATAAAGCCAAAAAATGGCCGCCTGCAGCACAATCGCCGCGGCGATGCCTCGCTTGTCCGGCGCCGCCCAGGGCACCATGGCGACGTCTTGCGCCCGCGCGCGACGCCGGCGCTTCCAGAGCGGACGGCACTGCGGGTTAAATGCTCGGAGCGAAAACTCAAAAATGATACCGCGCACCAGCAGCTCCTCGCAAAACGGAGCGCCGAGCACCGTGGTCAGGACGGCCAGATAGCTCGTGTCACCCATGCCCGTCTCCTCGACAAGTTCGCTGTAATCGGCCGCCGCCTCGGGCAACAGCGACAGCACAGCGTCGGTCACGTAGCCAACGACCACCTGCAGGGCAAGGCCGATCACGATAACGCAGGCGATGCGCCTCCACGCTTTGCCTGCTCCCCCGCCAAGCGAGCGCTCGCCCTGCCAGCGCGCCATAAACGAGCGCGGCCACAGATAACGCCACCACAGCAGTGCCATCAAAAACGACGCCATCTGCGCGGCAGCCTGAAGCAATTGAATATCGAGGTCGTCAATCGAAAAACCCATGAACACCGACGCGACACCCAGAGCGGAAAACAAAACCACGCTCAGGACAATATCTGCCGCGACAACGCCTAAGCAAGCAAGTGTCCACACCAACGCGTTGAGCATGCCAACCTCCTCAAAACCGTTCCCTAGTTCTACCACAAACTGGCAAAACACTGACCTCTTGAGGACAGAGGAAAACGGATCACTTATTGATGAGAATCAGGCGCAGTGCCAAAGGTCCCGCTGGGCGAGATGTCGAACGGGAAGGTGCCGCAGCGATTGAACGCAGCGATAAACATGCGGATGGCGTTGGACGGCGTGGTGCCCACGAGCTGGGTTGCCGCCGCGAAGGCTGCCTTCTCCTCGGGCAAGACCTTCGCGACTACGGGGGTCATGTGTTCTGCCATGGCGCTTCCTTTTTGAAACGACGGTAGTGCGGATAGATGCGGGCCACGCGGCTGGGCGACGGACTGTGAAGGCAACCCGATTGGCCCGCATCCGGAGTTGTTTCTGCGGCTTTGGTATTACTTGGTATTCCTAAGTACTACCCCGCAGATAGAATACCACACCCGGCCCCATGGAGACGGAGGAAACGGATTATTTTTGGTGCAAAGGGGCCAGGTTACTTTGCACCAAACGGCAATGCCCCGCCCACGCAATCACGTGGACGGGGCATTGCTCCAGGTATGCGGTCAGCGACCCTGTTGCTTTTACTTAAGCTCGGGCCAGTAACCCTTGTTGGCCTCGATCATGTCGTCGAGAACCTCCTTGGCGACCTTCATCGACGGCACGGTCTTGTTGAGCGTAAAGGCCTTGAGCGCCTTCTCGTACGAACCCTCGATCGTAGCCTCGACCACGAGCTTCTCGGAGTTCAGCTGCTGCATCATGAGACCCTGCTGGAACAGCGGAATGTTGTCGCGGCTGATGACCTCGGGGCCGTTCTTGCCAATGTAGGCAGGCAACTCGACCATAGCGTCGTAGGGCATGTTGGGGATGGCGCCCTTGTTCTCGCAAATGACCAGGAAGCGCTGCTTGGTGTCGTTCTTCAGAGCGATGGCCAGATCGGCGATCCAGTCGCCGTGGCTGCCCGCATAGAACGTGCTCTCGTCGATCTCGCCCGTCTTCTCGTAGTGGTCGATGCCGTCGAAGAGGTTCTTCTCGCGCGTCTCCTCAACCTCGTTCGCACGGGTGCGCTCGGGGTTTGAGTGCTCGACGAATTCCTTCTGCTGCAGGTAGTAGTTCAGATACGTGTTGGGCAGGTACTCCGGGAAGCACTCCATGATCTCGTACTCGCCCTTCCAGACGTAGTACCAGCTGCCCTTGGTGTGGCGGTTCTGCTCGGGGTGCTCGTCGGCGGTCTCCTCGGGCTTCTTTGCCATGAGCGAGCCCATGCCCTTGAGGTAGGAGTCGGGCAGCAGAATCTCATGCTCCTTGATGTACTCGCGCAGCTGCGGGAGCACCTCCTCGCCCTTGTGGCGGATCGAGGTGAACCAACCAAAGTGGTTGAGGCCAAAGTAATCGTACTCGACATCCTTCTTGTCGATATCGAGTGCGGCGCAAACCACGTCGATGATCGCAATCGGCATGTCGCAGATGTTGATGATACGAGCGTTGGGACGCAGCACACGGCAGCCCTCGGAGACGATGGCAGCAGGGTTGGAGTAGTTGAGAATCCAGTAATCCTTCTTGGCGTACTTCTCAACGTCATCGATCAGCTCGACCATGGGGAAGATGGTGCGCATGCCGTAGGCAAGGCCGCCGCAACCGCAAGTCTCCTGGCCCACGCAGCCGTGACGCAGCGGAATCTTCTCGTCCTGCTCGCGCATGGCGTAGCCGCCCACGCGCATCTGGGCAAACACGAAGCTCGCGTCGGTAAAAGCCGTCTTTTTGTCGGTGGTCACCGTGAGCTTGATGTCCAGGCCGAGGTCCTCGTGCAAAATCCAGTCCACGAGCACGCCGACCTTGCGCTGGCGCTCCTCGTTGATGTCGTACAGACGAATCTCGTCAACGTCGAGCTCGTCCTTGCGCAGGGCGATGGACTTGACGATGCCGGGGGTAAAGGTGGATCCGCCACCACACAGAGTAATGATCATTGTTTACTGCTCCTTCTCAATTGCGTTTTCGACCTTGTCGCGCATCTCGGCGACCTTCATGCCAAAGATGATCTGGATATTATTGCCGTTGCGGTTGATGCCGCTGTTGGGCACGTGGTTGATGAGGTCCTCATTGATGAGGTCCGGGTTCTTAACGTTCACGCGGAGACGCGTAAAGCAGTTCTCGAGCTCCTCGATGTTGTCCTTGCCGCCAAGACCTGCGACCAGGTCGGCAATACCTGCATCGACGCCCTCTGCGGGAGCCGCGGCAACGGCGCCCTGCTTCACTGCGACAGACGCGGCGGCCTCGCCCTCGGCAACGGACTCGGCGAGCTCGGACTCCTCCTCGCGGCCAGGCGTGTGGAGGTTGAGCTTCTTGATAAGGAAGGTGAAGAGGAAGAAGTACAGCGCGGCGTTGACGACTCCAAGCACCAGCATAACCGGCCAGTTGGTCTTATCGACGCCCAGGACCAGGTTGGAGACCACGATGTTGATGATGCCGCCTGCAGTCGAAGCGGGCACGGAGAGGACCTTGAGCAGGACCAGGAAGATGCCGGAAAGAACCGAGTGAACGACAAAGAGCACGGGAGCGGCAAAGACAAAGAGGAAGTCCATGGGCTCGGTCACGCAGGAGAGCACGGCGGTGATGATCAGCGGGATGATAACGGCCTTGGTCTTATCCTTGTTCCCCTTGTAGGCGGTGACGATAAAGGCGAGGCCGATGCCGATGTAGGGCCACAGATTGTTGAAGGTGTAGCTGTTGAAGTAGGTGCTATCGGAGAAGGGCTGACCCGTCATTGCCATCTCGGCAACACGGATGGGATAGGCGCCGGCGATAACCTGACCACCCAGCGTAAGGGTGCCACCCACATCGGAGAACTGGAACGGGGTGTAGATGAGGTGGTGCAGACCGGTGGGAACGAGCAGCTTGTTGAGCATGCCGTAGATAAACAGACCGATGTTGCCCGACTCCTTAATGATGCCGGCAACGGAGGAGATGGCACCCTGAACCGGAGGCCAAACGATGCAGAAGCCAGCGCCCATGATCCAGGAGATGATGATCATGATCAGGAACGGAAAGCGAACGCCCGAGAACATCGAAAGGGCAATGGGGAACTGCTTGTTCGAGTACTTGTTGAACACGGCGCCGGTGATGCAACCCAGGATGATGCCGCCGAACACGCCGGTATCGAGCACCTGGATGCCCATAACGGTGGCCTGGCCGGTTCCGGTAAGGCCGAGCATGCCGCTCGCATCGGCAAGAGAGCCGGTGGCGTTGAGCACGATGTTGTTAGCCTGCAGGAACAGGAAGAACGACATCAGGGCGATCAGCGAAGCATGGCCCTTGTTCTTCTTTGCCATGGCGCCGGCGATGCCCACGCAGAACAGAATCGAGAGGTTGTTGATGATAAACATCAGCGACTGGTAGACAACGGCGCCCACAAGCTGGAACGGACCGGAGCCCAGTACGGGGACCAAAGCGCAAATGGTCTTGTTGGTCAGAATGATGCCCACAATGAGCAGGATGCCGGCAACCGAGAGATACATCATCGGCTGGACGATCGACTTCGCGAACACCTCCAACGGCGCTTTGAAATTGAACTTCTTTTTTGCGGTCATAGCGGTACTCCCCTTCCTTTTCCGCAAATTAAGACAGATGTGCCCTGGACAAGACCGTGAGCCTTGCCTTATATCAATCGATGTGTGGGCACGTTATGCCTAGAGACCAGGTTCTCCAAGCAGGTTAACAATGTGATATGCGAGATAGCTCTTCTCGGCATCGGTAACGACAACGTTATAGGTAGACGACAAGTGGGCGGCTATGGCGTCCGCGCACGAGAATGCGCACGGATACGCCGTTTCATCGATTCGGAACAGCGCGTCGCCATTGATTTGCCCGGCCGTGGGGTCAAGCGCCCGCTGTGCGAAAAACTGCAGGTGGCGGACGAAACGCTCATAGGGCAACGAGGTGTCATCGAGGGTCGTAGCATAGCGCTCGGAAACAATCGCGAGCACGTCGCGAACAAGCTGGACCGAAACAATCAAACGGTCGGAGCGTTGCGGCATGGTGGCGTTGACGATATGCAAGGTAATGAAACCCTGCTCTTCTTCGCTCATCTGGATGCCCATATACTCCTTGATAATCTGCAGCGCACGGCCCGCAAGTGCATACTCCTTGCGATAGAACTGCTGGATCTCGAGCAGCAACGGATTCTCACAGGAGACGCCCTTGCGCTCGCGCTCCAAAGCAAGGCTGATATGGTCTGCGAGAGCAATGAGAATCTTGTCGTTGATATCAACATTGAGCTCTCGACGGAGCATCTGAACAATGTCCTCGGCAATCACGAGGTTGACGGTGGGGATGGACTCCAAAAGATGTGCCAAGCGGTCAATCGTACGCGAGTCCTGAGAAGTTCCCTCCTGCAACGCGTAGGTCTTTTCGATCGGCGCCTCGTCGATGGCATCGCCGGCATGACGGCCAAAGCAGAGGCCTCGACCGATGACGATGAGCTCGGAGCCATCGTCCGAAGTGACCATTGCGACGTTGTTGTTAAAAACTCGCTTGATAACCACGGTACCCACCACAAAAATTTACTCGGAAAGCCAGATGACAGGCTCTTTAGCAGCAACAGGGCCGGAAGCATGCTCACGAAGAGTCGAGTTCTCCGAGCGCTCGCACACGATAACGAAGACCGTGGGATCGAAGTCGGCGGCGCGGACCGCGTCGAAATCGACCTCGACGAGGGGCTGGCCCGCGTCGACATGGTCACCCTGGGCAACAAGCGCGTGGAAGCCCTTGCCCTCAAGCTTAACAGTATCGATTCCGATATGCAGCATCACCTGAGCAGAGCTGTCGTCGGACATGATGCCCAGCGCGTGCTCAGTCGGAAACAGCGCCGCGACGGTGCCGGAAACAGGAGCGCACACCGTTCCCTCTTGGGGAACCACGGCAACGCCATCGCCCACGGCACGGCTGCTAAAAGCAGGGTCATTGGTATTTTCCAGATGAACAAGCTCGCCGGAAACGGGAGCGAGGATTTCGAACTCGGAAGCCGCAGTCGTCTGCTCATCCGAACCGCCCATCAGGCGAGAAAAGAAACCCATGGTGGCATGTCCCTTCATAAATATAGCCCAACCAAAATCAATCGAATGCGCCCCTTGAGACGCACGCGATCAAAGACTTTGGTTAGGCCCACGTCCAAGGGACTCGGTAACCTTCCGCATTTCTTTTCACTGAGGTTATTGTAGACAAGCCCAAAGCCGGAACAATCATTATGACCGGCGAACGGTATTTTTTCTTCGATAAACGGTATTTAAGCGGCACTTAGGGACGTTCCTTTTTCTGCCGGCACTCGGGGACACTCCTCACTCTGGTGCATTGGGGACAGGTTTGTTTGCACCAGGTTGGCGCAGATTAACCTGGCCCCATTGCACCAATTTCGTATGCGCTAGATAAAGAGCTCGCATTCCTTCCGCACGACGCAAACCTTGCTCAGCATCTGGGAAACAGCGGATAGCTTGTTGGGATCAAGCTTGCGAGCGCCTCGCGGACATACGGCAATGCAGCGCATGCAGGAGATGCACGCCTCGCCAGCTGCTCGTTTGGGGTCACCCTTGTCGATAGCACAAACGGGGCACGCCGCGGCGCATGCACCGCAGGAGACGCAATCCTCTGTTGCCTCGGGTGCCATGCGGTGGCCTCCGGCTTGTTTATAAGGACGGTTGCCGGGAATAGAGGGCTCGGACGCATCCTCAGCCAACAGCTTTTGCTGAATTTGCTGCGCAAACTCTGCGAGCTGCGCCTCATCCTGCGCATCCGGACGACCGGCAGCAAACTGTCGCGCAATGGAATGTTCTGCAATGGCCGCAACTGCCGCGATCACCCGGAATCCCGCATGCTTCGCAACGTCCTCCAGCTCTACGAGCGTGTCCTCAAACGCGCGGTTTCCGTATACACAAACCAAAACAGCCCGAGCCCCGTTGCCGCGCACCATGCCCAACCGGTCAGCCACCACAGCCGGGATTCTACCGGCATACGCCGGCACAGAGATTACGGCCACGTCGTCCTCAGTCATCGAGACAGCGCTGAAATCTAGCCCGCTATCGGTCAGATCGACGGTAACGGTATTCTTGCCCAGTGCCCCGGCCACAAGGCCAGACACCTTCCGCGTTCCACCCGTCGGACTAAACACAATTTCGAATACGCTCATCGAGACACCCTCCCCTACGCCTGGCAACGCGTCAAGCCGCTTTCACATTCAGACAGAGTATACGGCGCATGGGGGGGGGAGCTCCCCGTTTTGGTGCGCTAGGCAGCCCGATACACCAACCCATACTGCCCGCCTTTTCGGTTTGCATAATTCCCGGTACAGATTGCATATATTTACTGGATACCGCCGCGTTCTCCTGAGGTACCCCATCCTGGCCCGTGCAAAAAACGGAGTATTCTGCAACGTGACCGCGCCAGCACCGCCGCGGGTGGGCAAAACTGTAGGGCGCCGTATCATTTTAAGTCCCGACATGGCGAGAATGACGCGCCCCTGCTCCGGAAAACGGCGAAATCTGACTCGGAACGCTCGCTAGGGATATCCGAAGGCCACCGTTGGCGACGTCGAATCATATGCAGACAACTCGAACTGCAGAATACTCCAAAAAATGCACGGCGCACCCCATAGGACCCATTGCTGCATGGCGGAAAATAGGTCCTCAGCATCCCCCAGATGCATTCCCGAGAACATCACGTTTGAATTAGCGATGGACACGGCAAACAAAAGGGCCCGAGCGTTATTTGCTCGGGCCCTTAGCTTGTCTCACGCTAGCGCGCGATGCGCATCTTACTTGCGCTTGCCGCCGCCGTCGCCGGGGCGACGGGAGCTGCCACCGCGCTTGCCGCCACGGCTGTTGCCGTAGCTGCCACGGTTATCGCGACCGCCGGCACGGCCGCCACGGGAGCCGGCCTGGTTGCCGCCACGACCACCACGATAGCCGCCGCGACGCTCTTCGCGGGTATCGTCGTAGTTGCGCCAGTCATCGCGACGATCACGGCTGGCACGCGGGTCACGACGATCGCGCGACTCGTTAGAACGACCAGCGCCGCCGCGGCCGCCATTGCCGCGAGCACCCTCGCAACGCTCGCCGCCGCGGCTACCGCGCTCTTCAAAGCGCTTGCCGCCACGGGACTCACCGCCACGGGCACCTCGCTCACCGCGACCCTCGCCGCCGCGACGCTCATCACGGCCACCGCGCTCGTCATCACGACCGGAACGACGGCGGTCGCCCGCACCGCGCTTGCCACCGCGCGAACCGCGGCCCTCGTCCTCGCGCTCGACACGACGACGGCCGCCACGGTCCTCGTCCTCACGACGACGGCGGTGTGCCTCGCCCTGGAACTGCTTGGCACGGCGCTCGGCACGGTTGCCGCGCGGGGCCTGCTCAACGACACCAGCGCCGCCGCGCTCCTCGGCAGCCACCTCGCGGGCCACGCTCTCCACAGCCTCGTCCACGCGAGCCTGAACGCCCTCGCGCACGCGGGTCTTGCCGCCGCGCTTGGGACGGCTCGGACGCTCACCGTCGCCGCGACGCTCGTCTCGACCGCGGTCGGAACGACCGGCCACATCGCCGTAGTCATCGCCGTTGCGTTTGCCGTCGCGACGCGCCTGCTCAAGCTTCTTCTTGCTCTTGGACTTGCCGCGCTTGGTCTTCTTCTTCACCTTAAAGGCCGCAGGATCGCGCTCGGGGTCAACCGCGGGCGGATTGGGGCCCACATGCAGGTCGCCGGCCTCGTAGATGTCGGCGGTCTTGTCCATGAGCTTCTCGATCTCGTAGAACTCATCGACATCCTGCTCGGTCACAAACGTGATGGCCCAGCCCAGCTCGCCGGCACGACCCGTACGGCCAATACGGTGGATGTAGTCGGTCGGCTCGGCCGGCACGTCAAAGTTCACGACGTAGCGCACGTCGCTGATGTCGATGCCGCGGGCGAGCACGTCGGTCGCCACCAACACGTCGACGGTGCCGTCGCGGAAGGCCGAAAGGGCACGCTCGCGCTGGGCCTGGCTGCGGTTGCCGTGAATCGCGGCGGCCTTGATGCCCTTGCGCTCCAGACGACGGCAGCAGCTGTCGGCGCGGTGCTTGGTACGCATAAAGACGATGGTGCGCTCCGGGCCCTCCTTTTTGAGGAACTCGGGCAACAGGTTATTCTTGGCCTCGATGGACACCGGGAACACAAACTGGTCGACGGTGTCGGCGGTCGACGTGGCAGGTGCGATCTCCACGCGGGCCGGGTCGCTCACCAGGTCGGTGATCTCGCCCACGGCCTCCTCGTCGAGGGTCGCCGAGAACAGCAGCGTCTGACGCTCGGCCGGCGTCTCGCGCACAATGCGCCGGACGGCGGGCAAAAAGCCCATGTCGAGCATACGGTCGGCCTCGTCGAGCACCAGGACCTTAACCTCGTCCAGGTGGCAGGCGCCCTGCTCGATCAGATCGACCAGACGGCCCGGCGTTGCGACCAGGATGTCGCAGCCGTACTTAAGTGCCGCGGTCTGCGGCTTGTAGCTCACGCCGCCCACGACGGTCACGGCAACATGGCCGGTGACGTCGGCGATTTTGCTTGCGACCTCGTCGATTTGCTGGGCAAGCTCGCGCGTAGGGGTGATGACGAGCATCACGGGGCCGCGACCGTTGCCCTCGGGCTTTTTAGCACCGCGACGACGGTTGCGGCCGCCGCGCTCGCGCACGGGTTTGGGAGGAGCGATGTGCTCCAGATTGTTCATGGTCGGCAGCAAAAAGGCGGCCGTCTTGCCGGTGCCGGTCTGAGCGGCGGCAAGCAGGTCGCGGCCCTCGAGCACCACGGGGATGGAGCCGGCCTGCACGGGCGTCGGCGCCGTGTAGCCCAGGTTCTCGATAGCACGAAGCATCTCGTCGGAGAGGCCCAGCTCGTCAAAGGCGGGCAGGCTCTCGGTAGCGGACTCGACGGCCTGGGCAGCATTGGCCTCATCGGCGGCATCGAAGGCAGCCTGGGTCATGGCCTCGCGGGTCTCGTCCAGAATCTCGGCGTCCGTGACGTCGGATACAGAATTACGCATATGTCGTTGTTCCTTATCTGCACGCGTTATGGGCACGGCATGCGGCCGCGCGGGCGTGCTTGGTAGTGCGCTAATACATACAAAAACGGGTGCGCACAGAGAGGACGTTGCTCAGCACGCTGGCGATCGCTTTGGCAGCCCTATCACGCGCCGTCCAGACGCAGCAGCTCTAAGCGATGGAGCAGATTCGCCGCCGGTTAGTATACCCGTACTCCGTATGCCCCCACGTAAACCACAGATGACGGAGCAGGTCTGGGCCAATTGCCTTGATTCTCATTTTCATTGCAACAGCCTCAGGACTCAGCGCAACGCGTTGCG
>DXZU01000025.1 GCA_019419525.1 Collinsella sp.
TATGAGCGAAAGCCCGCCAGAGCGGGCAAGGTGCCTTGAAACGAGGCGGCATTGACCTTCTGGTCATGCCGCCGCAGTTGAAAGGCAGATTGCCGCTCTGGCGGGTTTGCAGCGTCAACTGGTTACGCGGGTTGGTAAACCCGCGTAACTACCTACTCCCGAGCTCCGTACTGCTCGTAGTAGGCGTCGATGGCGGCCTTGAGCTCGTCGTCGATGACGACCTTGCCGTCGATCTCGTGGTTGTAGAGGGTCTCGACGACCTCGGCCATGGAGACGATGCTCGCGACGGGGAAACCGTACTTAGCCTCGATCTCCTTCTGAGCGGTGGTCACGCCACCCTTACCGACCTCCATGCGGTTGAGGGACACGATGAGGCCCTTGATCTCGACATCGGCAGCAGCCTTGACCTTGGGATAAGTCTCGTCGATGGACTTACCGCTGGTGGTGACGTCCTCGACCATGACCACGCGGTCGCCGTCCTGGGGCTCGTAGCCCAGCAGGTTGCCCTTGTCGGCGCCGTGGTCCTTGGCCTCCTTGCGGTCGCAGCAGTACTTGACCTCCTTGCCATACAGCTCGTGGTAGGCAATGGCGGTCACGACGGCCAGGGGAATGCCCTTGTAGGCCGGTCCAAACAGCACGTCAAAGTCGTCACCAAAGTTATCGTGAATTGCCTGGGCGTAATACTCGCCCAGCTTCTTGAGCTGGTAGCCCGTCACGTAAGCGCCGGCGTTCATAAAGAACGGGGACTGACGGCCGCTCTTGAGCGTAAAGCTGCCGAATTTAAGAACGTCGGACTCAACCATGAACTTGATGAACTCTTGCTTGTAAGCCTCCATGCGGGCTCCTCTCGTAATCGCGTACGTGCCTTCCAGTTTAGCGCAGGCGGGGCGCGTTGCGGGCGCGCTTTGGGGCCTCGGCATTCTGTAAAGGCTTTGTCAGGGGCAATGGTTTTCCAAACATTGGGGTTGACACGGCAAACCCCCTCATCAAAAATACGGGCGGATTAAAACGGGTACGAGATACCCAAAGCGCGCCGCGCCCGGCCTTAAGGAGGTGTGCCATGGAAGGCAGTCATAGTCGAAAAACCTGCATGTCGCCCTCGGCACGCCGCGAGGATTCCGCACACGCATAAGCGCCAACAGCCGATCGTCAAAACCGCCACAAAGGTGCCCGTCCCCTTTGTGGCGGTTCGCGAGCTTGACGTGAGCGACATCTAGGTTTTTTGAAGCAAATACGACACGTACGCTAACTCCCTTCAACAAGGAGGACCCTATGCTGATGCTCAAAACCGCTACGGTACTCGAAGCTATCTCCAAGCGCCGCCGCACGGCGCGCCCTGCCGCCCACGCCGGCCTGTCCAAGAACACCATATTCGCCGCCACCCATAGCGCCCAGGACGCCCTCGTGCTGCTCGACGCCACGGCCGACGGACTCACTGCCGAGCACGCCGCCGAGCGCCTGAACGCCGTCGGCCCCAACACCATCGAAGCGCCGACCAAGACGCTCGCGCGCCGCATCGCCGACGCCTTCATCGATCCCTTCGCCGGCATCCTCGCCGCCCTCGCACTGGTCTCGCTCTACATCGACGTGCTCGCCGTGCCCGAGCCCCAGCGCGACCCCTACACGGTCATCGTCATCGGCATCATGCTTCTGGTATCGGGCGGCATGAAGTTTATCCAGGAAGCCCGCAGCGGCAATGCGGCCGAGGCCCTCAAGGACCTGGTCTCCAACACCTGCTGCGCCCTGCGCGACGGCGAGCGCATCGAAATCCCCTTCGATGAGCTCGTCCCCGGCGATGCGATCCGCCTCTCTGCCGGCGACATGGTGCCGGCCGATGCCCGCATCATCACCGCGCGCGACCTGTTTGTGATCGAGTCCGCGCTCACCGGCGAGAGCGAGGCCGTCGAGAAGACCGTTGCTGCCGCGGTCGTCGAGGGTGCCGACAGCTCCGCGCTGCCGCTCTCTGCCTGCAAGAACATCGTCTTTACCGGCACCTCCGTGCAAAACGGCACCGCCATGGCGCTCGTCGTTGCCACCGGCTCGGACACTTACCTGGGCGGCATCGCCAAGATGCTCAACGGGCGCGGCGAGAAGAGCGCGTTTGACCGCGGCGTCTCGAGCGTCTCCATGTTGCTCGTACGCCTCATGCTCGTTATGGCGCCGGCCGTCTTTGCCATCAACGCCGCCACCAAGGGCAACGTCATCGATGCGCTGTTGTTCGCCACGAGCGTGGCCGTGGGCATCACGCCGCAGATGCTTCCCGTCATCGTGACCACGAGCCTGTCGCAGGGCGCCAAGGACCTCGCCCGTCGCCAGGTTATCGTCAAGGAGCTGCCAGCAATCCAAAACCTGGGCGCGATGGACGTCCTGTGCTGCGACAAGACCGGCACCCTCACCGAAGACCGCATCGTGCTCGAGCGTTATCTCAACACCGATGGCAACGAAGACGCACGCGTGCTGCGCCATGCGTTTTTGAACAGCTTCTTCCAGACCGGCCTCAAGAACCTTATCGACCTGGCCGTCATCGACCGCGCCGATGTGACGCCCTCGGCCGCAGCACCCGATTCCATGCTGGGCCAGAGCCTGCGCGACCGCTATACCAAGGTCGACGAGGTGCCCTTCGATTTCTCGCGCCGTCGTCTGAGCGTAGCTGTCGCCGACGCCCAAGGCAAAACCCAGATGGTCACCAAGGGAGCTGCCGAGGAAATGCTCGAGATCTGCTCCTTTGTCGAGGTCGATGGTGCCGCCCAGCCGCTTACCAAAGATAAGCTCGCCCAGATTCGCAAGCAGGTAGCCGGGCTCAACGCCGAGGGCCTGCGCGTGATTGCCGTGGCGCAGAAAACCAATCCGCGCTGCGTGGGCGAGTTTGGCATCGCCGACGAGTGCGACATGGTGCTGATGGGCTTTTTGGCCTTCCTCGATCCGCCCAAAGCAAGTGCCGCGGGCGCCGTCGCCACCCTCGAGGCCAAGGGCGTCGCCGTTAAGGTCCTGACCGGCGACAATGACCGTGTCGCCGCCACCGTCTGCGAGCAGATCGGCATCGACGCGAGCAACGTCTTGCTGGGCTCCGAGATCGATGCGCTCGACGACGCCGAGCTTGCCGAGCGCGCCGAGAACACCCACCTCTTCGCCAAGCTCTCGCCGCTGCAGAAGGCGCGCCTGGTGCGCGTCATGCGCGAGTTGCTCGGCCACACCGTGGGCTTTATGGGCGACGGCATCAACGACGCCGCCGCGATGCGTGCGAGCGACTGCGGCATCTCGGTCGACTCCGCCGTCGATATCGCCAAGGAATCCGCCGATATCATCTTGCTCCAAAAGGACCTGGGCGTGCTCGAGCGCGGCATCATCGAAGGCCGCCGCACCTACGGCAACCTGCTCAAGTACCTCAAGACCACGGTGAGCTCCAACTTTGGCAACGTGCTGTCCGTAACCGCTGCGAGCCTGTTCTTGCCGTTTTTGCCCATGAGCGCTCTGCAGCTGGTGCTGCTGTCGCTGGTCTACGAGATCGTGTGCATCGCACTGCCGTGGGACACCGTCGACAACGCCTGGACTGCCCGCCCGCGCGCTTGGGACGCTGCGTCCATCAAGGGCTTTATGCTCGAGCTGGGCCCCGTGAGCTCGCTGTTTGACATCGTGACCTTCGCCGCGCTCTTCTTTGTGGTGTGCCCCGCCGCCGTGGGCGCAAGCTGGTCCGAGCTTGCCGCCGCGGGCGACGTCGCGGGTATGGCGACCTTTGCGGCGCTCTTCCAGAGTGGCTGGTTTGTCGAGTCCATGTGGTCGCAGACGCTCGTGATCCACATGCTGCGCTCCCCGCGCCTGCCGAGCCCGCGCGACCACGCCGCGCCCGCGCTGTGCGTTCTCACCGTGCTGGGCCTGGCGCTCGTCACTTGGCTGCCGGCAAGCCCCATCGCCGATGCACTCGGCCTCATGACGCTACCAGCGAGCTTTTTCGCGCTGCTCATCGGCATCGTTTCCGCCTATATCGCGCTCACCCAGCTGGCAAAGCGCCGCTACATCGCCCGCCACGGCGAGCTGCTGTAACTCCACAGGCACCCTCGTCAAGGATGTTTGGGCCGCCGCGACCCGCCCCCGCTGGCCGCAGCGGCCCAAAACAGCTAAAAACGCCCCTCACCCCCGCTTTTATTTCTTTTGCAAGTTTTAACTTCTTTTGCTTTCTTTCACTTCTTTTAACAAGGCGCCCGGCGGGCATAAGTTGCTCGCCGGGGGTGTCGGTTCGACGAAGAGGCCTCAGCCGTAGCAACGGATTGCCCAGCGAGAGATTTCCCAAGTGCCAACTCAAACAGTACATGTTTAATCTGTTTCGTTAATTGAAATGCGTAAATATGGTTAACCAAAGAATTGATATTTGGTTAAATAGTAACTGTATATTTGGTTAAATGTACTGGTAAACAATGGTGATAATTATGCCAAAGAAGTACTACACTAGAATTATCGAAAATGAGCTTGACCAGCTGCTGGGTATATTCGGCGCCGTTCTCATCGAAGGACCGAAATGGTGCGGAAAGACGACCACGGCCGAGACCCGTGCGGCGTCCAGGCTCCTTCTCATGGACCCGTCCCGCAACTTCGAGAATCGCTTGCGTGCCGAGACTGACCCGGCTCTTGCCGTTTCCGGCGAGGTGCCGCGGCTGATCGACGAGTGGCAGGAGGTTCCGAAACTTTGGGACGCGGCACGGTTTGAGTGCGACAACCGCAGCGGCGAGCCTGGTCAGTTCATATTTACGGGGTCAGCGACACCGCGAGACGACGAACGTCCAATGCACA
>DXZU01000026.1 GCA_019419525.1 Collinsella sp.
GCTGCGGAAACGCGGGGACCGTTCAGGCTGTTGCGTTGAGATTGAAAATCAACCTTGTCGAAGCGACCGGACTCCCCCGTCGCTAAGAACGCATGACCTTCGCGAATGGCCTCGAGGGTCTCCGAGTTGGGTTCTTTGGAAGGGAAAGGCAGCAGGATGGTATTCGCAAACTCATCGTCCCGCTCATGTTGCTTCATAGATGCGCACCTCATCTTGTTCGATGCTTTTGCGGAAGGCCGGGCGCATATGCTCTGGAAGGTTGGTAACGATGTCGACCTTTCGACCAAGCGTTCCCTCGAGCTCCAGAGAAAGCTCGTATAGCATGCCGAACGTCATGGAGCCCCCGCAAACAATGCGCAGATCGATATCGCTTTTGGATTTTTGCTCACCGCGAGCGAACGATCCAAATAGATACGCCTCGCGGACGTCGTAGCGAGGTAACACGCGAGAGACGGCAGCGGATATGTCGACAAGCGTAATCATGGGTTTATTTTACTTTTCAATTGGATGAGAGACAATCACGCGGGATAATTCAGCTGCTAGCGATGGATCGCGTCCGGAAGTATGCGGCAAATCTCAGACATGTCAACCACGCCGGAAATCGGCAACACTTTTACCTGCGGTTTCTTTGTTCGAAAACAACAGCGTGGTCGGGGGTTCTGAAATTTGCCGCATACTTCCGTTATGAGATTTCGGAAGTGCGGGGAAAGACCGAGTTCCGCTGACCAGGCCTTGGTTTTGCGCTTCCGCGACCTGCGGTTTTGTTGGCAAAAAACGGGTTGCGCTCGACAGTTCCCCATTTTTCCCCGCACTTCCGGAAATCGGGTGTTTTAACAGCGGTATACGACTCTGAAGATGATCACTATGCGAAGCTGGTCGATCCAAGGACAATTGAATAACGTACGTGTTGAGGTTTCTGTGGCTACCATGATATTTGCAATAGCAAATAAACCGATCAACATAAACCGATCAACAAATAAGGGTGCCGCGGTCAACGCCGGGGCACCCCGTCTCAGAACCTATATTGCTTAACCTTAATCACTTAGGTGCTTACAGTAATGCAAGAACCACTGCCACGACAATGCAGGCAATGCCCAATACGAGAGGCAGCGATACCTTCTTTTCCCTGTCTTTAACAAGGAAGGTCTCGATTGCGGATGCGAGAATCAGAAAACCGCCAATAATCAGCAGGTCGAGTGCAACAAAGTTGACGGTTGTAATATCGGAAGAAAGACCTCCGGCGTTGACATTTACGAGCGTAAAGATCGCGGCAAAAATGGCGAAGAGGGCCAGGACGTTGCCATAAATACGGGACTAGATATTCGCGATTTCTTCCTTTTTAACCTCGACCTTTTTGAGTTCTCCGGCATAGATGTCGGAATAATCTGCAAGTCCGTTAAAGTTGAGCTCATCAGAGAAAGCGCCGTGGTAAGGATGGGCCACCATGCCATCAACGTGCTGGAACGCAACCTGCGCTATACCCTTAGACTTATCGAGCGTAATAGTGTTACCGCTTACGTTTGTAACACGGTAGAACAGCCGTGTTCCATGCCCGGGGAAATATAGCGGCGCATCCAAAGAAAGCCCCTGGCGAATGCGCGAATTGCGCAGAAGCACACTCGCGGTCAAATCGTTTGGCAACGCAACGCATTCAACGCAAGAGACGAATGTCGAATCTCCGGGGCTAAGCTCTACCTCGGATTGCTTGCTTTCGTTGATGTAGAATCCCTCGGTGCGCAAGTCATACGTAACCTGTCCGATGTTCGAAGCATCGGCATTGAGAAGCACCTTGCTGTCGATTAGCTCCTGAATCTTAGTATCGCTCAAGTACATACGAACCACTTCCTTAGGCATCCGAGTATAGCACCAAGGCATAGCAACAGTGACTGCCCCCAAAGGGGACATAGGGGAAGGAGCTTAGTTGGATACGGGATATCGGCCTGGACTATATCTAGCTGATGATTTGTTGCCAGAGATCGGTTTAGGCTTGACGATTCGATTTTCTCTTCGTTTTCGGAAAGTGAGCGTTTTGGCAGCGAATCGCGGCGTATGGGAGCGCTATGCCGAGTAAGAAAAGCGTTAGGAATGCGGCGATCCAGCAGTTATCACCGGCCTTGGGGAGCGAGGCGGTAGTCGCGCTGGTGGCCGTGGGCCTAGAGGCCTTGGCGGCCGTGGTGTTGGTCACTGTGGTCGTGGTCACCGTCTTAGTCGCGGCTGCGGGCTTCAGTGTGGGATTCGTCGACGGAACCGCAGCTGGCTCGCTGGTAGCGGGGTCGGTGCCAGGGGCGGATGGGCCATCGCCCGGCACATCGGGCCTACCGGTCTCCCCCGCCGACGCCGTGGTATCCACGGGCTCGATCGTCACATGCGCTGCCACGGACCCGTCGGCATCCACCACGCCGCCCGCGCCAAAGGCCCCGCCCGCGGGCGTCACAAAGCGCGCGGATGCAAGCGACCCGCCCAGGCAGGCGACGCCGCCGTCGGCGCCCGACGCATCCAGCCAGGACGCATCGACGGTAAGCTGCCCGGCCGCGCCGCGGCCAGCAGCCCCGCCCAGCAGACACACACCATGGGCGCGCACGCCCGCCCCGGAGTCCGCGCCCGCGGCGACAACGCGCCCACCGCCGCGAACGGCAAGACCGTCCGCGATCACGCCGGCCACCCGCGCGTCCGCGATGCCGGCGCCGTCGGCCCGCGCGTCAACCATGCAGCCTTCCACCGCGAGCGTCCCCGACACGTAGATCCCGCATTGCGAGCCCGTGGCCACCAGCGACCCGGTGCCGCGGAGCGTCAGATCGCCCCACACCTCCATGCCGCAACGCGAGATGTCCACGTCGGGCGCGCTCGTCTCAACAACAGTGTTCTGCCCGGTCAGCGTCACCACCAGGTCGCCGTCGGCGCCGATGGCCTCGCCCGTGTAGCCGTTAAGCTCCAGATGGTCGGCATCGGTCCAGGCCCATCCGGGGCCCGACGCGCCCGGCTCGTAGTACGTGGCGCCGGCGATGAACAGGCTCTCCGCGCCCGCGGCATAAGAAGGCCCGCCCAGCAAAACGCATAGGCAGGCCATGGCGGTAAACAGGATGTAGTGTCGGCTGGTGTGGAACGCGGTATCAAACATAACCGCTCCGATCTTCGCAAGAGCCAATGGAAACTGCGCCAGAAAACTACCTGGTAGCAGCAGTTAGTAGTGTAGCGAGATCGGGCGAGCAGCGAACGAATTGCCTGTAAACGAACCCCGAAATTAGGTGTAAATCGTTTTGCCAGTCGGTGAATGGAGGGGCCTTGCTTCATGCACCATATGTGCCTTGCTTTTCAACACGCAACCAAGAGAATTACTCTTCACCTTTCAAGAACGAAACTGCTTTATCGATAACGGGTTTAAGGTTCCTGAAAATAACTCCGAGTTCCTCGTTTCCTTTCGAACAGATATATTCGCAGAACTCCATCTTCTTGAACTCTTGAACGCTTTTTACCTCGCCGTAATCTCCTTCAATTTCCTTCGACCTGTAGAAAGCGCTGGTATCAACCTCGTCAAGTACGAGAGCGTTTTCAATACCCTTCTTTATCTTTTTGGCATTTTCGAAGTGAGGGATGGAAAATGAGAGAACGTTACCTCTCCGCTCTTCCTTCCTCTTAGTATCGGAATCGAAGAGAAAGACACTTCTATTTGAAGAATCAAGGCCCGAGAGGAACTCATATGCGCTGTTGAGAGACGCGGCGCCCGTGCACCTTTCTTGTCCGTTGGCGTCCAGGTGACCGACCCACTTGAACCTTACAGACCCGCTGTACCCAAAAAGCTCAAGAGCCTTCGTAAAATACTTCTCATCAGTGCGTCCTTCGAGATAGACGGTTGGTTCATTCGAGGAGAAGTCTCGAATCGAGAAAGCATCCTTAACAGCGACCATGGAGTCGCACCAGTAATACTCCGGTTTGTCTTCGACCCTTAGTCCGCCGTCAGCAGTCCTTTTAAGAACAATGACCTTGTCATCCCTGCGACGGTCGTTATGGACGATAAACGGAGAGTGTGTCACGCAAAAGATCTGGGAAGTCTGTCGGCCCAGCGAGTCAGTGAACATAGCCTTGTAGTAGTCCATTACTTTCTGTTGCCACGTGGGGTGCAGACTTATCTCTGGTTCGTCAATAAAGACGAACGCACCCTTCGTGGCATTTGCGTCCTTGAGAAGGAAGCACCCGCGGTAGACAATCTGTTTCTCACCGGAGCTGAGGGCGCCGATGGGCACCTCTCTACCATGCTTCTTGAATACAATTTCTTTGTGGCCATCCCTGTTGTCTACCCGGTCATAGCGAAGGTCGTCGAACATCGTCTCAAAAGCATGGGTAAAGCGAGGCATGCGTTCCTCCACGCAAAGCTCGTCTAGGCACCGACCCGGATTGCTCCGAACCGCATAAGCAACATCAGCGTCGTCAAGGTCCTGCACGTCAATCAGGAGCTGGTTGATTTTAGTTGGCAAATCCCCGGATGACTTTCGGCTTTTAAATTCAGAATCGAGCGTCAGACTCGTTACGGTCGAAACCTGCCCGGCACTGAAATTGATATCAACATCAGAGTAGATAGCACTCATTGGATGAGCGGCTTTAAACTCGTCCGATCCAACCCATCGTTTTCTGTCCGAGCCCTCTTCTGCTGCGCGAACCATCGAATGGGTTCCTGATTTTTCAAAAGTAAAGACCAATGTCGCAACAGCTTCCGCCTCCTCGAACTCGACCTTAACAGACGCAAACGGCAAAGCATCAGAATTCCCTGACACGAGGTCGTACAGCAATCCCATAATCGTGCTTTTTCCAGCGCCATTTTCCCCGGCGAGAATCACAGTATCGACCGCCCGGCCGTTTGGACCACAGAAGTCTAAGTTCAAGTCTCCCAAAATGGGATGCCCATTAATATGAACCTTCCGAATCTTTGGCACTGAAAGTCTCCTTATCCCGTAATTCTCTCGATACCACCTTGCGAACTAGCACAGCATGTCCACGATTAGGGTCGCCGGCTTGTAACCGAAATTACGCTCAAATGCGCTCGTATCCGCTTAGGTTACGGGCACATCACCAAGCTGCATAGGCACGAGCCGCTTGTGGGCCTCGAAGTCGTAATCGACGGGCAGTATGCCCACCTCCACGAGTTCGCGGTACACCTTCCACGATATCATCAATGTAAGTGAAGTCACATTCACAGTGGCCGGTAGTGTTAAGAAAGTTGGCGTTGCGCCTGAACCGAAGCGAGTCAGCCCGGCGTCCCAGAACCTGAAATACGGTTGATACCCCATGCCGTCTCGGCCCTCATTGAGGAGCTGTGCGGAAGGCTGCTCGGCGGCTCGCCCGTGCCCTACGTTTGGCTTGACGCGACCTACGTCAAGCGCCGCCGCGAGGGGCGCGTGGGCGGTCCGCAGGAAGGCCAGCCACGAGTCGTCTACGACGGGGCTCGGCTGGAGGCGTAGGCCAGGAGGATGCTCAGGTCCGTTCTCGAGCGTGCGGACAGGGCGTCCAGGCTCGAGGCGATGGCGCTCAGCTGGTCCTTGGAAAGCCTGGACACGCCCATCTTCTCCGCGACGCGCTGTATCTTGCGGGTGCTGGTGCCGGTGGCGTACATCTCGGCCACGGCGGCCACGCGGGCGCGGTCGACGCGCTGGTAGCGCTCGATCACGTCCTCCGGGAAGGAGCTGCCGGAGCGCAGCTTGGGGATGCGCAGCGTGAGCGGGCCGACGCAGGTGGCGAGCGACCTCTCGCGATAGCCGTTTCGGCTGTTCGCACCGCCGCCGCACAGCCGATCGGCCTCGGCGTCCGTCACGGCGTTCACGACCTGCTCGTCGAGGCGCCTGATCAGCTCCTGCATGTCGATGGCGCCGTCGTCGAAACGGGGCATGGCGAGCATGTCCGGCGTAGGGTCTGATAAGATTTCCATAGCGGTCTTCGTCCTTTCCTAGAACCTGTTGTTGTGGTGATTTCAGATTCTAGGACGAAGGCCGTTTTTCGTTAAACGGACGCTAGGGTGCCGCCCTTACACCAACACTTTCGACGCGATCTCGGCCTCCTCGTCCATGATGGCGTTGACCACCTGCTCGGCGAGCAGCCTGAGCAGCGACTGGATGTCGACCATCCTGTCGGTCGACCTCGGGATGGCGGCCTTATCCGGCATCGTGTCTGCTAATATCTCCATAGCGGTCCCTGTCCTTTCCCAGAACCTGTGTCATGTAGCAATTCCAGATTCTAGGACAGGGGCCGCTTGCGTTTGGCGGTCAGCCGTCGGCGCGCTTACACCAACATTTCCGACGCGATCTATATTTGCTTTAACACCTAATCCAGATTAGGCTCCCTGAGGTGGCAATTGAAGAGGGGGACCGAAGAACGTACGTATATCTTTCAAAGCGTAATCAAAGGCTAATGGGACTTATTTAACCAAAAGAGGGTGTATCGGTTTACGCCGATACACCCTCTTTTCAACAATTGGATTTATGCACAAGGACAGAGTCGTCGCAGCCGTCAGCTCTCCCCTAATCCCGCTTAAACAGATCCCTCGTATACACCTTGTCCTCCACGTCCGCGAGCTCGTCGCTCCAGCGGTTGGCCACGATAACGTCACAGCCGGCCTTGAAGGCCTCCAGGTCGTGGGTCACCTCGGAGCCGAAGAACTCCGGCGCGTCCAGCGTGGGCTCGTAGACCACCACGGGCACGCCCTTGGCCTTAACGCGCTTCATGACGCCCTGGATGGAGCTCGCGCGGAAGCTGTCGGAGTTGGACTTCATCGTCTGGCGGTAGACGCCCACGACCGGCTTCGACTTGCCCTCGTACACGCGGTCCAAGACCATCTGCAGCGCCTCGTCTGCCATGAAGTCCTTGCGGGTACGGTTGGCCTCCACGATGGCCTCGATCAGGTTCTGGAGCCGTCACTATAGTTGGTGAGCGGCTGCTAAGTGTTCTTGGCAGTCAGCAACAGTGGTGGATTCAAAACTTATCCTTTTGCAAATTATGGAATGCGTGACAGCATGCACTGTCGCGAATGACAATGGAAGTAGAGATTCCAAAGTAACTAGTTAATCTAATTGAGCTTATTTGATTAGGAAGGAATCGTCTCGAAAATTTCTTTAGCGCTTTTGCAATGATTAAGTTCCGTCATTTAAAGCTAGTAGCCGTTTAATCAATAGACAAAGGGAGAGAGAAAGTGTCCACACAAGAGAGCAATAGTACGCACGGACAAACAGCTTTAGGCTTTCTATTACTTACTGCCATCGTAATATTTATCGTATGGGCCCTTGCTTCATTATATAAACTGCTTTCGGGCTGGATCTCAGACTTCATCAAGGTACTTCCCACAATGGACGCTGCAATTGTTGTGGCGCTAATCACTTCTTGCGTTTCGATTATTACAGTTGTTTGTGGTGCGATTCTTAAGGAATACCTTTCGTATCGATATAAAAAACTTGAGTTCCTTAGGGGTCGACGAGAAAAGCCCTACCGCAAGTTAATTGAAATTAATTTCAAAATGCTGCAGAAGACAAATTCAGGTGAAAAAAACTCGTCGGAAGAGATCATGGCTGATTTCTACGAGTTCGGACAAGAGCTGACGCTGTGGGGATCCGCAAAGGCAATTAAGCTATGGGATGACTGGAGGCTTGCCCCTAATAAGGGAAAGGCCGATGGCAAAGAGCTGCTTCTTTTAATGGAAAAAATCATTATTCAACTTCGAAAAGATATGGGGCAAGGTGGTCGCCTTGCCGAAGGCGATATTTTGAAACTGTACATAAATGATTTTGACGAGGCAATGAAGAAGCCGCGATAGCTTAAATGCTCTCGGGGAAAAGCGACTGGCATTCGGCTTGTAATGTCGCACACCTAAAACAAGATAGTGAGTTGTCAGTCTGGATTTTCTTGCCTATTTAGACAATTTGTTATTAATTCAGCCCTAACGAAACCGGGATGCCTGGGAGTGCGTTTAATGGCATTGCCGATCGGTAACGTCTACCCGGGGGGGGACTGCGGCACTGATTCGCAATATAGGTGGTGCCGAAAGGGCCTCTGACTCGCCTTGGGGAGCCTTGATAGAATTCAAGCCGTTGCCTTGTGAAATAACGAGCAGGCAACGGCTTGAATAGCGTTTGAAATTAAACAATTAGAGGCGATTATTGGCAGCAGAGCGCCTAGTACTTCCTCCACACCATCTTATCCACGACGCCGGTGTAGCTCTGGATGATCTTGACCACCTTGGTGGACACGGTCTCGTCGGCGTAATCGGGCACGGGAGCCTCGGGCAGCGACCCCTCCGCATCGAGCTCGACGGCGGTGCGGACGGCCTGGAGCAGGCCGCGCTCGCTGATGCCGGCCAGCGTGAAGCACGCCTTGTCCAGGGCCTCGGGGCGCTCGGTGGAGGTGCGGATGCACACCGCCGGGAACGGGTGCCCGACGCTCGCGAAGAAGCTGGACTCCTCGGGCAGCGTGCCGGAGTCGGAGACAACCGCGAAGGCGTTCATCTGCAGGCAGTTGTAGTCGTGGAAGCCCATGGGCTCGTGCATGCGCACGCGCGGGTCGAGCTCGAAGCCCGTGGCCTCCAGGCGCTTGCGGGAGCGCGGGTGGCAGGAGTACAGGATCGGCATGTCGTACTTCTCCGCGAGCGCGTTGATGGCGGTGAACAGGCTCGTGAAGTTGGCCTCGGTGTCGATGTTCTCCTCGCGGTGGGCGGAGAGCAGCATGTAGCGCTTGGGCTCCAGGCCGAGCTCGGCCAGGACGTCGGAGGCCTCGATCTTGCCCAGGTTGGCGCGCAGGACCTCGGCCATGGGCGAGCCAGTGACGTAAGTGCGCTCCGGGGCGCAGCCGGTGTCCTTCAGGTAGCGACGAGCGTGCTCGGAGTAGGCCAGGTTGACGTCGGAGATCACGTCGACGATGCGTCGGTTGGTCTCCTCGGGCAGGCACTCGTCCTTGCAGCGGTTGCCCGCCTCCATGTGGAAGATGGGGATGTGAAGGCGCTTGGCAGCGATGGCGGACAGGCAGCTGTTGGTGTCGCCCAGGATGAGCAGCGCGTCGGGCTGGACCTGGACCATCAGCTTGTAGCTCGAGGCGATGATGTTGCCCACGGTCTCGCCCAGGTCGGCGCCCACGGCGTCCAGGTAGACGTCGGGGTCGGCGAGCTCCAGGTCGCGGAAGAAGATGCCGTTCAAGGTGTAGTCGTAGTTCTGCCCGGTGTGCGCCAACAGGCAGTCGAAGTGGCGGCGGCACTTCTTGATGACCTCGGACAGGCGGATGACCTCGGGGCGTGTGCCCACGATGATCAGCAGCTTTAGACGGCCGTCGTTAGAAAAATTAACTTTAGAATTATCGTTACTCAACATGAGAGCCCCATTCTTTACAATTTGTTATAGCTGATATTTAACGCGAATTCATGCTTTTAGCGGTTTTTTGATATCTTGCGATTACGGATAAGCGGTAGATAAATACCGACACCTCGGCAGCACTTGTCGCGAGGCACATTGTATAGACATTAAAATAATCAGTTACAACAAGAATGATAAGTGCAAGCAGCTGAACGCAGAGACCAATAAAATTTGAAAAATTTGCCCTTGATGAAAGGCCTAGGGGGACAAGCACGGGAAAACAAATAACGTACGACGGGAATATCACCATTATTGCTGGAAGTAGACAGCGCACTATCATGCCGGCCTCTACATAGCTTGGTCCAAAAACAAATTCGCAAATTTGATTCGCATAGATATACAGCACTGCAGCCCCTACAACAATAAAAGGAGTTGTAGTAAGCAATATTTTCTTAACAAGCCTGAAATCTTTGTTTTTAACCATATACGGATATAGGCTATCCGCAATAGGGGAAACGATTGACTTAGAAACGGACAAGATTTTTTCTGAGGCAGAATAGAATCCAACAACTGGCAAGCCTGCGTAGAACATATTGAGAACAATTGGATTTGCTGTTGAGTATACCGTGGAAGAAATGCGTGAAAAGAAAAACGGTAAAGAGTCCTTCGCAAGTAACTGCACCTCGATAACCGTGGGGCGGTGAAGATGTATGCCAAAGACTCTACGATCATACCTAAGACATACCGCTAGCGCCGTAACATTTCCAACTAACAGACAGATCGGAAGCGCTAAAACGTCACTGTCTGAGTGGAGAAATATAAATGTGCACGCAGTTGCAAAAGCGCGTATCGCTACAGTCCTGAAGGTTATGACTTTCATGCGCTCAAGCCCTCGGTATAAATAATCAGGCAGCATCGCAGCAGCGACATAAGCTAAATAATAGAGAGCGTAGAGTAGGAAATATCGGCTATGGTATGGAGACGAGCAGCATGCTACCGCCAAACAACATCCACAGATAATAGCTGAAATGCCTTTTAGAGCGAAAACATTGCCATAAAGATGTGAAAGAAATACAGTATCTTCAGCATGCTGTGCGACTTTTGATGTTGCAGATAAAAGGATTCCAAAATCTAGCACAAGCGACATAAACGTCATAACAGAAATGGCGACGCCAACGACACCATAAGTTTCCGGTGTAAGCACGCGTGTTTGATATGGAATTGTGATCAGAGCGAGAACTTGAGATGAAAACGTTAAAATATACAGAAATAACGTATTTTTAAGAAGTTGCTTCTTGGAATTATCGATCATGAACTATTGCTTTCAATTTAATGAGACGTCCACGTACTACGTTGGGAACTAAATACTTAACGAGTCTTTTGAGTTTCTTTTTAATTGTACGAGAAGGTGTGACATCGGCAGCAACTGACGCGATGCCCGTCTCATGTATCCGCCTGTATACGTTGTCTCTCAAACCAGGTCGAACTACTGGATGTGAAAGCTGAGCATTCAATTGAATTTCCCGTTGATAATCAATAGGAACGAAGGTAAAAAGGCTCTCTACCTCTGACCAGAAATTTCTAGCCTTTTCAGTGTTTAAGGAAATTGAAGAAAGCTGAACCCAGGGATAGAACTTTGGGTAGCAATTCGATGACGCGCAGTCGCCAATGGTCACATCACCAACGCGTTCAGAACTGGCGTATTTACACGTATAGCAGCTTTCCCTATTTGCTGACCCCGTAACAAACAGCGCCATATACGGATCGTCAAATTCATCTCGTCCTTTATATCGCAAACCGGGCGCATTAATATCAACTGAAAAAGTCGTTCTCGCAGAGACGTCTTTCCTTCTGAATGTAATGCTTTGAGCTGGTTTTCCACCAGTAATTGACTCGACATGGTCTTCCCATACCCTCGGAGAAGGTACTCCATGACAAATCAAATCCATCGTAATCAGATTGTCATATGCTTTTCCCAAATATGAAATCAAGCCAGCAACCTGACAAGGACATCCTGAGAATAAGACCCTTCTACCAGATTTAAGACATTTTTCAATTTGACAATATATTCCCTGACAATCGCTTTGAACGTACTTTGATTTCTGAAGAAACGAAATTTCATTTGAGTTAGTTATAAGTCGATGATAAACGTGCCCAGTTGAATCAACCGCTGCTCCGACTACGATTCCTCCATGATCGACAACATAGCGTGCGCACGTGGAAAATACACCGCCCGAACTGCTCTCATTTCTCAGCTGATGGTCATTAGAAAATGCTGCATACATATTTGAAATTGGGCGCAACGTGCAGCGATTAACAGCAGGGCATACTCTGAGGCATTTACCACAAGCAAGACACGATACACCGTTTATCGAGGGATAAACAAAGCCTTCCGCATCTGGGACCATAGAGATTGAATCGACAGGACATGCATCGGAACATGCAGCACAGCCAGTGCATGCTCTACCCACGCATGAAATATCCTGATTACTAGTCATTTAAGGCACCCTTAATCCACGCCATGCATCGAGAGCGCTCCTCGCAAAGGGCTGATTCAGCATAGCTATAGTCTAAATCGATACTAGGAAGCTCACATGCACTTTCAGCCAGCATGCGATTATCCATTCCAACTAAATTAAGCAAATCAACAATTCGGGCACGATTACCTCGAATAGGTTCCATAGCGACGAACGGCTTACCCATATTCACTGAAAACGCCGTTCCGTGAAATGAATCAGTAATCACATATTGAGCGTGATCAATAAGCCAAACAAATTCCTCTGGGGTCATACCCAATAGGAGCCTATCGAAAACCTTGTCCTTAAAGGTATTGTTGCTAAGTCGCCAAAGAGGCAGTCCCGAATCTATTGAGAAACGCTTCCAAAGTTCCATTTCTTTATCGGTTCTGCTCGCGAGATTGAAAACCAGAATGTATCGTTCATTCCCTTTAAATCCTTCGGGCTTTTGGGAAAAAGCACGCCAATATTCACGATCAAGAAGTAAAGTTGGATCGAGACACCTGAATACTGGCTTCTCCGTCAACGGCGCGATTTGCTCTACTGCATGAGCTTCTCGCACGCTTATCGCATCGAATTTAGTAAGGTACTCTCGAATTTCTTGTTGCTCTATCTCGTTATAGATATGACTGCCGAGACTCGAAGCAAGTGAAAGACGGCGAGTTGCTTTGCCGAATTGAAGAAAGAAAGCGGGCTCAATGCCGCCGGTAATAAAAGGATTCCAAACCTGATCGCTGCCGACGATTAGCGCATCAGCTTCAATATCAGCCATTTGAGCACACGAAGTATACACCCGTTCCGTTCGAGGGAGCCTCGAATGGAATTTTTTAAAAGCGCGCGCATGCAGCTTTGCACGCTGGAAAATGATATTTTTGGCCGCTGCTATAAGGCCAGCTTTAAAATCACCATCCTTGATGAGCTGGAAAGGAGTCTCATTTCCTTTTCGCTCATAAGGATTAATGAAATTGAGAATCTCCGCCTTGCAACCAACATTCTTAAGTGCTTCTAGAGTTGCAAATGCTTGCAAACATGCGCCATAGCTCCACGTCATGTGAAAGGTCAGCAGATAGTTGTTATTCGACATCAGATATCCTTTCTAGGGATTAATTCATGCGAACAGATTGAATAAAGAAGAACAAATGCGTAGACAAGATGTTGATAAGGAAAAAATCCATTTAATAGCAACGGAAATAAAATGAAAACGGTGAGGAGTACGGCTGCACCCTTATTTAAAGAAGCGAACAACGAATGAAATAAAGTACATAAGCATGCAAGATACAGGCAAAGACCAGTTAGGCCAAATCCATACAGCAACATTACCAAGTCGTCATGAGCCCAAATAGAAAGACTGAGCGCACGTTTATTGAGCTCATAGATTGTTGAAAAAGCGTTTCCAAAAGCTATGCCCATTGAACCAGAATTAGCCCATGCCAGGATATCTGTGAGCCAAATTTCGTTTCTACCATTAGTAATTGCGGATAGCAGCGAGTCTGCGTATTTATTTCCGCTAGCAAACTCAATTTTATTAGCCATTCCAGACTTCAGAAATACGGCCTCTCCAAAAAATAAAACAAGGAGTAGCAAGGCAGCTTTAGTCCATTTGTAAGCAAATAGATTTTGAATGAGTAGCAGCAAACAAATAAGAACTGGCACAAGAAACGTTCGGGCGCCAGTCTCCAGCGTCGCATATATGATGACAAGCGAGCACCCGCAATATACAGCCTTAGATCCATTAGTCCGAACGAGAAAAATAATAAGGACAAGCAAAAGAGTACATATAGACGCAAGAGTGTGTTCTGTATTGCATAGCCCCTTAAAGTAGGGGGCTTCTCCCCATGCGACAACATAACCAGTGCCAGTTGCAAGTAGTAAAAGAAGAAACATAGATGAAAAGATTACGACAACAGATATATAAGTTCGATATTGGAGCAATGCTTCTAAAATAGATGTTCGAAACCTAGGCGAACATATAAGGGAGATCATCAACATTGTGCTTGCGAGATACACCAAGTCGTTTAGCTCCTGAGAAGCGCTTATCATAACAAGAGTTGAATGGAGTGACAGAAGAACGAAGCAGAGCAGGCCCAAATAGGACAGATGTGATCTGCGAGTTGAAACCCATTCAAATATAAGTAGAACTACAAGAGCGAATCCAAGAATCTTATTAATAGGAATAGAGCCAAGAGCACCTTGAAGTAAGGTAGTCACAATATACGTTGCAACAATCAATACAATTGGTCTAGCCGCCATTCCTGTTTCGGAGACGATATTTTGATCGGCGGCATTTAGGGCCTTTGCCATTGAAATCAAGCTATCAACTCCCTATATAGAGCGAATAGTGTTTGAAGATACGCCTGAAATGAGTAGCATTCACGCACCTTGTTATATATACGGCTTCCCGCAACCGATATCGCTTCTGGATTTGACAGCACATTCACGAGCGTGTTCGCAAGCATTTGAGTGTCCTGGGCATTTACTAGCCAACCTGAGTCTCCATTATCGATAATCTCGGAGATTGACCCGACTGATGATGCGATAGAAGGGATCCCATAAGCTGAAGCCTCAAGAAGCGAAAATGGCATTGCCTCGTGATGAGAAGGCAGTACGTTTAGAAGATATTTCGAAAAGAACTTACGATTGGGCTCTACGATGCCGCGATATTTAACACGATGAGAAAGATTTCGTTTTTCAATTTCAACTTGAACCTTGATGTGATCCCTACCGCACAGCTCGAAAATTAGTTCTGGGTCAAGCTTGTCATCGATCAGAACGAGCGCATCCAGTTAATCCAAGACGCCCTTGTCCTTAGAGATATTTCCCAGAAATAAAACTCTAGTGCGGCCCGGCGTGTATAAATTCTCATCTGGACAAGAAACGGCATTGGGAAGAATTAATACACGCTCACTTGGATAATCCAATTTTTGGAACAAGGGGTTCAGATATGTTCCTAGGGCAATGATGCGATCTGATTTTAATAGCGACCAATCTATCAGCTTTTTCATATGACTTGAGGACCGAGATCTAATCTTTGCCAAGTCACAGTGAATGTGAAGTACGACAGACTGTCGATATCTTATAGCTAGGAATATGATAACGCACGACCTGATCACGCTCGCATTATCAGCCATGTGTATATGAACAATTCCTTCGCCGGTTGAAAAGCGTTTTCGGGCCTTTAAGAGCGCGCTTACAAAACAACGGATCTTTTGAAGGGCATTTCCCTGATTGGTCGTTATTAAATAGCAAAAATCAACTTGCTCGGATCTATCTAGCTCAAAAGAAAGCATGCGCGTTAGCGTACTAATGCCTCCTAAACAGCTCGGATCAACACCAAACATACTTAAGGTGCCAAACTCCGTCTTATTCCTAGTCATCAAATCGTCTCCCGATTAGACGTGCGGGAACCCCCCCCCAAATGCAATTTTCTTCATAAGGGCTACGAACGACGAGCGCACCAGCAGCAATTACTGTTCCATCGGGAATATGCACACCTTTTAAAATCGTAACGTTTGCCCCAATCCAAACATCGTTACCAACAACAATGTCTTGGTCATTACTGGGTAATTTTTCAGTTGGCCTTACAGCTCGCATAGGCTTGTCTTTGACATCAGTGCGATGATCACCAGAGATTAGAGTTATATGTGGGCCAAACATAACATCGTTACCGATAATTACTTCTGCGCCCGTTGTCCAAATTCTTGTATCGGGCCCAAATGACACATCATTACCGACTGAAATGTTCTCCAAGCCTTGCAAATCGCAACGCTTTCCAAGCGAGAAACCCTTTCCGCACCGTGCAAAAGACCGTTTAACGAGGGGCTGAACTATAGCTTTACGAGGAAGCGCTTTCACACTGCGGCCAAAACATAGAAGCGACCGCGAAAAAGAGCCCATGCGGCTAGACCTCCTCGTAGTAGGTGTCGGGGTTCTCGGGGTCGAAGGGCTCGTTGGCCCACATGACCGTCACGAGGTCCTCGGTGTCGGACAGGTTGGTTATGGAGTGCGTGTAGCCCGGGATCATCTCCACGGCGCGCATGTCAGACCCAGAAACTATATACTCGTCGACGGGGAACGGGTTCCCCTCGGCATCCTCCCCTACTTTCCTCAGCTTGATCGACGCGGTGCCGGAGACCACCAGGAACCTCTCCCACTTGCTCATGTGCCAGTGGTTGCCCTTGGTGATGCCGGGCTTGCTCACGTTGACGGAGACCTGGCCGCGCTCGGGCGTGCGCAGGAACTCGGTGAACGAGCCTCGGTCGTCGGTGTTGGGCTTCAGGCTATAGGCGAAGTGCCCCGGCTCGTAGTAGGACAGGAACGTGCTCCACAGCTTCTTGGAGAAGGAGCCCTCCGTCAGGTCGGGCACCGAGAGAGTCTCGCGGCTGTCGCGGAAGCAGTCGAGAAGGTAGACGATCTCGCCTAGCGACTTGACGTCAGTTTCCGGAACGTAGCAGAACTCGTCGCCCTCTACCCTCTCGAGTCCCTCGTAGCCGCAGCGGTGCTCCCCGCCGAGCAGCGCGCCCAGCATCTCGCCGACCAGGTCGTCGATGTAGAGGAGCTCCAGCTCCACCGTGGGGTCGTTCACGGTGTAGGGGCGGCCGTTGGCGATGGCGTCGCAGAAGGTCGCCACGGCGGAATTGTAGCGCGGGCGGCACCACTTGCCGTAGAGGTTGGGGAAGCGGTAGATGAGCACGGGGGCGCCGGTGCGCTCCGAGTACTCGCGGAACAGCCCCTCCCCCGCCAGCTTCGACTCGCCGTAGACCGAGCCCTCGAAGCGGCCCGACAGGCTCGCCTGCGCGGAGCTGGAGAGCATCACGGGGCAACTGTTGCCGTGGCGCTCCAAGGTGTCCAGCAGCGTCGAGGCGAACCCGAAGTTGCCCTCCATGAACTCGGACTGGTCCTCGGGGCGGTTGACGCCGGCCAGGTTGAAGACGAAGTCGGCGCGGGAGCAGTAGTCCTCCAGCTCCCCGGGAGTCGAGTCGATGTCGTAATCCATGACCTCGAGGGGAAGGAGTTGCTGGTATTTGGCGCGGCGGTCCTTGCCGTCGCGGACGTTCTTCAGCGCGCAGCAGAGGTTCCTGCCCACGAAGCCCCTCGCGCCGGTGACGAGGACGCGCACCCTACTGCACCGCCTCGTGCTCGCGGCCCTCGAGTGCCAGCTGCACGTACTCGGCGGTCTTGATCTTGGCGATGGTGCCCTCCACGTCGAGCCTCTCGGTGTTGTGGGAGGTGTAGGACTCGTCTGCCTGGGTCTCCACCTCGCCGTCCACGACGAACTTGTCGTAGTTCAGGTCGCGCGAGTCGCAGGCCACGCGGTAGTAGCCGCCCATGTCCTCGGCGCGCAGGCGCTCCTCGCGGGTCATGAGGGTCTCGAAGAGCTTCTCGCCGTGGCGGGTGCCGATCACCTGGGTGCCCACCCGGCCGAAGACCTCCTGCACGGCCTCGGCGAGGTCGCCGATGGTGGAGGCCGGCGCCTTCTGGATGAACAGGTCGCCGGGGTTGGCGTGCTCGAAGGCGAACTGCACCAGGTCCACGGCCTCGTCCAGGTTCATGAGGAAGCGTGTCATGTTGGGGTCGGTGACCGTGAGCGGCTCGCCCTTGCGGATGCGGTCGATGAACAGCGGGATGACGCTGCCGCGCGAGCACATGACGTTGCCGTAGCGGGTGCAGCAGATGGTGGTGCGGCCGGCGCCGTTGCGGGCGTTGGCGTAGATGATGGACTCCATCATGGCCTTGGACTTGCCCATGGCGTTGATGGGGTAGGCCGCCTTGTCGGTGGACAGGCACACGACGCGGTCGACGCCCTCCTCGATCGCGGCGTGCAGGACGTTGTCCGTGCCGATGACGTTGGTGCGGACGGCCTCCATGGGGAAGAACTCGCAGGAGGGAACCTGCTTGAGGGCGGCGGCATGGAAGATGTAGTCCACGCCGTGCATGGCGTCGCGCACGCTCTGGGCGTTGCGGACGTCGCCGATGAAGAAGCGGACCTTGGAGGCGAGCTCGGGCGACTTCTCCTGCAGGCGGTGGCGCATGTCGTCCTGCTTCTTCTCGTCGCGCGAGAAGATGCGGATCTCGGCCAGGTCGGTGTTCATGAAGTGCTTGAGCACGGTGTTGCCGAACGAGCCGGTGCCTCCCGTGATCATCAGGGTCTTGTCTTTGAATGCGGTCGTGGATTTCATCTACTTGCCTTCCTTGCGTTTTGCGCCAGTGAACTGGTAAAAGAGAAACTTAGTGTTAGTAATGAGGTATCGCTTGAAAAGCCGTTTCGGCTCTTGGATAAGTCTGTATAGCCATTCGAGGCTCAAGTCCTGCATCCAGATCGGTGCCTCCGGCACCACTCCGGCGAGGACATTGAAGGCTCCCCCGACACCGATCATTATTGGCTGGGGGCCACCTTTAAGCTCATGCATGAGGACTTCCTGGCGAGGCGCACCCAGCGCAATCCATGCGAAGTCTGCACCCGAATCAGCGATACGTCGCGAAAGGTCTCGCTTCTCGCTGTCGGAGAGCGGTCGGAAAACCGAAGGCTCCATGCCAGCTATTTCTAGGCCCGGATATTCCTTTTGAAGTGAATTCTTGAGAGCGTCGAGATTCTTCTGCTCGTTACCGTAGAAGTAATGGCTCCATCCCTGCTGCAAGGAAATGCTGAAAATCTCTCGCATTAGATCGGGTCCAGTTACACGCCCCATTGACTCTATTGTTTTACGTCCAACAACAGATAAAGGCTTGCCGTCGGGAACGGACATGAGGGAGTCCGCTTGGCAGGCCCAATAGGAAGGGTCGTCATGAGCCATAACCGACGTGTGAGCATTGGATACGCAAATATACTCGCCATGTAGCTCATCTATATGGCGAGTGAGAAACTCGACGCACTCAGACATATTGGTTCCCGTGATCGGAACATCGATTACGGGAACACGCTTGAGCTCAACGAATTTTGAATAGTCCCGGAGCATTAGCACGCACCCTTACCGGTGATGACCTCGATCACCGTGAGAGCGACGATCTTGAGGTCCGTAACGGGACCGCGCTTGGCGATGTACTCCAGGTCGCGCTGAACCATCCCATCGAAACCCGTTGAGTTGCGCTCCGTCACCTGCCACCAGCCGGTGATCCCAGGCTTAACGGCCAGGCGCTGCAGGTCGTACTCGGTATACTCCGCGACCTCGTTGGGCAGCGGCGGGCGCGGGCCGACGACGGACATCTGGCCCATGAACACGTTCAGGAACTGCGGGAACTCGTCGATGGAGTGCTTGCGGATGATCTTTCCAATCTTGGTGACGCGGGGGTCCTCCCTCATCTTGAACATGGCGCCGGCGATCTCGTTCTGCTCCCTGAGCTCGGCGAGGCGCTCGTCGGCGTCCTTGTACATGGAGCGGAACTTCCACATGCGGAAGGTGGACAGGCTGCCGTCGCGGTGGGTCTGGCCCACGCGGATCTGGCTGTAGAACGGGTTGCCCTCGCTCTCCAGGCGGATAGCGGCGGCGAGCACCAGGCTCGGCACGGCGATGACGGCCAGCACGCAGCCGCTGAACACGATGTCGAAGGCGCGCTTGACGGTGCGGTAGACCAGGCGCGTGCGGTCCCAGTCCTTGACGGCTTGCATGGCCTTGTAGCGCATGCTCGCGCCGTCGCCGCTCATTGCCTGGGCAACAAGCGCGGCCCCCGCCGGCGCTCCTGTAGAATATTCAGTTTTATCTGACACTATTTCCTTCAAACCTACGTCCCCATCCCCGGGGATCCTCCCTGTCCCGTTAAACAGTCGCCCGTAATTAGGCGATCGCTTTTTTAAGGTTTCGCATTACGCGCTGCTCGGCTGAAAGCACCGCGAGGCCAACGCGAGTGGTTACGCGCCGGCCGCAAAGGTCGAGCTCCAAATAAGCAGTGCTCTTGCGTCTGTTAATGTTTTTGATAAGGCCCTCGTGGCCCAGCAGCGGACCTGCCGTCACTACGACCTGGTCGCCGTCTTTTAGGGCCTCGCTCATGGGCACTACGCGGTCTCCCCTATGCGTAAAACTGCCGATGAGCTGGACCTCTTCTTTTGCCAACGGCACAAACTGACCGTCCTGGGATAGCACCCGGGCAAAGTCGTCCATGCACAGCAGATACTGTTGCACGGTGCGGGGATCTGCCGTATCGCAGATGAGATAACCGGGAAAGAGCGGCTTGGTCGTGTTGACCCATTCGCCGTGAACTTTAATCTCGGTTTGAAATTGGGGATAAAAGAGCTCCTGCATGGCACCTGTCGGTAGCACGTGCTCAATGCGCTCGCGCATTATGTCTTCGCGACCGTTAATGACCTGGATCACATACCACACGAGCACCACCCCCTTGCTGTCTTACGTGTGGCTCACGGGGTTTGGGTATGGCTTCGCCAGGGCGCTTAGTGCGCGAAGGCGCTCCATATTCAAACCCTGAGCCCAGTTAGACAAGCACGTGGCTCTGCCCCACCGTGAACGGTATGTACAAATGCAGTTGCTAGAGACGCGGACGTGTATCGGAAAAAGACCGCATCCCCAGCTGGCTGCGTGCGAGCCAGTCAAGCGGGAACAAAACTAGACCGCACGCAAACAGCTGAAGACTGCTACGTTTTCGCAAGCGAACTTCTAGAATTTGCATCTCATAAATAAATCAACGCAAATTAAAAGAGCCGCATAACTTCTTTATTGGAGCTCGTGGTGTTTCTGGCACCGCCGTTACGACCGGATGCTGATCGACCCTGCGCTTTGTGGCTTGCTGAAGCCGCGAGCACAGTTGAACTCATGTACCGTTAGGTATCCTAGCACAAGCTGATAGCGAAACTGATTTGGGCAGTACTGGACAACATTTCGTTCATTTAGTGTGTTCAAGGGGGCTGTTTGGAGATGTTGTTCACATTGATGCAGATTATTGAGCTACTGACGGTGATTAGGGGTGTTCCTGAAGCCCAAATGAAGCAGCGAGCTGCGCCGATGATCGCGTTCGTCTAACAAACTATGTACAGACATGGGAAATAAATTGTGCAACTTTTTGTTGGCGTGGTTGGTGTTTGTGGCGCGTGGTGTTTTGGTATGAAAAAAGGCCTTCGGGATTCCGAAGGCCTTTGCATTCACGATGGTGGAGACGAGGGGAATCGAACCCCTGACCTCTTGACTGCCAGTCAAGCGCTCTCCCAGCTGAGCTACGCCCCCGTGACGTGGAGATACTATAGGGGAAGATGGCGCGGCGTGCAAGGGCTTTTTTGGGTCAGATTCTAAATGCCTATTGATATAGGTAAGCGATGGCGGTGCCGGTGTGGACTTGGATCGTGGCTGTTGACCTGACCACATTGCTGATGCCCGTGTCCGCCAACAGGCCCAGGGGGCTGTGGTCTAGCTCCCACTCTAGGCCGTGTTCGCTTACCACCGTCCCAGGGGCTATAGCAATGATAGAGAACGTCTTGTCCACGGCGCCTTCGATGGTCCAGGATTCGCCTCCGCGCAGGATGCGGGCCGTGGTTTCGTCCTCGGCGATCCAGACGGGGGCGTCCACATAGCCTGCCAGTAGCCCTAACACAGACAAGGCCATATCCGGACGGCCGCCGTTGGCGCAGGTCGCAACCACTTCGGCACCCGGCCAGCGACGGCGGACGGAATCGAGCGCCAGCGCCAGATCGGTATAGTCCTTGTAGGGGTTGTGGCGTTCTACTTCAAAATCGACAGCAGTATCGACCAGAGCGCGTCCCTCGTCGCTTACGGTGTCGGCATCCCCCACATAAACGTCGCAGCCCAGGCCGGCACCCAGAAGGGCATCCAGGCCGCGGTCCACGGCGATAACGTGGTCGCACTCCCCTGCTAGCCTACACAACAGATCCGCGCTCGCCACCACGGGCGAGCCGCAGACCAATAATACCTTGCAACCCACAGCCCTCGCCTATCCCTCAAACGAAAGGACGCGGGCCAAATCCAGGTCCTCATAGCTGTCGATAAAGATATCGCAGTTGTCGCGCACATCGTCGCGCTTCATGCGGCCATGCGGGTCATAGATGCCTACGCGCTCAAAGCCAGCGACCCCAGAGCTCTTAAGGCCAAAGACGGCGTCCTCAAACACCCAAGCGCGCTCAAACTTGTGCCCATGGCGCTCCTCCAGGCGGCGCAGCGCCAGCTCGTATACGTCGGGGAACTGCTTAGAGCGACCTGCCTCGCCCGTGGTGGTCACAAACTCCATGTAGGCATCGAGCCCGGCACCAGCGAGCGCGGACTGCACCAACTCAGCCGGCGTGGACGTAGCCACACACATGGCAATGCCCGCCGCCTTCGCCTGCTCCAAAAATGTCAGGAGCCCGTCGCGCGGCGGCACCTTGGAGTAGCCATCGATCAGGATGTCGCTCAACTCACGGTAGAGCTCCTCGCCATTCGTGCCAATGCCCCATGTGTCGTGGTAGGCCTGGCACTCGTCCTCCAGCGACAGGTGCTCAAATTGGGCAAAGTCATCCACGGTCACGTCAATCCCGTGGCGGTGCAATAACTCGGGCTGGGCATAGGCCCAAACGGGGGTGCTATTAACCAGCGTGCCATCGCAATCGAAAATAAAAGCGACCTTGGGAGTGGCGGTATGGGGCATAAACGAACCTTTCGATGTCAAATGGTAAACAACCTGCTAAAAACGTTTTACCAAACGTCAGCCTAACATTTTTGAAACCTAATTGGTAAAACTGTCAAGAGTTTTACCACGGCAATTCTGCCAGTGGTCTAAACATGGCGCTTACCGATTAAACGCTCCCGCAAATCCACTTTCGTCCATAAAACTAACGCACAGGTGTTATCGTAGTTTCTGCCGAAAGTTCCACCGAGCACGCGAGGTGGAACGAATCACAGAAACATTCGCCGTCCCTTCGATTCGTGCAGCCTTGGACCTTTCGCATCTAGTCACCAAGGCAACACGCTGCCGCGTCATGATGGGATCAAACGTGAGCGATACAAAGCTAAAGCCAGCAACCAAAAAGCCCGCTACCCGTAAAGCCGCCCCGCATGCACCGGAGCTCACCAAGGACGATGTCTACCTGTTTGGCATTGGAATGTGGGAGCGCAGCTGGGAAAAGATGGGTGCGCATCCCGACACGCAGAACCGTACGCGCGGCTGGCGCTTTTGCGTTTGGGCGCCCGACGTAAAGAGTGTCCATGTCATTGGCGAATTTAACGACTGGGATGAGGAAGCCAACCCGCTGGTGCCCGTGCATACGAGCGCTATTTGGGAAGGCTTTATTCCTGGTGCCGAGCAGGGCCAGCTTTATAAATACCTCATCGAGACCAACGAGGGCGAAAAACTCTACAAGGCCGATCCGTATGCCTTTAAGGCCGAGTGCCCTCCGGGTACCGCCAGCGTGCTGTGGACCCTCGATGGCTACAAGTGGAACGATGCCGCGTGGCTCAAGCGCCGCGCCGGCCACAACCATATGTCGCAGCCGCTCAATATCTACGAGGTGCATATTGGCTCGTGGAAGCGCCACGGCGATGCGCCGCAGGGCGAGCCGGACGAGTACGGCAACTACCCCGGTCCCATGGACCCCTTCCCCGCGCAGCGCGGCGAGTTCTACACCTACGACGACCTGTCGGTGGAGCTCGTGGACTACGTGCGCGACATGGGCTATACGCATATCGAGGTCATGCCGCTTATGGAGCACCCCTTCGATGGCTCTTGGGGCTACCAGACGACCGGCTACTATGCCGCCACGTCGCGCTACGGCAACCCGCAGCAGCTCATGCACTTTATCGATGCGTGCCACGAGTCTGGCATCGGCGTGATCATGGACTGGGTGCCTGGCGGTTTTTGCGCCGACTCCCACGGCCTTGCCGCTTTTAACGGCCGCATGCTGTTTGAGCACGAGATTCACCCCAACTGGGGCACGCACAAGTTTGACTTCGCCCGCGGCGAGGTCCGCTCTTTCCTGGTCTCCAATGTGCTGTTCTGGCTCGAGAACTTCCACGTGGACGGCATTCGCATGGACGGCGTGTCCAGTATGCTGTATCTCAACTTTGGCATCGACGATCCGGGCCAAAAGAAGTTCAACAAGTACGGAACTGAGGAGGACCTGGACGCCAGCGCGTTTATCCGCCAGGTCAACTGCGCCGTGGAGGCCCACTTCCCCGACGTGATGATGATGGCCGAGGAGTCCACCGCCTGGCCGCTCGTGACCTATCCGCCACAGGACGGCGGCCTGGGCTTCCACTACAAGTGGGACATGGGCTGGATGAACGACACCCTGCACTACATGCAGACCGATTTTCCGTGGCGCCCCGGCAACCACGGGCTGCTCACGTTTTCTATCATGTACGCCTTTACCGAGAACTTCATTTGCCCGCTGAGCCACGACGAGGTCGTTCACGGCAAGTGCTCGCTGATCGGCCGCATGCCGGGCGACTGGTGGCGCCAGTTTGCCGGCCTGCGCACGCTGGCCTTCTACCAGATGACGCACCCCGGTGCCAAGCTCAACTTTATGGGCAACGAGATCGGCCAGTTTATTGAGTGGCGCTACTACGAGTCCATCCAGTGGTTCCTGACCGAGGAGTACGAGACCCACCGTCATCATCAGGCGTTTATCAAGGCGCTCAACCACCTGTACACCGCCGAGCCCGCCCTGTATGAGCGCGGCTACACCGACGACGGCTTTACATGGATCGACGCGGACAACTCCAAGCAGTCCATCGTGAGTTTTGTGCGTCAGGGCGAGGACGTCGATGACGATCTGGTGATCCTGATTAACTTTGACCCGGCGAGCTACGAGAGCTTCCGCGTGGGCGTGCCGCGTGAGGGTGACTGGGAGGTCATCTTCGATTCCGACCGTCCTGAGTTTGGCGGCAGCGGCTATGCCGGCGAGGAGCCCTACACCTGCTCGAGCGAGCCCTATCCCTGGAACGGGCAGATGGACTCCATCGAGATTAAGGTGCCCGGTCTGGCAGGCGTGGTGCTTAAGCGCCGCGGTCCCAGCAGCTTCAAGCCGCCCGTGGTCGAGGAGCCCAAGAAGACAACGCGCAAGCGCACGTCCTCGGTGAAGCCCAAGGTCGCGGCTGCTAAGAAGGCTCCGGCTAAGGCGAAGGCTGCCAAGTCTGCCGCCAAGGCTCCGGCCAAGTCCACTGCGGCCAAGAAGACAGCCACCAAAAAGGCTGCTCCCAAGGCCAAGGCAGCTGCTGTTAAGGCTCCTGCCAAGAAAGCGTAACAAAGGTGTTACCACTGTAATTACCCGCCCCGCGGGGGCGTAGGATACAAGTCATAACCGTTCCGGGAGAAACATCCCCGGGGGAAAGGAACGTATGAATAAGATCTTCGATAACAAGCAGGAGTTTACCGAGCTCTATCGCGATGCCGTCATGAGCATCAGTGGCAAGAGCGTCGAGGCCGCCAGCGACCTCGATCGCTTTAACGCCCTGGCCAAGCTCGTGGCCGAGAAGGCACGCACCGTTGCCACCAAGAGCGACGCCCGTGCGGCCGCCGAGGGCAAGAAGCGCGTGTACTACTTCTCGATCGAGTTTTTGATCGGTCGCCTGCTCGACAACTACCTGCTCAACTTTGGCGTGCGCGACATGGTCGCCGAGGCGCTCGACGACATGGGCTTCGATCTGTCCGTCATCGAGAACCAGGAGCCCGATCCGGCACTGGGCAACGGTGGCCTGGGCCGTCTGGCCGCATGCTTCCTGGATTCCATGGCAGCCGAGGGCATTGCCGGCTACGGCAACGGCATACGCTACCGTTACGGCCTGTTTAAGCAGGAGATCGTTAACGGCAGCCAGGTCGAGGCCACCGACGAGTGGCTCACCCATGGCTATCCCTGGGAGGTCCGCCGTCAGGACAAGGCCGTGACCATCAAGTTTGGTGGCCATGTTGAGGGCTTTGAGGAGAACGGCCGCACGTTCTACCGCACCGTGGACACGCAGGACATCCTGGCCGTCCCCTACGACATCCCCGTTGTGGGCTATGCCGGCGAGACCGTCAATAAACTGCGCGTCTGGGCCGCCGAGCCGGTCGAGGAGCACTTCGATCTGGAGGCCTTCAACCGCGGCGACTATGCCCTGGCCGACGCCGAACGCGCCGAGGCCGAGGCCATCAGCGCCATCCTCTACCCCAACGACGCCGGCGAGCACGGCCGCCTGCTGCGCCTGAAGCAGGAGTACCTGTTTGTCTCGGCCGGCATCTACAGCCTGCTCGACACCTTTGAGAAGGAGCACGGCGAGAACTGGGAGCTGCTGCCGCAGTTTGTGGCCATCCACACCAACGACACACACCCCGCCATGTGCGGACCCGAGCTCATGCGCATCCTCATCGACGAGAAGAAGCTCGAGTGGGACGACGCCTGGAACATCGTGACGCAGGTCGTGAGCTACACCAACCACACCATCCTGCCCGAGGCCCTGGAGAAGTGGCCCATCGGCATGTTCTCCAAGCTCCTCCCCCGCGTGTACCAGATCATCGACGAGATCAGCCGTCGTTGGCACGAGTCGTTCGACACCACGCAGGAGGGCTGGCAGGAGCGTCTGCGTCAGACCGCCATCCTGTGGGACGGCGAGATTCGCATGGCCAACCTGTCCGTGATCTGCAGCCACAGCGTCAACGGCGTGGCCAAGATCCACTCCGACATCATCAAGAACATCGTGCTCAAGGACTTCTATGCCCTGACGCCCGAGAAGTTCAACAACAAGACCAACGGCATCTCGCACCGTCGCTTCTTTGCCGAGGCCAACCCCACCTACGCCAAGCTCGTGACCGAGGCCATTGGCGACGGCTGGCTGAAGAACGCCTTTGAGCTGGAGAAACTCAAAGAGTTCCAGAACGATACCGGGTTCCTGAAGGCCGTGGGTGCCTCCAAGCGCGCCAACAAGGAGCGCCTTGCCGCCTACGTTAAGGCCGAGACTGGTCTGGTCATTGACCCCAACACCGTCTTCGATGTTCAGGTAAAGCGCTTCCACGCCTACAAGCGCCAGCTCATGAACATCATGAAGGTGATGGACATCTACAACCGTCGCATCGCCGATCCCAACTTCCACGTAACGCCGACGACCTTCATCTTTAGCGGCAAGGCTGCCTCGAGCTACACCTTTGCCAAGGAGACCATCCGCCTCATTAACTCCGTGGCCGACGTCATCAACAACGACCCGCGCGTCAACGAGGTCATGAAGGTCTGCTTTATCCCCAACTTCCGTGTGAGCAACGCCCAGCTCATCTACCCTGCCGCCGAGATCTCGGAGCAGATCTCCACTGCCGGCAAGGAGGCCTCGGGCACGTCCAACATGAAGCTCATGATGAACGGCGCCATTACGCTGGGCACCCTCGACGGCGCCAACATCGAGATCGCCGACCTGGCCGGCCGCGAGAACGAGGCCATCTTTGGCCTGACCGCCCCCGAGGTCGAGCAGCTCTGGGCATCGAACAGCTACTTTGCGTGGGATACCCTCAACAACGATCGCGAGCGTCTGGGTCGCGTGATGGACGAGCTCAAGGACAACACGTTTGCCGGTCTTTCGGGCAACTTCGAGAGCATCTACAACGAGCTCATGAACAACAACGACCCCGACCTGGTCATGGCAGACTTCCGCAGCTACGTGGATGCGTGGGAGAAGCTTACGGGCAGCTATGGCGACCAGGAGACCTGGAACCGCAAGGCCCTGCTCAACACCGCCTCGAGCGGCTGGTTCTCGAGCGACCGCACCATTCGCGAGTACCGCGACGAGATCTGGCACGCGTAAAGGCGCTCGAGCTCCCCTATGCCAGCACGGCATTACTCGACGGGCGTGACGTTGCGCCGCGCCCGTCGCAAATGGGTTTAGGAACATCGATGACAGAAGGAGAAATCGATGAGTAAGAAAGAATGCATCGCGATGCTCCTCGCAGGAGGACAGGGTAGCCGATTGGGGGCACTCACCCAAAAGATCGCTAAGCCGGCGGTTAGCTTTGGTGGCAAGTTCCGCATTATCGACTTTTCGCTCTCCAACTGCTCCAACTCGGGCATCGACACGGTGGGCGTTCTGACGCAGTATCGCCCCTACCTGCTGCATGCCTACGTGGGCTCCGGCGAGGCGTGGGATCTGGACAGCCGCGACGGCGGCGTGTCGATCCTGCCGCCGTACGAGACGCAGACCGGTGGCGCCTGGTATGCGGGCACGGCCGACGCCATTACGCAGAACCTCGACTACATCAAGGCCAACGACCCCAAGTACGTCCTGATTCTTTCGGGCGATCACCTGTATCGCATGGACTACCGCAAGATGCTCAAGACGCACATTGAGAACAACGCCGACCTCACGGTGAGCGTTATGCCCGTGCCGTGGGAGGAGGCCAGCCGCTTTGGCATCCTAACCACCGACCCCGAGGACGGCCGCATCACCAAGTTCACCGAGAAGCCCGATAAGCCCGATTCGAATCTCGCGTCCATGGGCATCTACATCTTCTCGGCAGACGTGCTGATCGAGGCGCTCGAGGAAGACGCTCTGGACCAGCGCTCGAGCCACGACTTTGGCAAGGACATCATCCCCAAGCTGCTCGGCGAGGGCAAGCGCCTGTACAGCTACGAGTTCCACGGCTTTTGGAAGGACGTCGGCACCATCGCCAGCTTCCACGAGACCTCGATGGACCTGCTGGGCAACAACCCCGAGTTCGATCTGTTCGACAAGCACTTCCCCATCATGTCCAACATCACCACGCGTCCGCCGCACTACATTGGCCCGGACGGCCGCCTGGACGACTGCCTGGTCTCCAACGGCTGCAAGATCTACGGCACCGCGCGCCACTCGATCCTTTCGACCGATGTCATCATCGAGGAGCGCGCTGTGGTCGAGGACTCCGTGCTGCTGCCGGGTGCGCACGTTAAGAGCGGTGCGCACATCTGCCGCGCTATTTTGGGCGAGAACTCCACGGTCGAAGAGGGCGTGAAGCTCGGCTCTGTCGATACCACCAAGGATACGGCCGTCGTTGGAAATGACGTCGTTATCGGGAAGGGGGAATGATCCGATGATCAATCGCAAGGCCATCGGTTATATCACCGCTAACTACTCTTCGACCTACGGCAGCGTGCTGCTCAAGGACCGCCCCATCGCGTCCGTTCCGTTTTTGGGCCGCTACCGCCTGATCGACTTCCCGCTGTCCAACATGATGAATGCCGGCATTAAGACCGTCGGCGTCGTCATGCCGGGCAACTACCGCTCGCTGATCGACCACGTGGGCTCGGGTAAGGACTGGGGCCTGGACCGCAAGAAGGGCGGCCTGTTCATGGTGCCCGGCAACGCGTATGGCACCACCAAGGGCGGCATGCGCTTCCTGCTGCGCGACATTATCTCCAACAAGACGCTGTTCCAGCGCTCGGACAAGCCCTATGTTGTGATGATGGGCACCAACATCATCTTTAACATGGACCTCAACACCATCATCGATGCGCACGAGAACTCCGGTGCACAGATGACCGTGGTGTACTGCAAGGCCACGCGCAACGTCGATGACGAGACCAAGCTCGACATTAACGAGAACGGCCGCCTGACGGGCGTGAGCGCCGGCGTCGTGTACGGCGACAACGCCTCCATGGACTGCTGCATCGTCAACCGCGAGACGCTGCTCGAGATCATCGACCACTACCAGGCCGCCGACTATCTGGACCTGCTCGAGGCACTCCAGGGCGACTTTGGCAACATCGACGTGTGCAGCTACGAGTACAAGGGCGAGGTCGTGGGCGTGTTTAGCGAGAAGTCGCTGTATCGCCGCAGCATGGACCTGCTCGACCAGACCGTGGCCGACCATCTCTTCGATCCCGAGCGCCCGATCCTGACCAAGGCTCACGACGTGCCGCCTTCGCGCTATGCGACCGGCAGCCACGCGTGCAACTCGATCATCTCGGCTGGCTGCATCATCAAGGGCACCGTGCGCAACTCGATCCTGTCGCGCGGCGTCGTGGTCGAGGAAGGCGCCTCGGTGACCAACTCGATCATCAACCAGAGCTGCATCATCAAGAGCGGCGCCCGTGTTGAGAACGCCATCCTGGACAAGAACAACGTGGTCCCCACCAACACCGAGCTTCGCGGCACGCCCGAGAACATCCTGGTGCTGGGCAAGGCTCCGTTAACTTCCGATACCACCATCGTACGTTAACGTTGGCACCGCAACATCGCTCGTAACATGTAGAATAGCCGCCCGGTTAGCGCCAGGCGGCTATTCTCGAATTGCAACATGGGAGACAATATGGCTGATTCCAGCAAAAAGATGCAGATCGTGTTTGCCTCGGCCGAGTGCGCGCCGTTTGTGAAGACCGGTGGCCTGGGCGACGTAGCGGGCTCGCTGCCTGCGGCGCTTGTGCGCGCCGGCGCCGAAGTCATCGTGATGGTGCCCAAGTACGCCACCATCAAGGACGAGTACAAGGCGCAGATGGAGCACTTCTCCGACTTTTACGTGAGCCTGGGCTGGCGCAATGAGTACTGCGGGCTCGAGAAGCTCGAGCACGACGGCGTCACCTATATGTTCATCGACAACGAGCGCTACTTTGCGCGCGACTATCCGTATGGCTTCTTTGACGACGGCGAGCGTTTTGCGTTCTTCTCCAAGGCCATCACCGAGAGCCTGCAGCACCTGCCGGCCGGCTTTGAGTGCGACATCCTGCACTGCAACGACTGGCAGACGGCACTGGCGCCCGTGTTTTTGCGCGAGTTCTACCAGGGCCTGCCGCTGTATGACCGCGTCAAGACCGTGTTCTCGATCCACAACGTGGCGTTCCAGGGCCAGTTTAGCGATACCGTGATGGAGGACATCCTGGGTGTGGCGCACATTCCGGCCGCCGCTTCGCAGCTGCGTTGCGACGCCTGCAGCATCAACTACATGCTGGGCGCCCTACGTTATGCCGACGCCATCACTACGGTGAGCCCCACCTATGCCAACGAGATCCAGACGCCCGAGTTTGGCGAGGGTCTGGATGGCGTGCTGCGCGAGCGTTCGTACGCGCTGCAGGGCATTTTGAATGGCATCGACGTCGCGGGCTTTGACCCGGCGACCGACAAGCGCATTGCCGCAAACTACACGGTTGATGACCGTTCCGGCAAGGCCGTGTGCAAGGCCAAGCTTCAGGAAGAGCTGGGGCTCGAGGTTCGCGACGACCGCCCGCTCATGGTGATGGTCACGCGTCTGACACGCCAGAAGGGCATGGACCTGGTCATGTACGCGCTCGACCGCATCCTGGCCGGCGGTGTGCAGGTGGCGGTGCTGGGCACCGGCGACCGCGACTACGAGGACGGCCTGCGATATTTCCAGGACAAGTACCCCGGCACCATGGCCGCACGCATCGAGTTCGATCCGGCGCTGTCGCAGCGCATGTACGCCGCCGCCGACATGTTCCTGATGCCTTCGAAGTTTGAGCCCTGCGGCCTGTCGCAGATCATCGCCATGCGCTACGGTACCCTGCCCATCGTGCGCGAGACCGGCGGCCTGAAGGACACCGTGATCCCGTACAACGAGTTTACCGGCGAGGGCACGGGCTTCTCGTTTAGTAACTTTAACGGCGACGAGATGGGCGACGCCGTGTTCCGCGCGGCACGCCTGTTCTGGGACAACCGCGAGGCCTGGGATCAGCTGGTCACGCAGGCCATGAGCCAGGACTTTAGCTGGACGCGCTCGGCCGATAAGTATCTGGACCTGTACTTCTTTATGCATCCGGAGATTGAGAGGCCGGCGGCAGTTGTCGACGAGCCTAAAGCTGTTGCTGAGCCGGAGTCCAAGGCCGAGGAGAAGCCGGTTGAAGCTGAGCCCGCAAAGGCCGAGCCTGAGGTGAAGGCTGAGGTTGCTCCTGAGGCAAAGGCTGAGGTCAAGCCCGCTGCAAAGCCCGCAGCTAAGAAGACCACGACCCGCAAGACGACCACTAAGAAGGTTACGACGACCAAGTCTGCCGCGACTAAAACAACGGCTGCCAAGGCAACGACCACGCGCAAGCGCACGACCGCCGCTGCCAAGAAGGCCGCCGAAGCCGAGGCTGCTCCCGAGGTAAAGGCCGAGGTCGCTAAGGCCAAGCCGGCCACCAAGGCTCCGGCAAAGACTGCTGCCAAGAAGACAACGGCAGCCAAGAAGACCACGGCAACGAAGTTGACGACCACGAAGGCCGCCACGACCAAGTCAGCCGCAAAGCCGGCAGCCAAGGTCGAGGAGACGCCTGCAGAGTCCAAGGCGGAGGTAACCGTCGAGACCAAGCCCGCCGCCAAGACCACCACGCGAAAGCGCACGACGACGGGCAAGAAGACCACGGCAAAGACCACGACTCCCAAGGCAGAGACTAAGCCAGCTGCTGCCAAAGAGGAGCCCAAGGCCGAGGTAAAGACTAAGCCGGCGCCGAAGGCCGCTGAGGTCAAGGCCGCACCGAAGGCAGAGACTAAGCCCGAGCCTGCCAAGGAGACCCCGGTCTCCCCCGCCGCTCCGGCAGAGAAAAAGGCCCCGTCCAAGAAGACGTCCGTCCGCAAGGCAACGGCCACCCGCAAGCGCCGCTAGCCCACAGACGATCCAAAACCTAATCAAACCCTATGCAAGGGGCGCTCCAACCGGGCGCCCCTTCTCTGTAGGTAGTTGGTAAAACGATTTTCTAGGACAACCGTTCGCCGATGGTAAACGGATGTTGTTTATACAGCCTGTGTACAACAGATATACTTACATCCTGTGCGTAAAGCCCATGGCCCGCAGGCCGTGATTCTATTGAACTGGACCGTATTATGAGATTGATTCACAACAGCCGTCTGCCGCAGTTTCGTACTCCGTTTGGCGCTGTGACCACTGGAACTTCCGTTTCGCTATCGGTGATTTTGGAGGATGCCGACCCCAACCAGGCAACGCTTACCCTGCGTACCTGGGTCGATGAAATCGGTGAGTCTCTGTATCCCATGACGCACGAGGGCGACGGCATATTTACCGTAGAGCTTGAGTGCACCGAGCCCTGTCTTATTTGGTACAGCTTTATCTGCAACATCGAGGGCCAGCCCGAGGTCCGCTTGGGTGCACCGCAGGGTCGCACCGGTGGCGAGGGTGTGACCTACGATTACGCCGAGGTCCCGTCGTTCCAGATTACCGTCTACAAGCATCGCGAGAACCGTCCCACCTGGTACGAGCGGGGCATGGTCTACCAGATCTTCCCCGACCGCTATGCCCGCGACGAAAACTGGCGCGAGCGAACGCTGGCCGAAGTTGAAAAACCGCGCAACGGAATCCAGCGCCGCATGGTCGAGGACTGGAACGAACCGCCCGAGTACGAGCGTGCCGAAGACGGCTCCATCAAGACCTGGGATTTTTACGGCGGCTCGCTCAAGGGTATCCAGAATGACCTGCCTCGCATCGCCGAACTGGGCTTTACAGCCATCTACCTCAACCCCATTTTTGAAGCCGCGAGCAACCACCGCTACGACACCGCCGATTACACCAAGATCGATCCGATTCTGGGCACCGAGCAGGACTTTACTGAGCTGTGCGAGGCGGCCGAGAAGCTGGGCATTTCCATCATTCTGGACGGTGTGTTCAACCACACGGGCGACGATTCGATCTACTTTAACCGCTACGGCAACTATCCCGGTGTCGGCGCGTGGCAGAGCGAGGACTCTCCGTGGCGTGATGCGTTTTATTTCCACGAGGACGGCTCGTACGACTGCTGGTGGGGCGTGGGCAATATGCCCGCCATCAATGAGAGCTCCGAACTGGTACGCGAGCGGATTCTGGGCAAGGACGGTATCATCCGCAAATGGCTGCGCGCCGGTGCCCATGGCTGGCGCCTCGATGTGGCCGACGAGCTTTCCGATGACTTCCTGACCGAGATCAAAAAGGCCGTGCTCGCCGAGAAGCCCGACGCGCTGCTGCTCGGCGAGGTCTGGGAAGATGCCTCCAACAAGATCAGCTACGGCCATCTGCGTCGCTATCTACAAGGCTCCGAGCTCGACTCGGCCATGGATTACCCCTTCCGCGACATGGTCATCGGCTTTTTGATGGGCTACAAAAACGCCTACCAAGCAGCCGAGGATATCGAGACCCTGCGCGAGAACTACCCGCGCGAGGCATTATCCTGCGCGCTCAATCTGCTGTCGAGCCACGACCGCCCGCGCATTATCTCGGTGCTCGGCGGTGGCCCCGACGAGTCGCAGCTGCCCGAGAGTGAGCGCAGCAAATGGCGCCTGGACGAGAACTCCATGGGCCTGGCCAAGAGCCGCTTTTGGCTGGCGACGCTCATGCAGATGACGTTCCCGGGCGTGCCCTCGATCTATTATGGCGATGAGTACGGCCTGGAGGGCCTCACCGATCCGGGCAACCGCCGCACCATGCCGACCAAGGAAAACCTACACGACTTCGATACGTTTGCGATCGTCAAGAATGCCTCGGCCGTGCGCCGCGCGCTGCCGTTTATGATCGACGGTGAGATCAAGGCCTTCGCGCTCAATGACGAGGTGCTGGCCTACAACCGTACCGGTAAAGACGGCGAGTCCGCGACCGTCATCATCAACCGCAGCCTGCGCAATTCGCATCGCGTGACGATCCCGGCGCTCGGCGAATGCGCGAGTGACGTGATCAGCGGTCACGAGTGTGAGATCCATAACGGTACGGTCACGCTCGATCTGTATCCGCTGGGCTCGTCGATCATCTATCACCATGCCGAGCAGCGCCTGCAGGAGCCGCTCGATCACGGTGCGGGTGTTGTGTGCCATATCACATCGGTGCCGACCGACGACGGCAAGCCCGGTACGATCGGTGCGCCCACGCGTCGCTTTATCGACCATCTGGCCGCCATGGGCATGCGCTACTGGCAGGTTCTCCCCGTCAACCCCACGGACTTCTTCCGCTCCCCATACGCCGGTCCTTCGGCCTTTGCAGGCAATATCGACCTGCTACCCGAGAGCCACGAGGAGCTGGCCGCCGACTTTGAGACCTGGAAGGCCCGCGGCGGCGAGGATGCCGACCCGCTGTACACAGCGTTTAAACATCGCAATGCCGATTGGCTCGAGAAATACTGCGTCTATATGGCCGTCAAAAAGAACTTTGAGGGCGAGTCGCGCCACAATTGGCCGGCAGATGTCGCTCGCTACAACGAGCATCTAATCGACGACAAGCGCTTCCACAACGAGGCCGAGCTTCAGGCGTACATGCAGTACCGCTTTGACCTGGCCTGGTGCGAGCTCATGAACTACGCGCACAAGAAGGGTATCGAGGTTATCGGCGACATTCCTATGTACGTGTCCGACGATTCGGCAGACGCGTGGAGCGAACCCGAGAACTTCTGGCTGTCCGATACCGGCAAGGCGATTGAGATTTCCGGCGCGCCGCCCGACAACTTTGCGCCCGAGGGTCAGGTATGGGGCAACCCGACGTTCCGCTGGGACCACATGAAGCAGAACGGCTATAGCTGGTGGATGGATCGCCTGCGCCGCGCGTTCTCGCTCTACGACCGCGTGCGTCTGGATCACTTTCTGGGGTTCCACAGTTACTTTAGTATCCCCGCAGGCAAGGCTTGCGCCGAAGGTCGCTGGTTGGCGGGACCGGGCAAGGACCTGTTCCAGACCGCTTATGACGAGCTGGGTCCGCTCAACTTTATCGCTGAGGACTTGGGCTATCTGACGCCCGGTGTTCGCGCCATGGCATCGACCTGCGGTTTCCCCGGCATGGACGTGCTGGAGTTTAGCGACTACGACGTTCGTTGCGGTGTGCATCCCACGCCCGGCAAGATTCTGTACACCTCGACGCACGACACGTCGACGCTCGCCGGCTGGTGTACGCGTTCTTTTGCGGGCGGCGATGAACCGAGCGGTGTTGAGGTGGCGGCCAAGCTGATGAGCGACGCGCTAGCAAGCGACGCTCCCCTGGTGATGATGCCGCTGCAGGACGTGCTGGGGCTGGGCGACGACGCACGCATGAACGTGCCGGGCGTGGCCACGGGCAACTGGACCTGGCAGGCTGACGAGGCGGACATTGCAGCCGCCGAGGGCAAAACCGCGCGGCTCCTGCGCAACAACCATAGATTCTGGGGCGAAGCGTGATAAAACCCCCGATATAGGGTACAGTTACAGACGTTTGAATTTTTGCGGGCAGAGTAATCTGCCCGCTTTGTGCTGAAAAGGAAGTATTTATGGCGCGCTACGATTACAAGTGCTCGAGCTGCGGCAACGTGTTTGAGGTTGAGCATCCCATGTCCGAGACCCCCGAGGTCGTGTGCCCCAGCTGCGGTGCCCCGGCGGCCAAGACGTTCTCAGCCAGCGGCATAAAATTTGAGGGCAGCGGTTTCTACAACACCGACCAGCGAAGCGGCGGCTCCAGCACCAGCGCCACGAGCGGCTGCTGCGCCAACTGCCCGCACAGCCACTAGAAACAACGCGGCCCCGCGATCAACGCCGATCGCGGGGCTATTTCTTTGCTCTATGGGTAGCTAATCAAGCTACCCAGGTTTCCTTGTGAGTTGCGGTGAAATAAGGACTGTTTGGCGGACAGAAGCGGCTTTTCAATCCCTATTTCACCGCAACTTAGTCGTTACTTGTGGACCAGCCTGGCGCAGAAGTGGCCGTCGTAGGAATCGGCGTTTACCGGCACGCTTTGGAAGAGGCCTCGATCGTTCTGGCGTACGGAAACGAGCTTCTTGGCCTGATCGAACTCGGGGAGTTGCAGAATCTGCGCTTCGGAAAGCGGCGCCACGCTAAAGCCGGTGCCCTCGGGAGAGTTCAGGAAAGCATCCACCACCTGCGTGTTCTCCTCGTCGAAGACCGAGCACGTCGCATAGATGAGCTCGCCGCCGGCAGCCACGCGCGCGGCGGCTTCCTTGAGCATCGTCAGCTGCAGTTTGGGCAGCTCAATCGCCACATCCTTTTCGGTCAGTCGCCACGGGATCTCGGGATGACGGCGCATAGTGCCGGTGCCCGAGCACGGCGCATCGATAAAAACCGTGTCGAACTTAACTGGCTCGCCAAGCATGGCATCAAACGATGTGAGCACCTCATCAAGCTCGCAGGCATCACCCGAAACCGTACGAACGCCCTGAATACCGGCCTTATGCAGGCGAGCGAGATTCAGATCGCACTTGCGATCATGCAGATCGAGCGCCGTATGCTGACGGTCGTAGCCGGCACGCTTAGCCTGGCACATCATCACATACGTCTTGGTACCACGACCGGCGCCAATCTCTAGGCAGCGCCCGGGACGAGTAGCCGCAGTAGCGATAAGCTGAGCGTTAAGGTCCGAGGCCACGGCAGCCGCGCGCTCAAACACACCCGACGCAACCGTGGCCTGAGCATCAACCGGCGCATGGCAGCCCGGGAACACAGGCGCAACAAGCTGCGATAGGTACGGATCAGGTTTGGTCGCAAAGGCATTCTCGTGCAAGGCAAGCGGCGCGGGCGCCAGATTGCCGGCAAAGTTGAGCGCGCCCTCGGGCATATCGAACGATGCCATAATGCGGGCGCACAGCCAGCGAGGAAGACCCATCAGGCGAGACAGGCGAACCAAACGGCGCTCGGATTCACCGGCATCCACGGCGGTGGCAAAGGCCTCGACGTTGTCCGCAACCTTGTGCAGCACCGCGTTAGCCAGGCCCGCGGCAGACTTAGCACCGCTGCGCACCAGCTCAACGCCCTGACTCACGGCAACGCGACCTGGAGTATGCAGGTAGAGCATCTCGAAGGCCGAGATGCGAAGCGCCATGCGAACACGCGGCGCGACCTTTTTGGGATTATCGAGAAACTGATCGAGCAGCTCGTCCAAAATGCCCTGCGTCGCGGCAACACCCAGTGCCAGGCGAGCGGCAAACGCGGAATCGCGCTGGTCGATGGCCTTGGCCGTAGCACGAGCAGAGAGCACATCACGCGCATACATGCCGCGACGGTCGGCCTCCATCAGCACATCGAGCGCAAGCTTACGCGCGGGGGAAAGCTTACTCATGACAAAACACCCCACGTCAGATCGGCACCCTGCAGGCCGGCAGCCCAGGCAGAAGCAGCCATAGCACGCTTGCCGTCGGGCTTAACCTCGAGCAGCTCAACCGCCCCATCAGAAAGCCCAAGGTAGACACGCTTAGACTGAACAAGAACGCAGCCGGCGGCAAGTGACACGTCGGCAGGCGCGGCATCGAGCACACGCACGGTCTTGCCGGCAATCACACAACGGGCGGGAGCGGTATCGGACGAAGCCCAAACGTGACGCACGCAATCGAGCGCCGTCATCTGCGGATCCAAACGCATCTCCTGCTTGGAAATCTTGGCAGCATGCGTGACAAGGGACTCATCCTGCTCGGTCCACACGGCCGTGTCATCGGCAAGCGACGGCAGCGTATCGGCCAGCAGCTTACCGCCCAGCTCGCCAAGCTCCATAGTCAGCGCCTCGGCATGCTTACCCGCAACCGAGGTCGAGACCTGCGCGCAATAAGCGCCCGTATCCACGCCATGCCCAATGCGCATAATGGAAACGCCAGCAACCTCGTCACCAGCAAGAATGGCACGCTGAATGGGAGCAGCGCCACGCCAACGCGGCAGCAGCGAAGCGTGAACATTCACAATGCCGAGCGGCGCCATATGCAACACCTCATCGGGCAGAATGCAGCCATAGGCAGCCACACAGAAAATATCCGCCTGGGCAGCCTGAAGCGCCTCAACAACCTCAGGCGTCATACGATTAGCCTCAACAACAGGCAGACCAAGCTCGAGAGCCTTGGCCTTAACAGGAGACGGCTCCAGCTTTTTACCACGCCCACGAACAGCATCGGGACGAGTAACAACAAGCGCAATCTCATTCCCAGCCTCAACAAGCGAGATCAGCGAGGGCACAGCAAAATCAGGCGTGCCCATAAACACAATACGCATAAAGAACGTCTCCCCTCAACCAAAGCCGAGACGGCTACAAATAACAGCGGAAAGCCAAGTACCCAGCCCATCCGCAAGAACATTTCAACAAGAACAAATATACCCAAAACCAAAGAAAGAGCCGCAATAAAAGCAGCTCCCTCTCAACAAAGCAATTATCAGCGAAGACGCCCTTCCCTGGCACGACGGCACCCGGGCGAACCGGGCCATAACAACGCAGTCCCCGGTGCTGAGCGCCCACATATCATCCCGCGCGCAGTTTCGCAGCAAAGCGAGAATGTTTGAGCACGGGATGATATGTGGGCGCTCAGCACCGGGGACGGTGGGATCTACTCAGTCTCGCCCGGTCGAGCGCCGCGGGCCAGGGCGTCCTGATACTCCTTGACGGCCTTGATGCGCTGCATCGGCTTCAGTCGCTCGAACATGGTGTTGCCGTGCAAGTGATCGATCTCGTGCTGCAGGCACACGCAGAACAGATCGCCCGATGCCTCGTAGCGAATCAGGTTGGCATCCAGGTCATACGCCTCGACGACGACATGATCGGGACGCTCGATCTCGCAGCTAATGCCGGGGATGGAAAGGCAGCCCTCGCTAAACGGCACCAGATGGTCGCTCTGCTCAACAATGACGGGGTTGATGAGCACGTACGGGTCATAGTCGTTCTTGTCGCTGTAGTCGCAGTCGATGGTGACAAGCTGAATGAGCTCGCCGATCTGCGGGGCGGCCAGGCCGCAACCGCCGTTGTCGAACATCATCTTCTTCATCTTCTCGGCAAGCGCCTCGATCGCCGGGGTGATCTCCTCGATGACGGCGCACTCCTGGCGTAGGCGAGGGTCGGGCGACAGTACGATTCCGTTGGCTTCCATGGCCATCCTTTCGGGTTGTTACATCAAATCATAGGCGTCGACGTCAACACTCACGCTCACGCCGCGCACGGAGCCCGCCTCTTTGAGGCAGGCATCGATATCATCAGAGACATGGTACCCTACCGGCGACTTCACAAGCAGATGGAAGCGGTAACGGTCCTTAGCTCTCTCGATTACACACGAAGCCGGGCCCAGCACCTGCGGCACCGCGCTCCCCGCCCGTAAAAAGTCGGGCGCGGCCGCATGCCAGCGGCGCTTGAGCAGCTTTGCGATGCGGCCGATGTAGTCCCGCGCGTCATCCGCGTTCGACGACCATACCAAGATGTTGACCAGGCGCACGAAGGGCGGATACAGCGCGTCGCGGCGCTGGCCCAGGTCGTAGTCGGTAAAGATTGAACGGTCGTGCTCGGCAACGGCGCGAATGACCGGGTCCTCGGGCAAGTAGGTCTGGATGATCACCTCGCCGGGACGATCGCCGCGACCGGCACGGCCTGCAACCTGTTCCAGCAGGTCGTAGGCGCGCTCCCCTGCGCGGAAGTCCGGCAGCTTGAGGGCAAAGTCGGCATTGACCACGCCCACGAGCGTGACCTCGGGAAAGTCGAGGCCCTTTGCGATCATTTGGGTGCCCAGCAGCACCGCGCAGTCGGCAGCATCGAACTGCTCGAGCAGCTTTTTGTGCGCATCCTTGCCGCGCGTGGAATCGGCATCCATGCGAATAATGGCGACATCCTCGGGAAGCATCTGGTGCAGTGCGTCCTCAATCTGCTGCGTGCCCAGGCCCATTTTTGCCAGGTAGCGACTGCCACATTTGGGGCAACGGCTCGTGGGCGCGGGATACGGCTGCACACGCCAAGACGAACCGCAGGTGTGGCACTGCAGCGTGTGCGTGCGCTCGTGATACGTAAGCGCGGTGGAGCAGTGGTTGCAGGTGGGGACGCAGCCGCACTCGCGGCACATCAGGAACGGCGCAAAGCCACGGCGGTTATGCAGCAGCACGGCCTTCTCGCGGCGCTCGACCACACGCTCCAAGCCCTCCATCAAGGGTTTTGAGAACATGGAGCGGCTGCCGTGCGAGAACTCCCGGCGCAGGTCTGCAATACGGACCGTGGGCAGCACGGCGTGTCCCGGGCGCTCGGGCATCTCGACGCGCGTCCAGGTGGCACCGTTATACGTGCCACGGCGGCAGCGGTCGAGGGCCTCAGCAGAAGGCGTGGCCGAGCCCAGCACGAGCGGGCAGCGATAGCGACGCGCCATCTCGGCCGCCACTTCGCGCGCATGGTAGCGCGGGCTGGAACCCTGCTTGTAACTGGTCTCGTGCTCCTCGTCGATGATGATGAGGCCCGGGTCGCTGAGCGGGCAAAAGAGCGCCGAGCGGGCGCCGACGACCACGCGGGCCGCACCGCTGGCAACCATATCCCACTGGTCCAGGCGCTCGCCCGCAGAAAGACGCGAATGGAACACGGCGACCGTCTCGCCAAAGCGCGAGCGGAAGCGGCCGACAGTCTGGGCCGTCAGCGAGATCTCGGGCACCAGCACGCAGGCCGAACGGCCGGCCGCCAGCACGCGCTCAATCGCCGAGAGGTAAACCTCGGTTTTGCCGGAGCCGGTGACGCCGTCGACCAACACCACGTCGCCATGAGCGTCCAGACGAGCGCGCTCAATCTGCGCGAGCGCCTGCTGCTGGCCGTTCGTGAGCGCGACTGGTGCCTTACCGCTTGCCGAGGACAGCGTGGTCTGCTCGCTGCAGCCACGCCAGGCGCGACGCTCCTCCACCACGACGACACCACGTTTTTCGAGCGCCTTGATGGTCGCCGACATGCTGTTGTAGAGCAGGTTGAGGTCGCGCGTTGTGACCGGGCCGCACTGTAGTGCCTCGATGAGCTGACGCTGGCGGACCGCCGTTTTGGGAGGCGTATAGTCGAAGCCCTCGGGCGTGAGCATGACCCAGCGGTTTTGGATGGGTTTGACGGCGGGGCGCTCAACGGCCCACACGCCGTCGTCGCCCTTGACCACGCGCGGGCTTCCGCCCGGAGGCAAGAACAGGCGCAGGCACTCGGAAAGCGTCGCAACATACTCGCGGCTAATCCAACGTGCAATACGGGCGGACTCGGCGCCAAAGAGCGGTTTGCTGAGGATGGTCTCGATGGGCTTGATGCGCGCGGTGTCGAGGGTAATGTTGCCTTGCAAGTCGCCCAGTTCGGGCGCAATATCGACGATATAGCCTGCGGCGGCACGGTTGCCAAAGTGGACCAGAACCGTCGATCCGACCTGGGCCTCGCTCGCAAGGGACTCAGGAATGCCGTAAGCAAACGGTTCGGACAGCGCACGGGTGGGGATGTCGAGAACCACGCTCGTGTAGGCGGCAATGGGCTCAGGTGAAGGCTCGGGCTTGGCCAGGGCAGCACCGGATGCCGGCGCCGCCGGAGTCTCCTCCGGATCCGGCGAACCAAACAGCGAAAGTTGCTCGGCCATGGCCCCAGCACCTCCCATCCCATTCGTCTACAGAAACAAGAACCCCGCTCAGGGTGAACGGGGCTCGGATACAAACGTTTGCGCAGCGATTACAGCGCCATCGTGCGGGCGCGATCGATGCGCGCCAGGCAGTCGTCGCGGCCGACGAGCGCCATGGTCTCGCCCAGCGGAGGGCTCACCATGTTGCCGCAGACGGCGACGCGCACGGCCTGGAACACCACGCGCTTCTTGAGGTCCATCTGCTCGGGCAGCGGCTCAAGCGCGGCGTCGATGTTGGCAGCCGTCCACTCGTTCACACCCTCGAGCGCGGCCTTGGCGGCATCAAGAATGGCACCCATGCCCTCCTTGGCCAGGCCCTTGTTGACGGATTTCTCGTCATACTCGAGCGTCTCGGCCGTAGCGAAAATGGGAGCGGCGACGGTCACGGCGTCGGCCGGCATCTTGGTGCGCGGCTTAACGATGGCGGCAAGCGCGTCGATCCAATCCTCGCCGTACTCGACGTTACCTTCGATGAGACCCGCCTCGTGCAGCTCGGGGACCATGATCTCGTCGGCAAACTGAGCATCGGACATGCCGTTGATGTACTCGGCATTGACCCAGTCGAGCTTCTTGGGGTCGAAGGTCGCCGGGTTCTTGGAGATGCGGTCGAGCGAGAACTTGCTGGCCAGGACATCGCGCGGGATGATCGTGGTCTCGCCGTCGAGCGACCAGCCGAGCAGCGCCAAGTAGTTGACGAAGGCGTCGGACAGGTAGCCGGCGTCGCGGTACTCCTCCACCGAGGTGGCGCCGTGGCGCTTGGAGAGCTTCTTGCCGTCGGCACCCAAGATCATGGAGATGTGGGCGAACGTAGGCACGGGCGCGCCGAGGGCCTCGTAGACCATGACTTGACGCGGGGTGTTGGACAGGTGGTCGTCGCCGCGGATGACGTGAGTGATCTTCATCATGGCGTCATCGACGACGGTCGCGAAGTTGTACGTGGGCGTGCCGTCGGAGCGGAAGATGACAAAGTCGTCAAGCTCCTTGGCGTCGAAGGTTACCTCGCCGTGGACGGCGTCGTGGATGACGACGTCGCCGCGGTCCTCGGGCACCTTGATGCGCAGGACGTAGGACTCGCCGGCCTCGATGCGGCGACGGGCCTCCTCGGGATCAAGATCGCGGCAGCGGCGCTGATAGCCCTGGAAGGGGTCCTTGCGCTCCTGCGCGGCCTTACGGTCGGCATCGAGCTGCTCCTTGGTGCAGAAGCACGGATAGGCCTTGCCCTCGTCCCAGAGCTTCTGGGCTGCCTGCTTGTACAGGTCCAGGCGCTCGGTCTGTGCGTAGGGACCAAAGTCGCCGCCCACCTCGGGACCCTCGTCCCAGTCCAGGCCCAGCCAACGCATGGCGCGCAGGATGATCTGCGTGTTCTCGTCGGTGGAGCGGGTGGGGTCGGTGTCGTCGATGCGCAGGATGAACGTGCCGCCGTTTGCACGGGCGAAAGCCCAGTTATAGATAGCGGTGCGGGCGCCGCCGATGTGCAGCTTGCCCGTCGGTGAGGGTGCAAAGCGGACGCGAACGTCTGATGCCATGGAAATCTCCTCGATTGCAGGATGGATGTCTAACCGCACCAGTATAAAGCATCAAAGCAACCTCCGCACAAAGGGCACCTACCTACTCATTGGGGACAGACTTAAATGACCAGTCATTGGACAACCTGTCGGCACTTAGGTAAGGGTAGTCATTTAAGTCTGTCCCCAATGAGTAGGTGCGGAAAGGGTGTGAATGTTTGATTTACGCGCTATGATGTGCCCTTGCATAGAGAGCCTGGCGGAATGGTAACGGTCGCCGGGACACGTTTTTGAAAGGACAATCATGTCAGAAGAACTTCGTTCCATCCCGCCCCAACACGGGTCCTTTGTTTTTACGTCGGAGTCGGTGACCGAAGGTCATCCCGATAAGATCGCTGACCAGATCAGCGACGCCGTCCTCGACGCAATCCTCGCCAAAGAAATAGAGCTCCAGGAGCAGGGCTACATCGCCCCCAACGGCGTGCCCGCCAACGTGGAAAACGTCCGCTGCGCCTGCGAGACCCTCGTGACCACCGGCACCGTCATCGTCGCCGGCGAGATTCGCACTCAGGCCTACGTCGACGTACAGGAAATCGCCCGCGGCGTTATCCGCCGCATTGGCTACAACCGCGCCAAGTTCGGTTTTGACTGCGACACCTGCGGCGTTATGAGCCTCATCCACGAGCAGTCGCCCGATATCGCCCAGGGCGTTGACGAGTCCTTCGAGACCCAGACCGGCGCTACCACCGACCCGATCGACCTGATCGGTGCCGGCGACCAGGGCATGATGTTCGGCTACGCCTCCAACGAGACCAAGACCCTCATGCCCATGCCGCACTACCTGGCAAGCCGCCTGGCCGAGCGCCTGGCAGCCGTGCGTCACGACGGCACCCTGCCCTACCTGCGTCCCGACGGCAAGACCCAGGTCACCGTGCGCTACGAGGAAGGCAAGCCCGTCGAGGTCACGACGATCGTCATCTCCACGCAGCACGCCGCCGAGATCGAGGACATGGGCAAGATCAAGGCCGACCTCATCGAGCACGTCATCACCCCGGTCATGGCCGCCGAGAACATGCCGTGGGACAACGCGGACATCTACGTGAACCCCACCGGTCGCTTTGTCGTGGGCGGCCCCATGGGCGACACGGGCCTCACCGGCCGCAAGATCATCGTCGACACCTACGGCGGCTACGGCCGTCACGGCGGTGGCGCCTTTAGCGGTAAGGACTGCACCAAGGTCGACCGCTCCGCCGCGTATGCCGCGCGCTGGGTCGCCAAGAACGTGGTCGCCGCCGGTCTGGCCGACCGCTGCGAAGTCGAGCTTGCCTACGCCATCGGCGTGTCCAAGCCCCTCTCAATCATGGTCGACACCTTCGGCACCGCACACGTCGCCGAGGACAAGATCGTCGAGGCCGTAGAGAAGACCTTCGACCTGCGCCCGGGCGCAATCATCCGCGACCTAGACCTACGTCGCCCCATCTACGAAAAGACGGCAGCCTACGGCCACTTCGGCCGCGAAGACGCCGACTTCACCTGGGAGAAAACCGATCGAGTCGAAGAACTCAAAGCAGCCTGCGGCCTGTAAGCCAACGGCAAAAGCTGCAGCCACATATCGATGCACCAAAAGAAGTACCGGCCCCAACCGGTACTTCTTTTTTATTAATCCGGTGGTGAAGATATTTCGATATAGGCATACGCAACGTCAGCAGCCAATGAATTTTGGAGCACATGCGCCTCTACCATGTATCCTTAGTCCCGAGAGGCGGGGCATAAGGTCGATCGCGAGTTCCGCACGAGCCGGAGAGCACTTAATGTGCTCTCCGTGCGAGCAGGACTGCCCGAGCAGGCGACCTTATGCCCCGCCCTCGGGACGATGGGACAAAACAAAGGAGCAGCCATGGCAGGCAAGCCGCAAACACTAGCTACGACCTCGGCATTCGAGATCTTGGGCCCCGTCATGGTCGGCCCCAGCTCATCGCACACCGCCGGCGCCCTGCGCTGCGCCCAAGTTGCCGCCAGCCTGTTGGAAGGCCGCATCACCAAGGTCACCTTTGGCCTGTGGAACTCCTTTGCCCACACCTACCGCGGCCACGGCACCGACCGTGCGCTCGTCGCGGGCATCCTGGGCCTCGACACCGATGACGAGAACATCAAGCAGGCCTTCGACCTCGCGCGCAAGCAGGGCCTCGAATATCACTTTGACATCAAGGGCGACGACGCCTCCATCCATCCCAATACCGTCGACATCGACATGGTCGACGACACGGGCGCTACGGCACAGGTCCGTGGCGAGAGCCTGGGCGGCGGCAAGATGCGCATCAGCCGCATTAACGGCGTCGGCGTCGACATCTCGGGTATGTACTCGACGCTCTTCGTGGCGCACCAGGACGTCCCCGGCGTGCTCGCCGCGCTCACGAACCTGCTCGCCTACGCACACGTGAACATCGCCTTCTGCCGCACCTACCGCACCGAGGTGGGCGGTCAGGCCTACTCCGTCTTTGAGACCGACGGCGCGCCCGACGACACCGTCGTCCCCTTGCTGCGCAAGCTCGACAATGTCGATTACGCGACCTTTATCGAGCTCCCCGGTTCTGCCTCGTCGCTCTCCCCCGGCGTCTCGGCCAAAGAGATCTTCGACGACGGCGAGCAGCTGCTCGATGCGTGCGAGGAACTGGGGCTCAGCATCGGCGCCGTCATGGCCGTGCGCGAGGCACGCCTGACCGGTAAGGCGCACGCTGTCGCCGCCATGAGCCGCGTGCTCGACGTCATGCGCGAGGAGACCACGGCCCCCATCGTCAATCCGCAGCGCTCGCTCGGCGGGCTTATCGGCGGCGAGGCCAAGCTTGTCGATGCCACCGGCCGCAACGACCTTGGCTCCAACTTAATGGGCCCCGTCCAGACTAACGCCGTGGCCCGTGCCATGGCCGTGCTCGAGCGCTCCGCCACAATGGGTGTAATCGTCGCAGCTCCGACGGCAGGATCCGCGGGCGTCGTCCCCGGCTGCGTGCTGGCGCTCGCCGACCACCTGCAGCTCGATGACGAACAGGTCATGGACGCGCTCTACTGCGCAGCCGCCATCGGCCTCAACCTCACCACGAGCGCCTGCGTTGCCGGCGCCGAGGGCGGCTGCCAAGCCGAGGTGGGAAGCGCCGCCGCCATGGCTGCCGCCGCGCTGGTGCAGATGCTCGGGGGCACGCCCGAGCAGGCGCTCGACGCCAGTTCCATCGCGCTGAGTAACCTATTGGGACTCGTATGCGATCCCGTAGGAGGCCTCGTGGAGGTGCCCTGCCAAAACCGCAACGCTATCGGCGTGGCCGCGGCCTTCAGCTCGGCGCAGCTCGCCCTCGCCGGCATCAAGAGCCTGGTGCCGTTTGACCAGATGGCACACGTCATGCTCTCGGTTGGCCACGCGTTGCCGGCCACGCTGCGCGAGACGGCAAAGGGCGGCATAGCGCAGGCTCCGGCCGCACTTTCGGCCTGTGCAAAATGCGGTGTGTGCGGGTAGTGACCAAGAACGACTCGATAGTGGGACAAATGTCCCACCTCTTTTGAATGCCACCGTTTCCGTACCACAAACAACTAGGTAATCGCTATAATGCAAGCCCAGTAAAAACACGATGAACCGCAAGGCGAAAATCGAAGGATATGCATACGATGTCGCAAAACGATCGAACTCAACTGATTCCCGATCCGCAGCAGCCGAGCAGGCACACCGGTGGTGTTCAGTCGCCGCGTCCTATCGCGCCGAGTCACGGTCAGCAGCGAGGTGCGGCAAACGTTTCCCAACGTCCGAACAAGCAGCATCAGCAGCGCCAGACAAATGGCAATGCGCCCAAGCAGCCCCCCACGCACGCTCGAGGCGATCGCGGCCCCGCACGCAAACCCGCCGAGAACAATAAGTTGGGCAAAAAGACGACGCTCTTTGTCGTTCTGGGTCTTATCGTCATTGTCTATATCGTAGGCGTCGTAGCGTTTTCGCAGGTAGCCTACCCCAACACCACTATCGCCGGCGTCGATGTCTCGTTCTCCAACGCTTCGTCTGCCGCCACCAAGGTCAACTCGGCTTGGAAGCACTATAAGCTCACCGTGACAGGCGATGACTTTAGCTGGACCTATCAGCCCGAGTCCGATGAGCCCATTGTCGACGGCGAAGCTGCCGCAAAAGAGATTATCAGCCGCAACGAAGCCATTGTATGGCCGGTTCGCCTTGTAGAATCCTTAAGCGGCAAGACCAAAACAACCGCTAGCTCCAACGAAGTCGATCTTGATCAAGACGTCGACCTGTCCATGCTCTCCGACACCTTTGACCAAAAGCAGTTTGAGAAGGATCTGGGCGCCGCCATCGACGAGTTTAACGAGGGGCGTTCGGGCGCGTTCGAGGCCAATAGCTCCTATGACGAGCAGGCCGGCAAGTTTACCGTCGAGAAGGCGCGCTCCAACGAAAAACTCAACCGCGAGCATGTCATTAAGTATGCCGAGCTCGAGCTTGCCTCGCTGGCCGAGACCGTAGATCTTTCCAAGCTCGGCAACGATGCCTATGAGCCGCTCAATGGAACGCTGACCGATGATCAGATTCAGTCTGCATGCGATGCCGCCAACAACTTCTTGGGCGTCAACGTGACCCTCAAGCTCAACGGCGAGGATGCCGGCAAGGTTGATGGCAGCTCCGTGTTGCAGTGGATCAGCTTTGCCGATCCGGCCAACCCCACGCTCGATACGTCGCAGATCAGCAGCTGGGCAGCCGAGCTCGCCAACGGCTTTAATACCGTGGGCTCCACTCGCTGGTGGACGCGCGCCGATGGCAAGCAGTGCGCCGTCGAAGGCGGCGACTTTGGTTGGTCCATCGACAGCAGCTCGCTCGCCAAGCAGGTCGAGGACGCCATCAACAACAAGCAGACCGGCGAAATCGAGATCAAGTACTCCCAGAAGGCCGACACATTTACCGCCAAGGGCGAGCCCGACTGGAAGGCCTATATCGACGTCGACCTGTCCGAGCAGCATGCGCGCTACTACGACGAGAGCGGCAACATCGTGTGGGAGGCCAACTTTATTTCTGGCAAACCGGGCGAAGACGCCACCCCCGAGGGCGTATGGCAGATCAACAGCAACGATGGCGCCAGCAAACTCATCGGTGCCAAGGACCCCGAGACCGGCAAGCCCAAATACGAGAGCCCGGTAAGCTACTGGATGCCGTTCGAGGGCAATATGGTCGGATTCCACGACGCCACCTGGCAAAACGACAAGAGCTTCGATAATGCCGAATCGTACAAGTGGTGCGGTAGCCACGGTTGCATCAACCTGCGCCTGGCAGACGCCAAGGCACTTCACGACTGCATCAAAGTCGGCCTGTGCGTAGTTGTCCACTCGTAGTGCAACGCGCGCATTCCTACAACGTGGAACCGCTGCGACCAATCTAACAGTTCCGAAAGAAACCGTCCTATGCGCCCGCCCCAACCGGTGGGCGCATATAATTATCGAGGTTCTTTCTATAAAGGAGACGCTATGCCGAATGTCCCCACGATCACCCCGGGCCCAGATGATACCGAGCGCACGCCCAAAGGTGCCACCGAAACGATTCCTCTGATTACAAACGTACATGCCGACAAGCAGAGCGAACGCACGAACGATACGGCCGAGATTTCCGATGAAGAGGCATATGCCAAGCTCAAGGCAAAACGTGCCGAACGTCGACGCAAAAAGCTGATTCGACGCGGTATTGCCGCCGGCGTCGTAGGTGCCATCGCGCTCATTGCCATTGTCGCAACCCTGGTTATCAATGCGCAGCCACAGGGCGCTAGCGAGCCTGTGACCGACATGGTGACCGAGGGCACGTTTACCACAACGGTCGAGGCGAAAGGCCAGCTCAAACCCATTTCGTCCTCAGTGGTCTCCCCTTCTGTCGACGGCACGGTCGATTCGATCAACGTGCAGGCAGGCCAATCCGTCAACGAGGGCGACGTGCTTATGACCATTAAAAACGACGAGCTCGATCGCAACGTTGCCGAGGCGCAGCGTGCAGTTGCAGCCGCCCAGGAAGACCTCGCCAACGCGCAGAAAGCCCTCGCTTCCGCGCAGGCCACCCCAACGACGGACGTCGATGCAGCTTCCGCCGCAGCGGCAGGCGCCTCCGCTGGGTCCGCCGACACGAACACCGTATCGGCCGCACAGCGCAGCCTCGCATCAGCCCAGGCAAACCTCGATCAGGCGAACGCCAAGGCCGCCGGGCGCACGGTTACGGCGCCGAGCTCGGGCAGCATCGTGGAGCTTAACGCCAAGGTGGGCGCCACGGTAACAGGCGGCATGATCATGGGCGAAAGCGATACGAGCGGCGGCAAGCAGTGCATGCAGATCGCCGACCTCTCCAAGATGAAGGTAACGGTTCAGGTGGGCGAAAAGGACATCACCAAGATCGCCGTGGGCCAGAGCGCCAACGTGACCTATCCCGCGTTTCCCGATATTGTGAGCCAGGGGACGGTCACGGCCATCGCCTCGGTGGCAAACTCCGACTCCAACTCCGGCGGCGGCAGCGTAACCTTTAACGTCGACATCCTCATCGAGGCTCCCGACGCGCGCCTGAAGCCGGGCATGACAGCCGAGGTCTCGGTGGTGACCGAGCAGCTCGACGACGTGGTGATGGTGCCGACGATGGCGCTCATGACCGAAGATGGCGAACACTATTACGTCAACGTGGCAACCGATGACGAGGGCAAGCAAACCCGTCGCGTGAAGGTGACCATCGTGACACAAAACGACAACGAAGCCGTAGTCGGCAAGACACAGATCAAGCGCGACGACCAGGGCAACGAAATCAATCCTGGCGTGCCCACAACCAAACTGCGCGACGGTGACACCCTCGTCATGGACACCGGAGCGGGCGCAACGGCTGACGGCGGCCACAGCGCGGATTCGGGCAACATGTCTGCCGACGAGGGTATGTAATGCGTCCCGTCATCGACATTCGCAACGTGCACCGTATCTTTGAGAGCGAGGCCGGCTGCGCCCATATCCTGCACAACGTGAGCCTGGCGGTAGATCCCGGCGAGTTCGTCGCTATCACCGGCCCCTCGGGCTCGGGCAAGTCGACGCTCATGAACATCCTAGGCTGCCTGGATAAACCGACGGCGGGCGATTACTTCCTGCAAGGGCTCAACGTCGCCGAGCTCGACGATGATGAGCTCACCGAGGTGCGAGCGCTGAGCATCGGCTTTGTCTTTCAGAGCTTTAATCTGCTGCCGCGCCTGACGGTGATCGAAAACGTCATGCTGCCGCTGTCCTACACCAATGTGCCGCGCAGCCAGCGTGAGATGCGCGCCGTGCACGCGCTGCAAGCCGTCACGCTTCCGGTCGACCATTGGGACCATCGTATATCGGAGCTGTCGGGCGGACAGATGCAGCGCGTCGCCATCGCACGCGCCCTCGTCAACGACCCGCCCATCATTTTGGCCGACGAGCCAACGGGAAATCTAGACTCGACAACCGGGGCGCTCGTCATGGAAACCTTCCACAAGCTCCAGAAACGCGGCAAGACCATCGTACTCATTACGCATGACCCCGGCATCGCCGCCGAGGCCGATCGAGCCGTAACCATCCGTGACGGGCGAATCCATAACGGCGCATATGTCGCGCATACACCGAATACGTTACGCGGGGCCGTCAAAAACCTGCCCGCGATTTCTGCAACCACCAATCAGCCGAAAGGAGCGAAGGCATGAACACCCGCGATCTTGTCCAAGAAGCCCTTCACTCGCTCGAGGCCAACAAGGGACGCAGCCTGCTCACCATCCTTGGCATCGTCATTGGCATCGCCTCGGTCATCGCCATGACTTCGCTCATCGGCGGTATCCAAAACAGCCTGGTCAACAGCCTGGGCCTCAATGCAGCCCGCATGGTAGAGATCTATTCGTCCCAAGAACTCACCGATTCGGATGTGGAAAAGCTTCGCAAACTGGTGCCGCAGATTGAGCAGATCGGCATCGTCGATAGCGCCTATTCCGAGTACAAGGTCGGGGATAAAAGCTATACCGTCATGGCACACGGCGTCGATAGCGACATGCTCGATGCCGTGGGCGCCAGCAAGCTCGTTGCGGGACGCGTCTATTCACAGGCAGAGTCTCAATCAGGCTCGCGCGTGGCGCTCATCAGCCGCGGCGGCGCCGATCAGCTTTACGGCAACGAACAGGACGCACTGGGGAAAACCATCAAGGTGTCCAACGGCGAGGTGCAGATTGTAGGCGTGATTGATGGCGGCAGCGACTCCATGGGCTCGCTCACGCTGTATATGCCACGCGAAACCATCTCCGGCCTGTTTGGCGACGAGAATCCTTCATTTCCCAGCGTGACGGCACTTGCCGCCGAGGGCACAGACATGGACGAGCTCTGCAAGACCATCGAGTCTAAGGTGCGCGCGATGAAGGGCATCTCGGAGGATGATGAGTACGACAGCGTATCGGCGACCTCCATGAAAAGCGCCATCGATGCACTCAACTCGTTTATGGGCGCCTTCTCGCTCATCATGGGCGCTGTCGCCAGTATCTCACTGCTTGTCGGCGGAATCGGCATTATGAATATGATGCTTACCAACGTGACTGAGCGCATCCGCGAGATCGGTATTCGCCGTGCCTTGGGCGCCAGTCGCCGCGATATCACCGCGCAGTTTTTGGCCGAGTCCTCGGCGCTGTGCGTCACCGGTGGCCTGCTGGGTGTCCTGATTGGCTATCTGCTGGCCTGGGGCCTCGCGATGTTTGCCGCAGGATCAGGGGTTCTCAACGAGCTCGGGGCCAGTGGGGAGATCACACCGAGCTTTTCAATCGCCACGGTGCTGCTGGCCTTCGGCGTCTCCGTCGGCATCGGCGTAATCTTTGGCTTCTACCCCGCTCGCCGCGCGGCAAAGCTCAACCCGGTGGAGTGCCTACGCTACCAGTAAGCCACCACCAACAAGTTGCGGTGAATTAGGAACCGAATATGCTATCTAGCAGCATAAACAGACACTATTTCACCGCAACTTATTGAAGGACTGTTTGCGCCAGTTCTGGGCGTCGTCCTCGAGCTATTGATGGATGACGGGCTTGTACGGGTCGAGCTTGCACGGGGCGCTCCTCCTCGCGGGCGGGAGGGCGCGCAGGCGCGGCAAGCGCCTAGCGCGCGAACTCCCGTAAGAGCGCGTCTTCCACTTCCCGAAGCGAAAGGGCCCCGCCTCCCTCGGCGGGACGGGTGACCACGATGCAGCGCGCTCCCACGTCGCGCGCGGAGGCGAGCTTCTCGGCCGTGCCGCCTACGGTTCCCGAGTCCTTGGTCACAAGCCACTGGGCGCCCACCTGCCGAAGCATCGCCTCGTTGAGCTCGCGGGTGAAGGGCCCCTGCATGCCGATGACGTGCGACGGCGAAAACCCCGCGTCGATGCACTTCGTTATAGCACCGGGCAGCGGGAGCACGCGCACGAAGAAGCGCTCCGCGAAATCGGCGACGCGCGTGTAGGGAGCAAGCTCCTTGCTCCCCGTCGTGAGAAGCGCGCGACCCGGGTTCTCGGAGAGAAAGCACGCCGCGCAGGCGATCGACGCGACCGACACGACGCCTTTGGGCAGCGCCTCGGCCGGGCGCGCAAGGCGCAGGCATCGTGCACCCACGGCGAGCGAAGCGGCCCGGATGTTGCCGCTTGCGAGCGTAGCGAAGGGGTGCGTGGCGTCGACGACGATGCGCGCGCCGGAAAGCTCGCGCTCCATGTCGGCCTCGTCGAGCCTGCTCGCATGCACCTCGATGCCCGGAAGCTCGCTCAAAAGCTCACCTCCGTACTCGGTTGCCGCGTAGGCACGGGCGGGGACGCCCGCCCCGCTCGCCCATTCGCACAGAAGGCGGCCCTCGGTGGTGCCGGCGAAGATGCGCAGCGCCGGCACGGATGCGGGGGCCGTCACTTCGCGCCACCCGTGCGCGTGATCTGGTAGAGCAGCGCGTTCATAATGGCGGCCGCCACGGTCGAGCCGCCCTTGCGACCCCTCGCGACGATGGCCGGCACGCGTCGCGCGAGTAGCTCCTCTTTCGCCTCGACCACGTTCACAAACCCGACCGGCACCCCAACGACGAGCGCGGGCGCGATCCTCCCCGCGTCCATGAGCTCGGCGAGGCGCAGAAGTGCTGTGGGAGCGTTGCCGACGGCCACGATGAGCGGACCCTCGATGCGGCAAGCTTTGTCCATGCTCGCAACGGCGCGAGTCGTGCCCGCGGCGCGCGCAGCCACGGCGACATCAGGGTCGGCCATGTAGCACACGGCCTTGCAGCCGAGCTTCGCGAGCGCGGGCTTGCTTATGCCTGCGAGCGCCATGTTCGTGTCGGTGAGCACCGTGGCCCCTGCGCGCAGTGCGTCGAGCGCACAGTGCGCGGCGTCATGAGTGAACACGAGGGATTCGGCGTACGAGAAGTCGGCAGTGGTGTGGATGACGCGTTTCACGACGGGCCCTTCGAGCGGCGGGAACGTGCGGCTGCCGAGCTCTTCGGTGATGATCTCGAAGCTGCGCCGCTCGATGTCGCCGGGCGCCATCTCCTTGGAATCCATCTAGTACTCCACTCCTTCCCTTGCACATATCCCCTGAGCGTAGGGGTGTTTCTCGCACCGCATCTCGGTTATGTAGTCGGCCTTCTCCACGATCTTGCGGGAAGGCGCGCGCCCAGTGAGCGCTACTTCGACGCCGCGCGCGGACATATCGAGCGCGCGGTCCACGAGCGCCTCGTCGACAAGCCCCTTCGAAAGCGCGTCGAGCGCCTCGTCGAGCACAAGCAGCCCCTCCTGCGCGCCCTCGAGCTCGGCGAGCGCGGAAGCGAGGTTCCCATCGTGCAGTTCGCACGTCGCGGCAAGTTCTTCCGACGTCATCGACCAGGTAAACTTGTCCGACACCTTCCCCGCGAACACGGGCACGCCGAAATGCTCGGCGAGCAGGCGCGCCTCCCCGCTTTCGCCGTCTTTCAGGAACTGCACGACGACGACGCGGCGGCCTGCGGCGAGCATGCGAAGGGCGAGGCCCATCGCCGCCGTGGTCTTGCCTTTGCCGTCGCCATGATACACGTGGATCATACGCCCTCCTCGATAATGCGGTAGACATACTCCATGTCGAGCGCCCCGCGCACGACGTCGGCCAGGCGGTCGAACTCGCGCGCACGGTGATCGGCTGCGGACGCTGTGCCCGCAGCACCCACGACGCTCTCGGGCAGGCCGCGCATGCGCGCGAGCGAGCGCGCGAGGGCGAGCGCCAACCCCGGTTCGTCGAACAGGCCGTGGAGATAGGTTCCGAACACGTTTCCGCAGGCCGCGCCTTCTGGTTTGCCGCCAATCGTGCCCGCAGGCGCGCAGGAGACGGTCGTTTCACCGTCGTGAATCTCGTACCCGCGCGCCGTCATGCCGTTCCACACCGAGAACGCGCCTTGGGCACCCGTGATGCGCAGCTCCGACTGGGCGAGGCGCTTTTCCTCCTTGAACACCGTACTTGCAGGGATGAGCCCGAGCCCGCGCGCGGTGCCAGCGCCTTCCCTGCCGTGCGGGTCGGAAAGCTCGTCTCCCAAAAGCTGGTAGCCTCCGCATATGCCGAGCACCGGCGTGCCCGCGCCCGAAAGCGCGCGTACACAGGCTCCGATGCCGCTAGCCGCAAGCCAGCGCGCGTCGTCGAGCGTGGTCTTCGAGCCGGGGAGCACCACCAGGTCGGGTCGGCCCAGATCGGTCGTCGAGGAAACGTAGCGCACGCCCATGCCGGGCACGCGCGAAAGCGGGTCGAAGTCGGTGAAGTTCGACAGATGCGGAAGGCGCACGACGGCGACATCGATGACGCCGCGCGCCTCGCGGGCAGATAGGCGCGGCGCGAGCGAGTCCTCGTCGTCCAGGTCGAGCGTAAGATACGGCACGACCCCCACGACGGGAACCCCGCACATCTTCTCGAGCGGGGTCAAACCCGGGCGCAGGATTTCCACATCGCCGCGGAACTTGTTCACCACAAGCCCCCGCAAAAGCGCGCGATCCTCAGGCGCAAAGAGCGCGACCGTGCCGTAGAGCTGGGCAAACACCCCGCCTGGGTCGATGTCGCCCACGAGCAGCACGGGGGAGGACACGGCGCGCGCGAGCCCCATGTTGACGATGTCGTTTTCGGAAAGGTTGATTTCGGCGGGGCTGCCGGCGCCCTCGATGACGATGACGTCGTTTTCCTCCGCGAGCGAATCGAACGCCTCCAAAATCTGCGGCATGAGCGCCTTCTTTCGCGCGAAGTAGTCCCTCGCAGCGAAGGCTCCCTGCGCCTTGCCGGCCACGATGAGCTGGCTTCGGTGGTCGCTTTCGGGCTTGAGAAGGATGGGGTTCATGCGCACGTCGGGCGCGATGCCGCACGCCTCGGCCTGCATGATCTGGGCGCGCCCCATCTCGAGCCCGTCGGCCGTGACACCGCTGTTGAGCGCCATGTTCTGGCTCTTGAAGGGAGTCACGCGCAGGCCGTCCTGCGAAAGCACACGGCACAGCCCCGCCGCAAGCAGGCTCTTACCCGCGTTCGACATTGTGCCCTGGATCATGATGGGCTTCGCCCTACCCACGGGTATCGACCTCCTTCGCCGAGCCTCGGCCATCCGCGCCCGCCATAGCGCCGCTGAAAGAAGCGTCGCCCCGTTCGTCGGGTTCGCCTTCGCCCGATGCACCTTCCGCCCGAAGCACGCGGCTGAACGCCATCGCAAGCCGGGCATTCTCCTTGCGCGTGCGCACCGCGACGCGGCACCAGAAACGGGACAGTACCGAAAAGGAGTCACACGTGCGGACCAAAACCCCCTGTTTATACAGGCGCTCGGGGATGTCTTTCGCCGGCGTGCGGACTAAAAGGAAGTTCGCATCCGACGGCACGACGGAAAGCCCGAGCGAGGAGAGCTCGTGGGAAAGCCACGCTCGCTCGCCCGCCAATACTTCGCGCGTGCGCGAGACGTATTCAACGTCTTCCAGGGCGGCGATGCCCGCGGCCTCGGCGACCGAGGAGACGGGCCACGCCTGCCCCGCCCGGCGAATCCCCTCGATGAGTTGGGCGTTTCCGCTGATCAGATATCCCAACCGCAAGCCCGCCATTCCGTAGAGCTTGGTGAACGCGGAGAGCACGGCCACATGGCGCGAACACGCGGCGCGTGCGGCCACGCTCCTTTCGCGGGCGTCGGGCGCAAATCCGAGGAAGCACTCGTCCACGACGAGCAGCGCGCCCACCTGCTCGCAGCGGCAAGCCGCGGCATCGATCACGCTGGGGTCGACGAGGCGCCCCGTCGGGTTGTTCGGATTGCAGAGGTACGCCACGTCTCCCGGCCCCTCGATCGCGCGGGCGAAGGAGGCGGGCACGTCGAAGTCGTCCGCTTCGGAGAGCGGGAACTCCTGCACGCATGCGCCGTAGTACGATGCCGCCTCCGCATATTCAGAGAACGTCGGCGCACACACGACGATGCGTTTCGGGCACACCGCCGCGGCGAGCCGCCAGATGATGTCGGACGCGCCCGCGCCGCAGACGATAGTATCTTCGGGAATGCCCTGGGCGCGCGCTAGGGCGCGAACGAGGGCGAGGCTTTCCCTATCGGGGTAGGCGTCGATTCGAGAAAGCGCCTTGCAAGCTGCGGCGACGGCGCGCGGCGAGGGGCCTGCAGGATTCACGTTCACCGAGAAGTCAATGAGGTCGGAGGCGCCCCCTTCGCAAGCGATGCCGAGCGATTGCGCGCTGCCCCCATGCGCACGGGCGCGCAGGATTCCCCCGGCAGCCCGGGGCGCGGCGTGGTCTTCCCTCATGCCATCGCCCCCACGGCGAGCACGACCGCCGCGCGCGCGGCACCGAAGACGACGAGCGCGCATACGGACGCGGCGAGCATGAGCCTTGTCGCCCGGGCGATGTCGCCCCACTCGATTTCGCGGGACGCGTCGCCTATCGTCGGCTTCTCAACGAGCTTGCCGAAATACACCGCAGGTCCTGCCAGGCGCAGCCCGAGCGCGCCCGCGCACGCTGACTCGGTCTGCGCCGCGTTCGGGCTCACATGGCGACGCCTATCGCGGCGCCAGATGCGCGCCGCCCCGCGCGCGTCGAGCCCGACGATCGGGCACACGGCGATCATGAGCAGGGCCGACAAGCGCGAGGGAATCCAATTCACCGCATCGTCGAGGCGCGCCGAGGCGCAGCCGAAGTCGATGTAGCGCTCGTTTTTGTAGCCCACCATGCTGTCGAGCGTGTTCACCGCCTTATACGCCATGCCCAAGGGCGCACCCCCGATCATAAGGTAGAAAAGCGGCGCGATGACTCCGTCGCTCGCGTTCTCCGCCACCGTTTCCACGGCGGCGCGCGCGACGCCCTGCTCGCCGAGAACAGACGTGTCACGTCCCACGATGAGCCCGACGGCTTCGCGCGCCGCGACAAGGCCGCCCTTCGAGAACGCGCGGGCCACGTCCAGGCTCTGGCGGCGCAGCTCGCATGTCGCGAGAATCTGATAGCTCGCCCATGCCTCGGCCACGAAGCGCAAGCCGGAGTGAACCATGCCGCAAAGATGCAGGATTCCCCAGGTCAAAAGCCCACACGCAAGCGGAAGCGCCACGGCGAGCACAAGCCCTGCGGCGCGCGTGCCCGCGGACGTTTGCGGGAATGCGCCCCGCAGGCGGCCTTCGGCCCACGTGATCGCGCGCCCCATGGCGACGACGGGATGGGGAAGCCAGCGCGGGTCGCCGAAGGCAAGGTCGGCCGCGAACCCGACGGCGACGGCAAGAATCGTCATCACCGGGCATCGCCCCCCGAAGCGGGGCGAACGTCGCGAAGGCAGCGCCCATCCCAGGTGGCGGCCCATGCGCCGCCCGGCTCGGTATGCACGTCGAAGTATCCAATTTTCGGGACAGCTAGCTCGGAGAGCAGCGCTTTCACGGTACCCGCGTGAACGACGAAGACGGCGCGCCCACTCCCCTGGGCGCACTCCGATTCGCACGCCTCCCGAAACGCCGCGACGACGCGGCGGGTGAAATCGCTCTTGCCCTCGCCATGCGGGCAGCGCGTCTCGCACCAGGAGTCTACCCAGGCGCGGTAGCGCGCATCCTCTTTAAGCTCGGCGGCGCTTCGCCCCTCGAAGTCGCCGAAATCCATCTCGCGCAGACCGGGGCATGCCATAAGCTCCGCATTCGGGAAGAGGATGCGCGCCGTCTGGTCGGTGCGGGCCATGCCGCTCGTGATAACACGGAACACATCACGATCGCACGCGAGGTCGTGCAAAGCGCGCTCGCCCGCGCTCGACAGGGGCTCGTCGGTGCCCGCCCCGCTGTAGCGATGGTCTTCCGTTCCCGCCGTGGCACCATGGCGCACGAAGACGACTTCCAAAGGCGCGCCCGCGCCCTGCGGCCCTCGAGGCGCATCGGCAAGGTTTCCTTTGATGGCCTGGGGTATCCCGCACGTCATGCGCACGACGACGTCGGCGCACGCAGCGAGCGTGCATCCCAGGCGCCCCGCGCGCTCGCGCCATTGGGCGTCTTCCGCACGCATGGGGACGACCCCCGAGCCGACCAAGGACAGAATCACTGCGTCGAAGCCGATCAGCCGCTCGAGCGCCCGGTCAGCGTCGAGCGCGCATACGAGTTCCTCAGCACGGTATGCGACGCGGCCGACAAAAGCAGCGGGCACGCCGCCCTCCGCAAGCTGCGCCGCGTCGACGAAATCGTCTGCCGCGAACCCGAGCTTTTCGCGCACGAAGGTCCTCTTCCCCGAATGCGCGCCACCTACCACGAGCATCATAGGAGCATGCCCCCCGCCACCAGCATGGCAAGCATCGCGAGCTCGGCCCATTGCAGAAACCATCCGGCCAAATCCCCCGTCACCCCGCCGAAGCGGGACAGGGCAACATGGCGGTACCACGCGAGCGCCAAAAGCCCCGCCACCGCCATAAGGGCACCGACGGCCTGAGCGCACGCGACCATCCCTGCGGCCGAAGCCGCAGCGAAAGCGCAAAGCGGCACGACGATCGCCGCGCGCTTCTTAGCAGGCGAGAGCCCCGCGGCCATGCCGTCCGCCCGCGCGGCAGGCCAGCATTCAACGGCGAGCCCCGAAAGCGAGCGGGAGAACACGAGCGAGCACAGAAGCGCAAGGAACGCCCCCGCCGTAAGCGGCAGCGCGGTGAACAGGGAAAACTGCAGAATAAGGTACACAACAACACCGATGACCCCAAAGGCGCCCGCCCGCGGGTCGTGCATGATCTCGAGCTTTCGCTCGCGCGGGGCCCAACTTGCAAGCGCATCGGAGGTGTCGCAGAGCCCGTCTAGGTGGATGCCTCCCGTCACCGCCACAGACAGCGCCACGAGCACGGCCGCGACGATGGTCGCGGGCACGCCGAGCAGGTTCGCAACGTGTCCCCACGCCGTCATGAGGAAGCCTTCCGCAAGGCCCACCAGGGGAAACGCGGCAAGCGCATGGGTTGACCCGAAATCGGTCCAGGCCGATTTCGGGACGGGGATGCGCGAGAACGTTCCGAACGCCGCGCCGATTGCCTCTACTATCTTCACCTTGTAGGTCCTTCGCCTTTCATCCACACGGGAATCCCGCATACCACTTCGACTGCGCGGTCGGCCAGCGCCGCCACGCCCGCGTTCACACGCGCGAGCGCGCGCCTCCATGCCTCGGTCCCCTCATCGTAGCGCATCCCATCGGCGAACACGTCGACGGTGACCACCACCGTATACGCAGCGGCCTGAGCGAGCCGTTCGATGCCTCCGAGCACCTCGCGCGCCGCAGCGTCGGGGTCACGTGGGGACAAGCCGCCTTCCGCGAAGAGCTCGTTCGCAACCAGGTTGCCCACGTCCTCCAAAAGAAGCGTGCAGCCGCGCGGAAGCCCGGACACTGCGGCGCCCACGTCACGCGTGCGCTCGAGGGTGGAAAACCCCTTGCCCTCGCGCAGCGCCCGATGGCGCGCGATGCGGCGGGCGCCCTCTTCCCCGAAGGGCTCCATCGTTGCCAGGTACACGCGAGGGCCGTCGTGCCCAAGGCACAGGGATTCGGCGTAGGCGCTCTTGCCGCTCGCGGCGGCGCCGATGACGAGCGTCACCGTCATTTCCCGGCCTCGAAATGCTCGTAAGCAGCCATGCCAGTCGCCGTGAATGTCTTCCCATCCCGGTACACGCGCAGCGCCGAATCCAGAAGGGGCAGATACGCCATGGCGCCCGCGCCCTCGCCCAAGTGCATGCCTGCGTCGAGGGGTGCCTTTATGCCGAGCTCGCGAAGGAGCTCCTGGCTTGCGGGTTCGCTTGATGCGTGGGTGCCCACGAGGTAGCCCAAGGCGTTGGGGCACAGGCGCGCCGCGCACAGGGCCGCCGTGCAGGATATGACCCCGTCGAGGAGCGCCGGCGCCTTCGAGGCCGCGGCCCCCAGGTAGAAGCCGCACAACGCCGCGATGTCGAAGCCGCCCACCTTCGAGAGCACGTCGATCGGGTCGGCGGGATCGGGCGAGTTCGCGTCGATAGCGCGCTCGACCACGTCGCGCTTGCGCGCGAGCGAGACGTCCGAGAGCCCCGCGCCGCGCCCGACGAGGCTCCGCGCGTCCGCCCGGATGAGCACTGCGGCCACCGCCGCCGAGGTGGTCGTGTTGCCGATGCCCATCTCGCCCGCGGCGAGAAGGCGCACGCCGGCGCGGGCAAGCCCGCACGCGACGGCGATTCCGACCTCGATCGCGCGCACGGCCCCATCGCGAGACATAGCGGAGCCGTGCGCGATGTTGCCGCTCCCCCGCCGCACGTTCGCGCGCACCATGCGCGCGTCTTCTATGCCCCGGGCCATACCCACGTCGACGGGCACGACCTCGGCACCCGCGAACGCCGCCATGCGGCAGGCGCTCGTGGCCCCCTCGCACATGTTGCGCGCGACGGCTCGCGTCACGTCTTGCCCGCTTTGCGACACGCCTTCGGCAACGACCCCGTTGTCGGAGAAGAATACCGCGAGCGCACGGGGAAACTCGGCCACCTCGGCGCTCCCCTGAGCTGCGGCGATACGCGCGACGGCGTCTTCAAAGTCGCCCAATCCCCCCAAGGGGTGCGCGATGGAGTCCCACGCGGCGTACGCGGCGGCGCGGGCGCACTCGTCTGCGGGCGCGATGCCGGAGAGCGCGGCTTCGAGCACGGCGCCCGGCGCCGACGAGAACGCGCGCTCGACTTCCTCGCGGATGCAGGCAAGCGCGGTTTCGGTTACTTCAGCCATGCCGCCTCCTCTCTGCGAACGACGCTGCGGCAGACGCGAACGCGCGCGCAACGTCGGGGTTCGCAGGATAGTACACATGCGGGAAGCCCGCCACCAGGGACGGGGTGGTCGTCATGCACGGCCAGCCCTTGTCGCGCCGGGGCTTCTGCGCCCAAAAGTCGCCGCCCGGGCAGGTGGACTGCCAGTAGTGGAACTCGTGCGCGCGGATGCGTGTGCCGCGCGGCCCGTAGAGCCCGTCGCGTTGGGAAGTAAGCTCCACGTACCCGAAATGGGACAGCCTTCCCCCGTTCTCGCTTGCGCCCTCAAGGGCGCCCGCAACAGGCCAGCGCCGCCCCTCGCTATCGGCGATTTCGCGCTGCAGGTACAGAAACCCACCGCATTCGGCAACCGTCGGCATGCCGGATTCCACCGCGCGCCGCACGGCCGCGCGCATCGGCGCGTTCTCGGAGAGCTGTCGCGCATGGAGCTCCGGGTAGCCGCCCCCCAGATAGAGGGCGCTTGTCCCCCGGGGCAACTCGCTATCACACAGGGGGCTGAAAAAGGCCAGCTCGCAACCCAGGTCCTCGAGCGCGCGCAGATTCTCCTCGTAATAGAACGAGAACGCCTCGTCACGCGCGACGGCGACGATGGGCCGCGCTCCCGCGATCGGCTCCAACCGGTAAGGTTCCTCGCGGATATCGGGTGCCGTCGCCGCTATTTCGAGCAAGCGGTCGACGTCGATGCTCTTTTCCACCAGCTCGGCCATCTTGTCGATGCGCGCGAAGAGCTGCTCGACCTCGTCGGCGGTCACAAGCCCCAGATGCCGGCTTTCGAGCGAGAACGCCTCGTCGGCGGGGATATTCCCCAAAACCGCGACGCCCGTGTGCTTCTCGATCGCAGGCGCCGCGTAGGCGCAGGCAGCGGCGCTCGTCTTGTTCAGCACGACGCCGCGCACGTTCGCACAAGGCAGGAACTCGGCGATGCCGCGGATTACAGCGGCGAGCGATAAAGACGCCCCGCGCCCGTTCACCACTAAAACGACCGGCGTTTCCGTGTCGCGCGCAACCTGGTAGCTGCTCGCGTCGGCCACGCCGGGCGCCATGCCGTCGTAGAAGCCCATGACCCCCTCGAGCACCGCGACATCCGCGCCCGCGGCGCCGCGTACGAGCAGGGCGCGCAGCGTCGGGGCGTCGGTGAAGAAGCCGTCTAAGTTGCCCGAGCGCACACCCACGACGCGGCGGTGAAAGAGCGGGTCAATGTAGTCGGGGCCGCATTTGAAGGCCGCGCATGCAAGGCCGCGACGCGCGAGCGCGCGCAGGAGCGCGCACGTGACGACCGTCTTGCCGCTCCCGCTCGAGGGCGCAGCGACCATGAAGCGCGGGATGGACGTGCTCACCGGGCACCGCCTTCCCCACCTGCGTCGTTGCAGTTAGCAAGCGAGACCACCTCAACGGATGGTTTCCCCTCGGTAGAGGGGTCCTCCCCGACAGGCGACTCAGCAAGCGCGCCGACTTCGGCAAGCTCCTCGGCATCCGCGCCCGCACCACGCGCGCTGACGAGGAACACGGGGTTTTGCGCCTTCATAAGATGGTGCGAGCCTACAGCCTCGGCACGGGCGGCCGACACCTGGCACGCCTCGAACCCCTTAAAGCGCGAACCCGAGAGGAGCGCGCACGCCTCGGTGAGCGTCTCAACGGTGACGCACGGCACGCACAGGCGAACCTGCGAGTTCTTCTCGAGCGCCGCCTCCACGATGGAGGGAAGCTCGCCCGCGCTCCCGCCGACGAACACGGCGTCGGGGACGGGCAGTTTCGCGAGCGCTTCGGGGGCGACACCGGGGACCGCATGCACGTTGCCGCACCCGAATGCATCCGCGTTCTCTCGGATGAGCCGCACGCCGGCCGCGTTGCGCTCGACCGCCCATACCGACCCCGCTCGCGCGACGAGCGCCGCCTCGATCGACACGCTCCCCGTGCCGGCGCCGACATCCCACACGGTGTCGGTCGCGGTAAGGCGCAGCTTCGCGAGCGCGACGGCGCGCACCTCCTGCTTGGTCATGGGAACGTCGCCGCGGATGAAGAGCTCGTCGGGAATGCCCGAGGAAGCGTACGGCCAGCGGGAGCTCGCGGCGCGGGATGCGCCCGCAGAGTCCGCCGCGAAAGAAGCAGCCGCGGGCGCAGACGCGCCGGCCGGCGCCTCGGAGGCTGCGCTAGAGCCCGCAGGCGACCCGGCGCAGCCTGCGAACTCGATAAGCATCACGTTCAAGTCGTCGAACGTCTGACCTGCGATTTCACTTGCGGTCGCGCAGGTGATGCGCTCGTCGGGGTACGACAGGCGCTCGGCCACCGTCACGCGCGCGTCCCCGAAGCCCGCCTGCACAAGCTCGCCCGAAAGCCGCGAGGGGTCTTCCCCGCCCGACGTGGCGAGGAAGAGCTCACCTGCGCGCTCGGCCTCGGCCACGATGTCGCACGCCACGCCGTGAGCGCTCGCGAAGCGCCAATCCTGCCATGGACGCGCGAGGCGCGCGGCGAGATACGACGCTGAGCTTATGCCGGGAATGACGCGCACGTCCACCCGCGCGTCGCCGGAGAGCGCCTCCACCAGGCGGCGCGCGCCGCTGAACAGCCCCACATCGCCCGTCATCACGACCACGGCGCGCTGCCACGACGCCGCATCGGTGAGCGCGGCGACGATGTCCGCCGTCTTAACGAGCTCGCATCTCACCACGTCGGGCGGCATGTCGATGCCGACAAGCGCGCGATGAGCGCCGATGACCACGTCGGCGATGTCGATCGCGTCGAGCGCCGCGCGCGAGAGCAAGTCGGGGTTTCCGGGCCCCGCCCCGATGATCGTTACCTTTCGCATGGAATCTCCCGATACCCGCGCGGCGTGACCATACGGCCGCCCACGCGCTTCGTGTCCGCGTTGCCGACGAACACGGTGGTGAACATGTCGGCGTCGAACTCCCCCAGCTCGGAGAGCCTGCACATGCCCGACTGCTGCCCCTCGCGCCCGATGTTGCGTACCCAGCCGCAGAGCGTGTCGGGGGCCTTCCATTCGAGCATAATCTTCGCCGCGCGCGAGAGCCTGTCGGCGCGCTTTCTGCTGCGCGGGTTGTACAAACAGATACAGAAGTCGGCGCTCGCCACAGCGGCGAGTCTGCGCTCGATGACCTCCCACGGCGTGAGCAGATCGGAGAGCGACACGACCGCGAAGTCGTGGGCAAGCGGGGCGCCGAGCACCGCCGACCCGCTCTGAGCCGCGGTGGCCCCGGCGATAACTTCCACGTCTACATCGGGGTAGTCCTCCGCAAGCTCCAGCACGGGGCTCGCCATGCCGTACACGCCCGCGTCACCGCTACACACGAGCGCCACGGCTTCTCCGCTCTGCGCGCGCGAAAGCGCCAGACGGCACCGTTCGACCTCGTGCATCATCGGCGTCGCGAGATGCGCCGCGTCGGGCACGGCGGCGAGCGCGAGCTCCACGTATTTCGTGTACCCCACAACGATGTCGGCCGCCTCGAGCGCGCGCCGAGCCGCAATCGTCATGCCGCCGGGGCCGCCCGGGCCGATCCCCACCACGAAGAGCTTTCCCATCACCGCTCCTTAAACGAAAGTTCGATAGTTACCTTGGAAAACGCGACGGTCACGCCGCCGTGAGCGAGCTTCGGGAAGATAAGTTTGCCCCCGTCCGCGAGCGCCGCGCGCTCGCACACGTTGTCGACCCCCACCGTCGCGCGCACGAAATCAGATGGCGAAACGCTGCCTTCGACCAGCGACAACTCCTCTGCGGAATACGTCGCAAGCGGGATATTGCGCGCGCGGCAGAAGGCGAGCAGACCCTCCTCGTGCGCCTTCACGTCGATCGTCGCCGCCTCGCGCACGGCCGAAGGCGAGATGCCCGCCTGCCCGCACGCGAGAAGAAACGCCTCCCCGATCGCTTCGGCGCACGCACCGCGGCGGCACCCTATGCCCGCAACGATGCAGGGCACGACAAGGCGAAGCGGCTCGGGTGCAGGCGCCTGCGCCCGCACGCCCGCCGGCTTCCCCGTCTCACCGGCGGGCACGACCTCGCCCGTTGTCTCCGCCGCGCGAACGGACGCACCTGCATTCGCGCCAGCGAACGGCGACACGACGATATCGGCCCGAGCGCGGTCGGACGCAATGTCAACCCCCTCAGGCGGCTGTCCCGAAATCGGCATGTCGGAATAGAGCGCCACGCGCCCGCCCGAAAGCAGCCGCGCCGACACTCGCTTGATGGCCTCGGGATTCGAAACGGCGAGCCCCGCACAGCGCGCCCACGTATCCACCGCCCACACGCCGCGGACGTCGGTCGCCGTGGTGATGACGGGGATGGCCCCTGCCGCGCGTGCCACAGTTTGCGCAAGCTCGTTCGCACCGCCCAAATGCCCCGACAAAAGCGGGACGGCAAAGCGCCCCGCCTCGTCGATCGCCACAACCGCGGAATCGCTTGCCTTCGAGGCGACATGCGGCGCGATCGCCCGCACGGCGATGCCCGCCGCGCCCACGAACAGGAGCGCGTCCGACGCTTCCCACGCGAGCGCCGTCCATGCGCGCAGGTCGGCCTTCCCCTCGCCGAACCCGCGCGAAACGGAAACGTCCCAGCCAGGGTCATCTTCACCTGTCTGCGCGCAATCGGAAAGCGCGCGTGCGGTGCGCTCCGCCAACGCATATCCCCTCTCAGTGAACGCTATGCAGGAAACCCTCATCTAGCGCACCACCATCGTCGAGAAGTAGCTGCCCCGATCGGGCACATCGTCGAGCGAGCGGTACACGCGCTCGCCCGGAAGCCCACAGTCCTCTACGAGCTCGGCACCGTCGAAGGCGCCCTCCTCGCGAAGGATGCGCTTCGTGTCCGCAAGCGAGCGCCGCGCCTTCATGACCACCTTCGTCCCCGGCCAGCCGATTGCACGGCGCACCCCGTACAGAACGCCTTTACTCATACGTCGCCCCCAATTTCCCGATAACTGCATCGGCGCCCGACGTGCGGAAAAGCTCGCGGCGCTCGGCGTCGAACACGACCGCGGCGATGTCGCATGCGCCCGCCGCGCGGCGGCGCAACCTGTCCTCAATTGCCGCAGCGAGCGAGGCGTGCGCAGCGTCCCCAACGCCGGCGGCCTCGATTACCTCGAGCGCCGCCGTGGTCGTGACGGACGACATGATCTCGCGCACGGTCTTCGCGCCCGCGCCGGCCATGGCCGCGTGGGCGGCCAGAATCTCCGCGCGGCAGTCGGCGGTACGCGAATGGGTGTCCATGATGCCGCCCGCGACCTTCACCAACTTGCCGATGTGTCCCACAAGAAGGACATTGGTGAATCCCTCGCGAACGCAGCAATCAATCGCATCGCCCACAAAGTTGGAGATGAAGACCACCGGCGCACCGTTTAGGTGGAAATGCCCCGAGATGAACTGCCCGCCGTAGTTGCCGGGCGTGAGCACGACTCCGCGCCGTCCCATAGCCGCATGCTGCCGAATCTCGAGCTCGATGCTGTCACGCAAGGCAGCGAGGCTGCGCGGCTCGACGATGCCCGTCGTTCCCAGGATGGAGATGCCGTCCTCTATCCCCAGGTGCGGGTTGAAGGTCTTTTCGGCAAGGGCCACACCCTCGGGTACCGAAATCGTCACAGCAATGTTTCCAGAAAAGCCGTGCGCGGCGCACACCTCACGCACCGCCGAAGTAATCATCGCGCGCGGCGTCGCGTTGATGGCGGCCGCCCCCACCGGCTGCTCGAGCCCGGGCAATGTCACGCGCCCCACGCCCACGCCGCCATCGACGGAAACTTCCGATTCGCGCGCGGGCACGTCCTTGCTGCCCGCAGCACCCGTGCCCGACCCCGCATGTTCCACGTGCGCGTACACGAGCACGCCGTCGGTCACATCGGCATCGTCGCCTGCGTCCTTTCGCACGGCGCACTGGGCGCACCCCTCGCCGATACATGCGTCAACCACGTCCGTCTCGACAGGCAGCCCGCCGGGGGTGACGATCGACACGCAGCCGACGGGCTTTCGTGACAAGAGCATCTCGCAGGCCGCCTTCGCCGCGAGCGCGGCGCAGCTCCCCGTGGTATAGCCGCAGCGCAGGCGGGTCGTCCCGGTATATATGTAGTGCTCGAAGGCCACGCTAGCTTCTCGCCTTCCGATACCCCGTGGCAAACGAAGGGTCGTAAAGCTTGCTGCGCTCGTACGACTCCGCTTGCGCGCCGTCGTGCGCAAGCCCGCCGCGAGCTCCGAGAACGCGGCCCACCACCACGAGCGCCGTGCGGTCGATGCCCTCTCGCGCGCCCGCATCGGCGAGCGTGCCCACTGTGCAGCGCACCACGCGCTCCTCAGGCCAGGTCGCCTTGTACACGAGCGCCGCCGGCTCGTCGGAGCTGCGGCCCGCGGCCAAAAGCTCGGCGGAAAGCTCGGCGAGCATACCCGAGCTCAGGAAGATGACCATAGTCGAGCCGCTTTCCGCCATGGTGCGCATGCCCTCGCCCGCGGGCATGGGGGTACGTCCGGAAAGCCGCGTGATCACGACCGACTGGCTGATTCCCGGCAGCGTGTATTCCTGGCGAAGCGCCGCCGCGGCACCGCAAAAGCTCGACACGCCGGGCACCACCTCGTAGTCCACGCCGCGCGCGTCGAGTGCGTCCATCTGCTCTTGGATGGCGCCGTACAGGCACGGGTCGCCCGTGTGCAGGCGCACCACTTCCTCGCCCCGCGCATCCGCCGCGCACATCACGTCGAGCACTTCCTCCAAGGTCATGCGCGCACTGTCGTAGACGACGCAGGATTCCTTGCACTCGGCGAGCAGCTCGGAGTTCACAAGGCTCCCCGCCCAAACGACCACGTCGGCCGCACGCAGAAGGCGCGCCCCGCGCAGCGTGATAAGGTCGGCGGCGCCCGAGCCTGCGCCAACGATATGAATCATCCGAGCCTTCCCTTCCCGTTTCTCATCGCAACCGTTTACGCCGCCATTCGCGCAGCGGGCAAAACACGGCGCCTGCGGCGGCAATCGGCGCAAATACGCAGGCAGGAGGCGCAATGCCGCCCGCCCTGGCTTTGACACGTTCACAAGTGCCCACTATCATAGTAAAAGTTTCGGCAACGAGCATATGACAATCGGATAAAAGGAAATGACCGGCGCGGCGCCCGCACAGCCCGCGCTGGCTTGCGGAGGGAACCAGGTGGGAATCCTGGGCAAGGGACATTACTGTATAGGACGCGCGGGCGAACCGCCTCACGCCCCAAGCCAGACTGCTTCGCCTTTTCCTCACGGCATCGCCGTGGCGTTAGCTCCTTGTGAACCCCGAGGGGTGCGCTTTTCTTTCGCTTGTGCCGACAAGCAACTGTCGCCGGGGGACCGGCAAACCGAGGAAAGGAAAAACCATGTCCGAACAGATGTCACGCCGCGGCTTCATGAGCGCCGCGGCAACCGGAGCCGTCGCGCTCGCCGGAGTCGCGCTCGCGGGCTGCTCCAACACCTCCGCGAGTTCCGAGAAATCGAGCGAAAAGGAGAAGGCCGTGAAGCCGGTCATCCTCGTCACGAGCTTCGGCACGAGCTACAACGACTCGCGCCACATCACCATCGGCGCCATCGAAGACGCTATCCGTGAGAAGTACTGGCAGGACTACGACATCCGCCGCGCCTTCACCGCGCAGATCATCATCGACAAGCTGAAGAAGCGCGACGGCATCACGATCGACAACATGACCGAGGCGCTCGACCGCTGCGTGGAAGACGGCGTGAAGGAAATCGTCGTGCAGCCGACGCATCTCATGGCTGGCCTGGAATACGCCGACGTGAAAGACGAGCTCGACAAGTACGCTGACAAGTTCGACAAGATCTCGCTCGGCGACCCGCTGCTCACCTCCGACGACGACTACAAGAAGGTGGCCGCAGCCATTAAGGAGAACATGGCGTCCTTCGACGACGGCAAGACGGCGCTGTGCCTCATGGGCCACGGCACCGAAGCCGATTCCAACGCCGACTATGCCAAGATGCAGGAAGTGTTTAAGAACGAGGGCTTGACGCAGTTCTTCGTCGGCACCGTCGAGGCTGAACCGACCTGCGAGGATGTTATCGCCGCCGCGAGCGCCGCAGGCTACAAGAAGGCCGTGCTCGCGCCGTTCATGGTGGTCGCGGGCGACCACGCGAACAACGACATGGCAGACGAGACCGACCCCGACAGCTGGGCTGCGAAGTTCGTGGCCGCCGGCTTCGAAGTGACGTGCCTGCTCCAGGGTCTGGGACAGAACGTCGCGGTCGACGACATCTACGTCGCGCACGTGGACGACGCCATCGCCAAGCTGTAAACTCGCCGCGCACGGGGGCGCCGGTCGCGTCCCCGTGCAACGGGCATGCGCCTTCCCCGACTGACGGCGCATGCCCGTTGCATTCGCATCCCGCCCGCCCACCGCACGGCGCGGGCGGTCGAAGCGATTGAAAGGAACCCCCTCCATGTTGAAGAAAACCCTCGCCTTCGCCCTGTCAGCGGCGCTTTTCGCGTTCTCGCTCGCCGGCTGCGGCGGAAATTCAATCGACAGCGCAAAGGCAAGCGATGCCGATTCCCAGGAAAAGACCGAACAGGCGGCCGATGCGCCCGAGGGCGCAAGCGCTGCCCCCATCACCGCCGACAAGGTGGCCGACGGCACCTATCCGATCACCGTAGATTCCAGCTCGAACATGTTCAGGATTGTGGACGCCCAGCTCATCGTGGAAAACGGCTCCATGCACTGCGTGATGACGCTTTCCGGCACGGGCTACGGCAAGCTCTTCATGGGCACGGGCGACGAGGCTGCCGCCGCGAGCGAGGCCGACTTCATCCCCTATGTGGAAAACGCGGAAGGCAAGTACACCTACGACGTGCCCGTTGAAGCGCTCGACGAGGACACCGCCTGCGCCGCGTGGAGTATTAGAAAAGAGCAGTGGTACGACCGCACGCTCGTGTTCGAATCCGCCGGCGTCGATCTGCGCGCCGACGCACTGAAGTAACGCCATGCGGTCGATTCTTCCCAAGGGGGAAAGCAGGAAGCGTCGCAGCATCGCGGTGCGCGCGATCGCCTGCGTTCTCGTCGCCCTGTTCGCGCTTCCCTTCGCGGGGTGCAGTGCGAGCCCGAACGCGACCGGTGGCACGGCAGGCTCTCAGGAATACACTGTGAGCGTCTCGCTCTCCGGCGGGTCAGGGCGCGCAAGCATCGCCTCACCCACCACAATTGTGAAGGATGGCGACACCTACACCGCGACCATCACCTGGTCGAGTTCGAACTACGACAAAATGACCGTCAACGGCGTGGACTACGCGCCCGTAAACGACGGCGGCAACTCCACGTTCGAGATACCCGTCACGCTCGACGAGGACATCGCCGTGTCGGCCGAGACCGTCGCCATGTCGACGCCGCACACCATCGACTACACGCTCCACTTCGACTCATCCACCATGAAGGAGAAATCGGGCGACGATGCAAGCGGCGGCTCCCCTGCGGGAACGGCTTCAAGCGCCGCGGCCGACTTCCACAACGCCGATTTGGGCTGCGGCTGGGAGCCGACGGGGGCGCTTCAGCTTGAATACGCCGAGCACTTCACTGTCGACGAGTACGAAGGCGGCCTGCGGCTTATCTGCATTTCGAACGGGGAGCGCTTCCTCGTGGTACCGCAAGATGCGAAGGTACCTGATGGGTTGAGCTCCGACATCGCGGTCATAAGGCGTCCCGCCAACAAGGTGTACCTCGTGTCGTCGGCGACGATGTGCCTGGTCGACGCGCTCGATGCGAACGACAACATCCTCATGTCGGGCACGAAGGCCGACGATTGCTCGGTCGCGGGCTTCAAAAGCGCACTCGAAAGTGGGGCGATCGCCTACGGCGGCAAGTACAGCGCGCCCGACTACGAGCGAATATCGGCCTCGGGCTGCACGCTCGCCATCGAGAACACCATGATCAACCACACGCCCGATGTGAAGGAAAAGCTGCAGAAGCTCGGGCTCGTCGTGCTCACCGAACAGTCGTCGAGCGAGCCCGAAGCACTCGGGCGCGTCGAGTGGATTAAGCTTTTCGGCGTCCTGTTCGACAAGGAAGACGAGGCCGCGCACCTGTTCAACGAGCAGAAGGCCCGCGTCGAGCAAACGTCGAGGCTCGCGTCGTCAGGTAAAACCGTGGCGTATTTCTACATTAACTCGAACGGGGCCGCCGTCACGCGGCGGGCGGGCGACTACGTGGCGCAGATGATCGAGCTTGCAGGCGGCAACTACGCGCTCGATGACGCGCAGACGGCGTCGACGTCAGGTTCGTCAGTAACGCTCGAAATGGAGCGCTTCTACGCGACGGCGAAGGATGCCGACATCATCGTCTACAACGGCACCATCGACGAATCGGTTGCCACCTTGAAAGACTTCGTAGGCAAAAACGCGCTATTGTCGCAGTTCAAAGCTGTAAAGAACGGCAACGTCTGGGTCACAAGCGCCGACATGTACCAGCAGATGACTTCTACCGCCGACATTATCGACGAGCTGCACGGGGCGTTCACCGGCGATGACACGAGTGACTTCCATTATCTGAGGAAGCTCGGCTAGCGCCATGAGAAGCCGGCTTACCATGGCATACGACGAATCGGGGCGCGCCGCGCGGTGTCGCGTCGTGACGGCGCTGCTCGCTGTTGTCCTCATCGTGCTCGTCGGGGCCAACCTGTGCATCGGGAGCGTGCTCGTGCCCGCAGACCACATCCCCGGCATCTTTTCGGGCGGCGCGGCCAATTCCATGGAAAGCCAAGTCATCTGGGAGATTCGCCTGCCGCGCGTGCTTTCAGCCGTGCTTCTCGGCGGGGCACTTTCGCTCTCCGGGTTCCTGCTGCAGACGTTTTTCAACAACCCCATCGCCGACCCGTTCATCTTGGGCGTCTCCTCGGGCGCAAAGTTCGTCGTCGCGCTTACGATGATCGTGCTTCTGGGCGCGAACCAGGCCATGTCCTCGCCGGCCATGGTGGCCGCAGCGTTTCTGGGATCGCTTATCACCATCGGCTTCGTGCTCCTCATCGCACGGCGCATAAGTTCCATGGCCATGCTCATCGTGGCGGGCGTCATGGTGGGATACATCTGCTCGGCGGCGACGAACTTTCTCATCGCCTTCGCCGACGACCAGTCCATCGTGAACCTGCACAACTGGTCTTTGGGTAGCTTCTCGGGTTCGAGCTGGGACGACATCGCGGTCATCGTGGTCGTGGTGATCACCGTGAGCGCATGCGTATTCGCGATATCGAAGCCCCTTTCCGCCTTCCAGCTGGGAGAAGCCTACGCGAAAAGCGTCGGCGTGAACGTCGCACGCTTCCGCGTGGTGCTCGTCCTTCTAGCGAGCATGCTCTCCGCCTGCGTGACCGCGTTCGCTGGTCCGGTGTCGTTCGTAGGCATCGCGGTTCCGCATCTCGTGAAGTCGGCGCTGAAGTCGTCGAAGCCCATCCGCGTGATTCCTGCGTGCTTCTTGGGAGGCGCCATCTTCTGCGCGGGTTGCGATTTGATCGCGCGCACGCTGTTCTCTCCCGTCGAGCTTTCCATCAGCGCCGTCACTGCCATCTTCGGCGCGCCGGTGGTTATCGCGCTCATGCTGAAGAAGCGGGTGAGGTAGATGGGGGAATTCGTGCCGCGGCCCAAAACGCTCGGAGGGGACATTCCATGCTTAGACAGTCCTGAGCTCGCACGAAAGCGCCAGAAGACACTTTCGGCTCGTGCGGAACTGCGTGCGGAACGCCTCCTTCGAGCGGAGTCGAACCTCGAAACCCCGGTCGAAACGCAGGCTGACGGAGCGCCGCTTTTCCGCATAAGCGACCTGTCGGCGGGCTACGACAAGAAGGTCGTAGTCGAAGGCGTCGATCTGGAGGTTCGCGCGGGCGACGTCGTGGCGCTCATCGGGCCGAACGGCTCGGGCAAGTCGACCATCTTGAAAACCATCACACGCCATCTGGCACCGCTTGCCGGCGCGGTCGAGCTCGACGGGCGGGAGATTTCCCGATGGAAGACGGCGGAGTTCGCAAGGAACCTTGCCGTTATGCTGACAGATCGCCCCCGGACCGAGCTCCTCACCTGCCGCGATATCGTAGAGGCGGGAAGGCATCCCTACACCGGGCGAATGGGCACACTCTCGCCCGACGACCATAGTCGGGTCGACGAGGCCATGAAAACCGCACATGTGGAAGAGCTCGCCGAGCGCGACTTCATGCAGATAAGCGACGGGCAACGCCAGCGCGTCATGCTCGCACGCGCCATCGCGCAGGATCCGCGCGTGCTCGTGCTCGACGAGCCCACGTCGTATCTCGATATCCGCTACCAGATCGACCTGCTGCGAATACTTCGCCACCTTGCGAAATCGCGGAATGTGGCTATCATCATGTCCATCCACGAACTCGAGCTCGCGCAGAAAAGCGCCGACAAGGTGATTTGCGTGAAGGACGGCCGGGTCTTCCGCGCCGGCGCACCCGAGGACATATTCACGCGCGAGACGATTGGCGAGCTCTACGGCCTTAAACATGGCACCTTCAACGAGCGCTTCGGCAGCGTGGAAATTGGGCGCCCACACGGCGATGCGCACACGTTCGTCATCGCTGGCGCAGGTACGGGGTCGGCTGTGTTTCGCCAGCTCATCCGACAGGGCAAGGCGTTCTACGCGGGCGTTCTGCACGAAGGGGACATCGACTGCGAGCTCGCGCGCGACCTGGCGACGGAATGCGTGGCCGAGCGCGCCTTCGAGCCGATCGGGGATAAAACCATAGCCCGCGCCAAAGAGCTCCTCGTCCACTGCGCGCGCCTTATCGTGTGCCCCTCCGCCTTCGGCACCATAAACGCCCGCAACGCAGAACTCGTCGAGTTCGCACGCTCGCATGGTATCGAGGTCATGCGAGTATGCGAAGGCGCATCGGAGGATTCCCATTTGGAGTGGGAAGAATAAACTGGACTTTCTTTTAAGGATCCTCAGGCTACAGCTCCTACACCGGCGAGGTCTCCAAGGCGCCGGAGAACCTCGTGAACAGGGATTTCCACGCCGACGAGCCCAACTAGGCCTAATCCAAGCGAGATTCCAGACTCGACAGACCATTGAGAGTCAGATCGTTGGCGACCTCAGAGACGCGCTCGATAGGAACCGAGCCGTCAGACAGTGCCCACGTGCGATAGATACCGATAATACCCGACAGCAAAAACGCCAGATAGTAGTCGAACATCTCATCCTTGAGACCTTGGGGCAGCAGATCGCGCTCGGCAATCTCATGTTCGAGCGGCGCACGAAGACGAGCCATGAAATCATCGAGCGGAATATTCTCGATCAGCTGACGATTGAGCACTAAGTTGTTGCACAGTGCCTCATTAACGGTTTTAAAGAAGGTCGCCGCCGCGCCAAGAGCGCGCTCGCTGGTGTCACCGTCCATAGAAGCAAGCGTTTTCTCGACCGAGTCGACAATCATCTCCACCACATCGACGGCAATGGCATCGAGCAGGCCGTCAACCGTACCAAAGTGAACGTAAAAGGTCTTGCGGTCGACATTGGCCTCGCGCGCGATGGCACTCACCGTAATGTCTGCCAGCGGCTTTTCCATGAGCAGGCGCTCGAAAGCCGAAAGGATGGCATTACGGCTGCGAATGATGCGGCGGTCAAGACGCGGTTTGCTGGTTGCCATGGGCGTGTCCCTTCGATATGCAAGCATTCATCAACAGATGAGAGATAATCTACGTAAGAGGATTATCCCCCATACAGCACAAATATGCCCCGCATCATGAAGAACGCACGACTGCCCTACTGCGACTTGGGATGCTTCTTCTTATTGAGTGCCGACGGAGATACGCGAATACCATCGCCTGTCTGGCGCACATAGGCTTTATGAGCCGGCTTAGCGGTCCCAGAAGCCTTCTGAGCGCGCTTCTTGGGATCAACGGTAACAGCATTCGTGGGGTGCGGCATAGTGGGCGCAGAGGGCGTCTGAGGCGTGCGGCCGAGCTTGCGCATCACACGATCCCAGCGCGCATGGATGCTCTCGTTGTGGGCGCTCTTAAGTCCCAGCAGGGGCGCAGCCAAAATGGTCGGCGCAATAAACGTAATGAGGCGCCACAGCAGATAGCCGGCGGTCGAAGCCGACCCAAAGAAATGACCCAAGAACAATGCAAAGCCGCCCTCAGCGCCACCAGTTCCACCGGGCAGGGGGACCGCAGAGCTCAGCAGCTGGACAAAGGCGCTCGCGGCCATGACCGAGAAAAAGTCGACCTCGTGGCGGCCAAAGGCAAGCATCAGGAAATACGGCACCAGATAGAAAAACGCGAGTTGCAGCATGGTGATGACCACCGTGAGCAGCATGGAAGAAAAATGTCCGGCTGAAAGCTTGAACTTCTCGGAGAAGGAGTAGATCTCGCCATCGATAAACGTGCGCCATCCCTCGATCTTAGTGGCCGAGACACCAATGCGCTCAAGCCAATTGATGATGCAATGGGCGACGCGCGTGACGGTCTTAGGCATGAGCGCGACGGCGAAGATGCCCAGCAAGATGCAGCAGTGCCCACCAAAGCTAAAGACGCACAGCAACGTCATGTCGCCATAGCGCTCGGCAAAAAACGGCATGCGAGCAAGCAGTAGGATAGCGCCCCAGGCAACGAGGCCAAACTGGTACACGATAAAACGCGTGAATTGCGTGGCGCCGGCCTCGCCCACGTTTTGGCCGGCCTTGGTCAGGCGATAGATTTGAGCCGGGGTGGAGCCCATCATCATGGGCGTCAGGTTACCAAAGAAGATGCCACTCGCCTCGACCGAGATCAGGTCGCGGATGCCGACGGGCGAATTGGGATCGAGCCAGACGGCGATCGCATAGGCCACAATGCCAAAGAACAGGTACATGAACATGCAAAGACACGCGACAACGAGCCATGACGCCTGGACGCTCGACATAGCGGCCCAGAACTGCCCCATCTGCCCGGTTACCACCAGATAGACGATATAACCTACCAGCACGACGCCGATAAAGATGGCGCCGCGGCGTGCGCTCTTATTGTCATCTCCGCCCGAGGCCTCAACCTCGACCTGGGGCTTAGACGTATGCTGAGAGGACTCCGTCATGAGACTCCTTCTAACAGTCAAAATATCTTGGATATTGTACCCGTAAGGGCCATAAGCAGAACGCAAAGCTCTGGTTCAAACGGGAATTGCAGACGGTTGTTTGAAAATAAAAAAACCCGGCCTTCCATAGGAAGTCCGGGTATCAGATGCGTGGTAGCCCGTACCAGATTCGAACTGGTGATCTCCGCCTTGAGAGGGCGGCGTCC